>DGZR01000041.1:3090-9732 GCA_002397155.1 Firmicutes bacterium UBA4975 | reverse complement strand
TATAAATGCAAAAAGGGTGACGCCCATCTGCCCCATGGGCGCCACCCTTTTTTTATTTTACCCCCGGGGGTCTATTACAGGGTATTCACCAACAGGGGTTGCGGGGAATAGGCAATGGCCATTAATACAGCTTCAGGCTGACCTCGATGACCAGGGTGGAATCCGGAGCCTCAACCCGATAAGAAGCGGAAAAAGTGTACTTACCTGGCTCCAGGTACAAGTAGGCGTCGGTGCTGAAAGCAACACCGCTAAAACCTTGGACCACCTCACCAGTTTCCCGGGTGATGGTACAGGTGGTGATGAGGTTGCTCCCCTGGACCTTGAGGTCCAAGTGGTAATTACCCTCTTTTTCAATAGTAAAGGAAAGGACATCCGGCGGAGCCCCGGCTGTCACCTCGCCGTAGGATATCCGGATCTCTAGCACCGGCGGTTGCCCAGCGTCAATGGCGATGAGGGCGATACCCCCGGCTAGGAGGGCCAGGGAGAGCCCTAGGGCGACGACCTTTGCTCCCTTGCCCAGGGGATTGAGGCGGCGCTCCTCTCGGCTTTTTAGGAAGCGGCTGCCCCAGAGAAAGAGAAGGGGAGCAGCGGCCACCAACCCCAGGGACACCCCGATTGTGGCCAGGGAAAAAGGAACCGCCTCGGCGCTGGGCTGGGTGCCGGCCGAGGAAAGGACGCTAAAGCCGTTATTGAGAAAGTGGAAGAGGATGGGCAGCCATAGGTTGCGGGTTTCAATCATTATGTATGTGAGGATGATCCCCAGGATCATTGTCGTGGAAAAGCGAAAGGGGTCGAGGTGGAAAATGCCAAAGATAAGGCCCAGGGCGAAGACGGTGGGCCACTTACCCACCCTCTGAAAGTTATGGAGGATGAAGCCCCGATGCAAGACCTCTTCGCACACCGCCGGCATCACCGCCACAATAAAAAGGGTGATGGGCAATGGAGCGCTGTGGTAGAGGTCGAGAAAGGCGTTGCTGACGTCGGTAAGGTCCTGGGGAAACAGGTAGAAGGTTATGGCGCTGAGGGCCACCACCGCCAGGTAACTGCCGAAAAGAAACACTAAGACCGCCAGGAGCTGGCCCAGGGAAGGCTTTTTGAAGGGAAAGACCTCTTTAATATCCCACTTTAGGAGCAGGGCGGGCAAAAGACCGCTGGCCAAAAGCAGGAGCTCGGTAAGGGCCAGGCCCCAGATGCCCAGGGACAACTGCAGTGGGACCGCTACGACCAAGGTCAGCGCAATCACCATAATAAAGACGAGGATGCCAAGACCAACCCGGGGTCTCACTGGCTGCTTCATCGAACCCCTCCACTTTGCAATTAATGACTTTGCTTTATTATTGCATTTAAGCCCGGCTTTTGTCTATTGGCCGGTTCAGAGAATCCTGCCCAGGGATTTTGCACATTTGCCGCCTCAGTCAATACTATGATATTGAACATGAAAATCAGGAGGCTAGCAGTATGAATAAAAAACTGAAGACCGGCGCCATTTTACTTTTGGCGGCCCTTCTCGTCCTGGCGGCGCTGCCCGGCTGCAAGAAAACCCCTGAAGGCCTGGTCAAGGTGCGCCTGAATGAAGTGACCCGCTCCGTTTTTTACGCACCCCTCTATGTGGCGGTCAACCTTGGCTTTTTCGCCGAAGAAGGAATCGACCTGGAATTTGCCACCGGCCAGGGAGCGGACCACGTTATGACCGCTCTTTTGTCGGGGCAGGCGGACATCGGCTTTATGGGCTCGGAGGCCACCATTTACGTCTACAATCAGGGCCAGGCCGACTACGCCGTGAACTTTGCCTTACTCACTCAGCGGGACGGTTCTTTTTTAGTAGCCCGGGAGCCCATGCCGGACTTTACCTGGGAAGATGTGCGGGGTAAGTCGATCATTGGGGGAAGGCCCGGGGGCATGCCCCTCATGACTCTGGAGTACGTCCTGAAAAAGCAGGGACTGATCCCCGGCCAGGACGTCGAGGTCCTGACCCATATCCAGTTCGCCCTCATGGGAGGGGCTTTTACCGGGGGCGAAGGGGATTTTGTCACCCTCTTTGAGCCGGTAGCCACGACCCTGGAGCTGGCTAAGGAAGGCTATGTGGTCGCCTCGGTGGGGGCGGACAGCGGAGAGATACCCTACACCGCTTTTGCCGCGGCCAAGAGTTATATTGAAAAGAATCCCGAGATTATCCAGGCCGTGACTGACGCCATCTACAAGGGCCAGGTTTGGGTCAGCGAGCACTCGCCGGCGGAAATCGCCGAAGCTATTCAGCCCTCCTTCCCCGACTCCGACCTGGAGACCCTGGCCCTGGTGGCTGAACGCTACCAAAAGATCGACGCCTGGAGGCATGACCCCCTCTTTGGCGAAGAGACCTTTGAGCTCTTGCAGGACGTCATGGTTCTTGCCGGAGAACTGGAAACCAGAGCGCCTTACGCTAAACTTGTCACCAATGAATTTGCGGAAAAGGCCATGGAAAAGACCAAGTAATCTGGACATGAAAGGGGGAACTGACCAGTGGGAGCAAGACCTCTAGTCCAGGTCAAAGATATTGTCATGAAGTACCACAGCCTTGAGGGGGAGACAACCGCCCTGCGCAATATTTCTCTAGATGTCTTCCAGGGCCAGTTCATCAGTATCGTCGGTCCCAGCGGCTGCGGCAAATCCACCCTGCTCAATATTATTGCCGGGTTGGTAAAACCTACTCAGGGAACCGTTTTCGTCAACGACCGCCCGGTGCAGGGGGTGAGCAGCCAAGTAGGCTACATGCCCCAGACGGACCAACTCTTCGAGTGGAGGAGCATTTGGAAGAATGTCCTCCTGGGCCTGGAAGTCCAAAATAAATTATCTGCCGAGACCAGGGAGTCGGTGAGAGTTCTTCTGAACAAGTACGGACTGTGGGATTTCCGGAATTCCTTTCCCCGCCAGCTCTCGGGGGGGATGCGGCAGCGGGCTGCACTCATCCGCACCCTGGCCATCGATCCGGAGATCCTCCTCTTGGATGAGGCCTTCTCGGCCTTGGATTACCAAACCCGGCTGGCCGTATCCGATGAAGTGAAAGAAATCATCACCCAAGAAGGAAAAACAGCCATCCTGGTCACCCACGACATCTCCGAGGCGATCAGCATGGCCGACCAAGTAGTGGTTTTGACCAAGCGGCCGGGGACGATTAAGAGCATCCACAAGATCGTCCTCACCTGCAAGGAGCACACCCCCATCAAAAACCGGGAAGCGCCCGAGTTTCGGGACTACTTTAATCGGATATGGAAGGAGCTGGATATCCATGTCCAATGAAACAAAAGACCTTTCCCCGGAGCAGACTGCCTACCTGCGGGGGGTGCGCCGGGATAAAATCAAGGTCATCCTCAGTCAGATCCTGTTGCTGGCCTTGCTCCTGGGCCTGTGGGAACTGGCAGCTACCCTGGGCTGGATCAATCCCTTTATCACCAGCCAGCCCTCGGGAGTAGCCCGGACCATCGTCAATCTCTACAGAAGCGGCGACCTCTTTCGCCACGTGGGCATCACCGTGTTGGAGACGGTAATTGGCTTTGTCCTGGGCACCATCCTGGGCACCCTGGCCGCCATCATCCTCTGGTGGTCCGAGGCTCTGGCCCGGGTACTGGACCCCTACCTGGTGGTCCTCAATAGCTTGCCCAAGGTAGCCCTGGGCCCGATCATCATCGTCTGGATCGGCAGCGGGCCTTCGGCCATCGTCTTCATGGCCCTGCTGGTCTCGGTGGTGGTGACGATAATCGGGGTCCATGCCGGTTTTACCCAGGTCGATCCCGAGCGGATAAAGCTGCTCACAACCTTTGGCGCTACCAAGCACCAGATCCTGCAAAAAGCGGTGCTGCCGGGCAGCATACCCACCATCATCTCCGCCCTCAAGATAAATGTGGGGCTGTCCTGGGTAGGGGTGATCGTCGGAGAATTCCTGGTCTCCAAGGCCGGTCTGGGTTACTTGGCAGTTTACGGCGGCCAGGTTTTCCGCCTAAACCTGGTCATGACCAGCGTCATCATCCTCTGCATCGCCGCGGCCCTCATGTACCTGGCCGTGGTCCTCTTAGAAAGGCTCTTCATTCGCTGGCAGCAATAAAAAAGGACCCCTGGCCGGGGTTCTTTTTT
This sequence comes from Firmicutes bacterium UBA4975, assembly GCA_002397155.1. GTDB lineage: Bacteria > Bacillota > Proteinivoracia > UBA4975 > UBA4975 > UBA4975. The sequence continues at coordinate 5,625 of DGZR01000041.1, read as the reverse complement.
TCTTTAGCCCTGTTCAGATTTTATCACGGCGGCGATAACTTTGGCCAGCGCCTGGAGTTCCCCTTCTTGGGGGCCTTCTAGCATGACCCGGATCAGGGGCTCGGTGCCGGAGGGGCGAACCAGGACCCGGCCCTGGTCCCCGAGCTCGGCTGTGGCCCAGGCGATCTTGGCCTGGATCCGAGGGTTCTCCTCCCAGCCCACCTTGCTGGCGACGGGGACATTGACCAGCACCTGGGGCAGGTAGGCCATTATCCGGGCCAGCTCACTGAGAGCCAGGCCGGTCTGGTTCATGACCTGCATGAGCTGGAGTGCGCTGAGCAGGCCGTCGCCGGTAGTGGCATAGTCCCGGAAAATGATGTGGCCCGACTGCTCTCCCCCCAGACTGTATCCCCCCCGGAGCATTTCTTCTAGGACGAAGCGGTCCCCCACCTTAGTGGCCACTGTCTTTATCCCCAGGTCCCGGGCAGCAAGGATTAGGCCCAGGTTGCTCATCACCGTCACGACCAAGGTGTCCCGGCTGAGTTTGTTCTTGAGTTTTAGGGCCTTGGCGCAGATCAGCATGATTTTGTCCCCATCCACTATCTCCCCCCGGTCGTCGACAGCAATCAGGCGGTCGGCGTCGCCGTCAAAGGCCAGGCCCAAGTCCACGGAGTCGGACCTTACTGCCGCCGCCAAGCCCTGGGGATGGGTGGAACCGCACTCTCGGTTGATGTTTATCCCGTCGGGTTCTGCGTTGATGGCCCTGACTTGGGCCCCGGCCGCGGCAAATAGGGCGGGAGCGAAGGCGGCGGCGGACCCGTTGGCACAGTCCGCCAGGACCCTTATCCCGCTGAGGGGTGCCTCCAGGGTAGAAAGGAGGTAAGCCCGGTACTTATCGGCCAGGTTTTCCTGCCGGTAAATGCGGCCGATCTTTTCTCCCCGGGGCCGGGGCCCCGCCAAACCGCGAAAATGTTGGTCTTCAATCGCCTTTTCCTGGGAATCTTTTAGCTTGTAACCCTGGGGGTTGAAGAACTTGATCCCGTTATCTTCCATCGGATTGTGGGAAGCGGAGATCATCGCTCCTCCCCCAGCCCCGGGGATATTTTTTGCCAGCCAAGCCAGGCAAGGTGTGGTGACCACCCCCACCAGGCAGACATCAAGGCCGGCAGAGGCAATGCCGCTGGCCAAAGCCCCTTCTAGCATGGCCCCGGAGCGGCGGGGGTCCCGGCCGACAATTATGGTTCCGCCCCCTTCCTTGGCCAGACAGGCGGCAGCCGCCCGGCCGATGGACAAGGCCAGCTCGGGAGTAAGGAGGTCGTTAGCCCGGCCCCGGATGCCGTCAGTTCCAAATAATTTTGCCATTTAAGCTTTCACTTCCCATTTGGCTGCAAGCGCCGGAAAAAACTTTCCTGGTGGCGCCGGTGCAAATTGGTTTCCAGCCATTCCCGCAGCGATTTTTCGTCCAGGTAACGGGTGAGTTTGCCTTCATTGGCCAGGGAGATCGCCCCGGTCTCTTCGGACACGATGAGGGAAACGGCGTCGGACTGCTCGGTAATCCCCACCCCGGCCCGGTGCCTGGTCCCCAGGCCGATACTCAGTTCAGGGTTGTCTGAGAGGGGCAGGTAGCAACTGGCAGCCCGGATTCGGTCACCCCGGAGGATGACGGCCCCGTCATGGAGGGGCGTATTTGGCTCGAAGATATTGATGATGAGTTCGGAGGTGAGGACGGCGTCCAGATCCACTCCCGATTCCGACCAGTCCTTGAGGCCCGTTTCCTGTTCCCACACCACCAGGGCGCCCACCCGGCGGGAGGACAACTGAACCAGAGCCCTGGTCAGCTCGGACACGGCAACCTTGCGTTCATCTCCCGCCAAAAAGGTGGATTTACTGAAGAGGCTACCCCGCCCGATGTGTTCCAAGGCCCGGCGCAGTTCGGGATAGAAGATGATGGGCAGGGCGACAATGCCCACGGTCATGGCCTGAGTCAGCAGCCAGTTAGTGACGGTCAAACCGATGAGCTGGCTGATCAGGTTGAAAAAGACCAGGACAATCAAGCCCTTGAGGAGCTGAACCGCCCGGGTGCCCCGGATGGCCATGTACAAACGGTAGACGATGTAGAGGACAATCGCCAGATCGATGATGGTCACCGGAGAAAGCTGCAGCCAGTCCTTCAGTCTATCCAGCATCCCTATCCCTCCTCATGACCCGGGAGTTCCCGGGAGAAAAGTAAAGTCCTTTATCTTCAAGGCGGGCATCTGTCGGCTCTCCCAGAGCCCGGAAAATAGTTTGGCTTCCTCTCCCACCATCTCGACATTGCTAAAGGCGTGGACCAGGCTCTGGATAAATCTCAGGTCGGGCAAAGCCCGGGTCAGCCTGCCCTTTTCTACCAGCAGGGTGCCGTGAGCGGTGGTTCCCGCCACCAAGGCCCCTCGGGGATCCAAGAGGCGGAGATTGTGGAAGCGGGAGATGAGTAGGCCCTTTTCTGTACTGGTGATCATATCATCCAGCATGGCATTGCCGGTGCCCATGACCAGGTGCTGGGGCTCGGGCCCCCGG
>DGZR01000041.1:1681-2832 GCA_002397155.1 Firmicutes bacterium UBA4975 | reverse complement strand
GCAGACCGAGTGGAGCACACCCCGCCTGACCAAGTTGAGCCGCTGCCGGGCCGTTCCCTCAAAGTCAATAGGCGGGGAAGGGCCGAGGGGAATGGCGCTCTCATCCCAGAGATTGAGTTGATCGCTGAACAGTTTTTCCCCCAGCCCGCGATAAGGGGTCAGTCCGGCGGCATAGGCCGAACCGGAAAAGAAGAGACCCGAGGCCAGCCCGGCCAGGTCCGCCACCGCCGCCGGTTCCAGAATGACGGTATACTTGCCGGCAGCCAGGGGTTGCTGCCCCTCGGAGGCTTGACACTTGGCGGCCGCAGCCAAGAAAGCGGCCATGGCCTCGAGTTTGTCCAGACGAAAGTGGCAGGCAGAGCCAAACCCCCGGCCAGGGCCGGTGGCGCTCGCCACCTGGACGGCAAAGGAGGAACAAGCGGCGCTGGCTTTTGCTGAAAGGCCGGCGCTGTTGACGATGGCAAATTCACCGGTCTGGGCCCTCAGTTTCCCGTCGGTCAGGAGATTGGCCTGACCGGCGAAACTGAGGATGGGCGCCAGAACCGTCCCCATTTCGCGAAAGTCGGGGAGAATTGTCCCTTCAGCGGTCCTTTCCTCGGGACGAGGGCCGCCCAGAACGAGGGGACCGGGCCTGCCCGACGCCGCTCTTTTTCTCGCCCCGGCCAGGGCCAGTTCCAGGGAAGAGAAGCTTGGGCTGTCGGTCAGCTCTTCTCCCACCCGGCCTTCGGCCTCCAGCCGGACACGGATCACAACCCTGTGCCGGCAATGGCCTTGGGACAAAGCGTTGCGGCTTAACTCCATTTCCTGAACATCCTCCGTCAAAGCGGCGATCTCGGCGGGAACGTCCTCGGGCAAAACGCTGGCTAAGACTTCTAAAATATTCATTGACCCTCACCCACTCTCACCCCGCGGAGCCGCAGGGGCGAAACCAGGGCACCCCGAGCTGCCCCCCGGCGGAAAAAGCCAAGGGTCTCCTGGTGGGCGGCGGAAGCGACCGCATCGCAGCCGTGCCAAAAGGCCACCCTCTGGCCGCGAAAAAGCGGGGCTTTGACCAGGTGGGTCAGGACACCGTTTTCTATCATGCGGCCAGTCTCGGCCTGGGCTAAAAAAGCACGCCCCTGAGGGCAAAAGGCCGCCGGGACCCGTGGGGT
>DGZR01000041.1:794-1376 GCA_002397155.1 Firmicutes bacterium UBA4975 | reverse complement strand
CATATTCCCCAGGCTGGCAGCGCCCAAAGCCGCCCCCCCTTCTCGGCCGGCTAAGTAATTGACGACCTTGCCCTTTGCCACCAGGGGAAAGGACCGGGCTTGGACCCCCTCAGCGTCGTAGCCGTAACTGCCGGTGCCTCCGGCCAGGGCGGCGTCGGCGACTAGGGTGATCTGGGGAGAACTGATTCTATCTAGGGGACGGGCGGGATCAAGCCACTCCAGGCTGGAAAAGAGCTGCTCGGCCAGAAGGGGACCGGCCAGGACCAGGTCCAGGACACCTTCGGGACATAGTGGGGCCTGGATCAAGGCCAGGGCTTCTTCAGCCGCTTCCCGCCCTCGCCGGGGAAGGTCCAGTTTGGCAATATGCTCATACCCCCCCTGGGCATAGGCACCGCCGGGAGCCGGCCAACTGCGCTGCTGGACCTCTCCCCGGCGAAAGGCCAAAGCTTGGACTCCCCCGCCGACCAAGGTAAATGTCTGATCTGTAGCGCTTGCTTCACTGTTCCGGTAAAGCCGCCGTTCCCGGCGAAAGTGTAAAAAACTCCGGCGAGAACCCAGGTGGTCCAGGTCCATGGCCCGGTC
>DGZR01000041.1:0-439 GCA_002397155.1 Firmicutes bacterium UBA4975 | reverse complement strand
TAGCGGGGCCGGCGGCAAAGCCCCAGCGCCCGGAGGCGATGAGGCGAAGGGCGATGCCCTCCTCCCGCCTCCCCCCGCTCTGGGGGCAGCCGTTTTCCCTGGAGAATGACTTTTCGCGGATTTCCACCCCCGTAGCTTCCGCATAAGTGGCTCCGCCGCTGAGGGCGGCCTCAAGGCAGTATTTCAGCAACTTTTCCAAGTGCAAATCCCCCCTGTCCCTTTGCCCACAATAGGGGCCCTACTCCTCCTCCCAGTCCGGATAGTCCCCGCTGCTTTCTAATAGCTGTAGGGCCTCCTCCAGGCGGTCGTCGGGTACGTAGATGTCGATGTCCCGCCCCACCCCGCCATAGATCTTGAGAACCTGGCCGGACCCCCGGTACCGGCGGTGGACGGGAATATCTGCCGAAGTGAGTAAACCCTCGATAACCTGGGCCTCAAA
>DGZR01000027.1 GCA_002397155.1 Firmicutes bacterium UBA4975 | reverse complement strand
CATTTTCATAGACGCTTGACAGGCTCTGGGTCAATTACTATCGGTTTGATCTTTAATTTTGCTGCCGAACACCCCGCCGCCGGTACTCTGGCCCTCTTCTTGGCCTTCGGGGCTTTTATTCTTGGGGGGAAAGAGCAGGACCCGGAGAAAAAGCAAGATGGGAATGGCCCCGCCAAAGACCACGCCGACGATGGAGCCGACATTTTTTAGAATGGCGATGAGGGAGAAAAAACTCATTTGATGAAAGAGGGGCCAAGCAATGAGGGCCAGGACAGTGGCCATCATTATCCAGAGCTTGGCAGACCCGCCCTTGATGTTAAAGGTGTCAGAGATACTCTCGGCAAAGGACTGGATGTAGAAAGTTGTGGTCAGGTAAATTGAGGCCACCCAAACCACGACGAAGATGACTTCGGTATGCTCGAGAAAGGTGCTCACTGAGATAATCCGCACCAGGGCAAAAGCGGGATAGAACATGGTCCGGGTTTGGCTAGGGCCAAAGGCGGCCAGGATGCCAATAAAGCCTATGCCGATAGTGGCAGTGACCGCCAAAGTTCCGGCGACGGCTTTCAAGCTCCAGCCTCGTCGGCGGGAATCGGTGACCAGCCACTGGTACATCATGATGACGATGGGCACCTGGCAAAACCAGCCCAGGAGCAAAATAGTCCCATCGAGAACGGGCTTTATCCCTTCTTCAAAGAGGGGCAGTAAAAAAGAAAAATCCAAACGAGCCGCCGGGAGTATAACGGCTAGCAGGGGAACCAGAATCTCCAGGGGCAGGACATAGACATTGGTGCGCAGGAGGGAAACGGTGCCGCTCATCGCGGCGTAGCCCACCGCCAGCAGGAACAGGGCCCGAATGACCACCTGGGGAGTCTCGGGAAGCAAAAAACGGATGGTAAAGGCTTCTATGCGCCAAACTGACAGGGCGGCAAAGAAGATGAAAAATCCGGCGTAGAGCACTGATAGTGTCTTGCCCAGAACCCCGCCCAAGAGCTGGGGCAGGGCCTTGATCAGGGACTGGCCGGGGAATCTGGCCATGAGCCCGACGGCGGCGGCAGTGGGGATGCAGGTCAGCAATCCGGCAGCCAGAGCGGCGATCCAAGCGCTCTGGCCGGCAATCTGGGCGGTAAAGTAGGGGGTAAAAAGCACCGCGGTAGAAGAGGCGACGGTTATTGACAGGGCAATAACTTCAAACATCGATACTTTTTTCATAGTTCCTCCTAACGGACAGGCCCTTGCCCCCGGATCTCCACCCGGCAGCGCAGGTCAAATTCGCCCTGTTCCAGTACCTCCTTCCACTTGTCCTTTACCCTCTGCCAGCCCTTTTGGTCCTGACGGCGCAATACAGCCCCCAGGTCAAGAAAATCGCCCTTGTCCTTGGCAATCTGCAGAGTGTTGTAGAGGCGGTTGACGAAGTAATGCTTGGCGTACTTTTCCAACTCCTCCGCTTTTTGATCAACCATCTCTTCCAGGTCCAGGACTGCATCCACTTGGGCCCGGACCTGTAACTGGTCCCCTTTAAGGCTGACTTTGACCTTGGTCTTGCTGCTGATGACCCTGAAACTGGCCACTTTTTTTGGGTCCCCTTGGGGGATGGTCACCGAACCGTTAATGACCCGGTCCTGCCAAAGCAGGAGGCCCAAGGTTTCCGGCTGGGCCAGGGTGTCTACCATCTTGTATCCCTGGAACACCGCTGACTCTCCCAGGGTAAAGTGATCTTCACTGGACCCGATCAAGGGGAGGACAGCTTCCCGATCGGGCTCCAGCAGGTGGCTCAGCAAATCCTTTAACTCTGTCTGCACTACTACCGATCGTTGGGTATTGACCTGGAACTGGTTGATGATGGCCAAAGCCGGCTGGTTCCCCAGTTTCTCCTGGGTCTTCAAGAGGTCCTCGATTTTAGTGCCTGCCACCACCACTCTAATGTTTTCCCGGATGCTCAAGTTTCGGCGGAGAAAATCCAGGGCGGGCTGAATGCCCCCGGCAGCCAGTTCCTTGCTGAAGATGAGCATCTGCAGGTGGCTGAGATTGGGGGACTTTGTCGTCCGCAAGAAGAGGGAGTTGATTGCCTCCGTCAGGTCTCTTCCATCAGCGGTCAGGGTTTCTATGGGCTCACTCTCCTTGCCTTCCCCCTTGGTTTCAATCGGGGTGCCCACCTGGGCGTAGATTTTATAACCCTTGCCCCCCTGGTCAATTCCCAACACCAAGATGTAAGCCTGGCTTTCCATCTCCCGCTTGCCCCAGCATCCCGACGCCAAGAGAGACAAGACCAGGAGTCCGATGAGGAGGTCAGTTCTTTTCACCGCTATCCCCTCCTCCCCCGGAACTTTTGCGCCCCAAGATCCACCAAGGCGCCCTGATGAAGATATCCCGCATATCCCTGGAGCTAAAAGGGGTCACCGGGGCGGTGTAGGGCACGCCAAAGGAATGCAGGGAATTGAGGTGTATGCCCAGGGCCATGTAGCCCAAGACCAGCCCATAGGCGCCAAAGGCCCCGGCCAGAACAATAAAGAGAAACTTGAGGATCCGGAGGGCATTGACAAAGGAATAGTCGGGGATGAGGAAGGAAGCAATTGCCCCCAGGCCGACGGCAATGACGACCTGGGGCGAGACGAGGCCCGCTTCGACGGCAGCCTGGCCCATGACCAGTGCCCCCACGATGCTCACGGCTTGCCCCGCCGGTTTGGGCAGGCGCAGTCCGGCTTCCCGCAGACCCTCCAGAATCACTTCCAGGAGCAGAGCCTCCAGGACTGTGGGCAGAGGCACTGGGGCCCGGGCCGCCGCCATGGCCAAGAGCAGGGGGGTGGGGATCATCTCCTGATGAAAGGTGGCGGCGGCTACATAAGCGGCGGTGAGGCCGACGACGATAAAAAACGAGAGCATTCTGAGCCCCCGGTTAATCGCGGCCAGGGGATAGTGCTCATAGTAGTCTTCGCTGGACTGAAAGAACTGCCAAAAAACTGAGGGGACGATGAGGGCTGAAGGGGTATTGTCCGCTAAAATCCCCACTCGACCTTCCACCAGGGCGGAGGCCAGTTTGTCCGGGCGTTCGGTGGTGGCAAAAAGGCGAAAAGGTGTATGGCGCACATCGGCCAGCATCTCAGCGACTAAGTTGTCCGAGTACATGGCTTCAACGTTTATCTCCTTTACCCGGCTCTTAACCTTTTCCACCAGCTTGTCATCGGCGACCCCCCGAAGATAGCAGATGGCGATACTGGTATGGGTGGTGGTGCCAATAGTGGTAGTTTCAAGGACCAGGTTGGGGGTGCGCAAGCGTCGGCGCAGCAGGCTGGCATTGGTCTTTATGTTCTCGACAAAGCCCTCTCGGGGACCCACCACCGAGGTCTCGTTCTGGGGTTCGCTGATCGACCTTTCCTTCCAAGCCCGCACTTCCAGGGCCAGGGCCCGGTCGTAACCATCGATGAACAAAAGGGCGTAGCCCGTAACCATCTGCTCAATCAGCTTTTGCCAGTCCGTCTCTTCCTCAATTTTTACCGAAACGGGGAGGATGTCGATGATCTTGGCGGGAATCTCCGTCGGAGGAAACTCTTCAAAGCTCAGGTAGTTCAGGGGTTTTAGAATATAGTCGCTGAGAGTGTCCTGGTTGACCAGGGTCTCCAAAAAGACCAGGGCCAGATCCACCTTGCCCCGAGGGCCAAAGCTGACTTGGCGCACAACAAAATCCAGGCTTTGCTGGAAGACACTCTCTAGAGTAGAGATATTGTCCCTGAGGTTAGGACTCACTGTCGCCTGCGCGCCAGGATTATTGTTTAGGTGCAGTTCTTCCGCCTTTTTCGGCAGCCGGTGGCTCCGCCTGGGTTTTTTGTACTCCACTGGTTTTCCCCCCCCTTTTGTCTCATGGAATTAGCTTAACCCCGGCGGCGACCCGGTATTCTTTTTATAAAGGGGTGAAGGCGAGGATATTTTTTGGGGAAAAGTGTTTGACGGCACCCCCATACTGTGGTAAGGTTTATGAAATGAATTATCCCATAAGATTTCCCACCTTTAATTGCAGTCCGGCGAGGCTGTAAAGGGCGGAAGTTTTTTAAGCCCATAATCCCCGCCGGGGGAATTTTTTTATGCCGCTACCAGACACTAATACATAAAAGGAGGATCTATTTTGACCGGTAAAGAAAAAGGCCTTCCCCTGTCCCGGCTCCTGCCCCTCTCCCTGCAACACGTCTTTGCTCTTTTTGGCGCCACAATCCTGGTTCCCCTCCTCACGGGGCTCAATCCCCTAACCGCCCTCTTTACTTCTGCAATTGGCACTATTCTCTTCCACTTCATCACCGGCGGTAAAGTGCCCGCTTACCTGGGTTCATCATTCGCCTTCATCACCCCGATCATGGTGGTGGCCCTGAAGACCTTGGAGGACGGCACCCCGGGCCTGGGCCTGGGCTATGCCGCCGCCACCGGCGCTTGCATCATCGCCGGTCTGGTCTACGTCCTCACGGCAATTCTGGTCAAAGTAATCGGCCTAAAGGCCATCGAAAAGATCATCCCCCCGGTAGTGGTGGGACCCGTCATCATGACCATCGGCCTGGGCTTAGCGGGCACCGCCCAGAGCATGTCCTCAGTCAATATCTTCATCGCCATCTTTACCCTGGCCGTGGTGATTATCTTCAGCATCTACGCCAAGGGTTTCTTTAAATTGATTCCCATCCTCATCGGACTGGTGGCCGGCTACCTGGTGACCTTGCTCTTGCAGACCGACGTGCTCCAAAGCTTGGCCTTCGTGCATAAATACCTGCTGCCTGAAAAGCTGATCGACTTTTCTCAAGTCACCCAGGCCCCTTGGTTTGCCCTGCCCAAGTTTGTCAGTGAAGCGAGCTACGGCAGCGGCAACGGCATTGAATTTCTCCTGCCCCGCTTTACCCTGCCGGCGATTGTCGCCATCGTCCCGGCCGCCATCGCCACCATGGTGGAGCACTTGGGCGACATGCTCACCATCAGCAGCACCACCGGCAAGAACTTTGTGGAAAAGCCCGGCCTCCATCGCACCCTGATCGGCGACGGGCTGGCCACCTCCCTGGCCGGTTTCCTGGGCGGTCCCCCCAATACCACGTACAGCGAAAACGTGGGGGTCCTGGCCATTACCCGGGTGTACAACCCCATCGTCGTGCAGGGCGCCGCCGTCCTCGTCCTCATCTTCAGCCTCAGCCCCAAAAT
>DGZR01000089.1:43742-43989 GCA_002397155.1 Firmicutes bacterium UBA4975 | reverse complement strand
TAGGCCCATGCCGGGCGCACTATAAAAACACCCTCCCAGGAGGGTGTTTCCTTTTTTAGGTGGGGATGCAGATGACCTGGCCGACCTGGAGGTTGTTCGGGTTTACCCCGGGGTTGACTAATTCAAGGGCGGCCACGGTGGTGCCGAAGCGCTGGGCTAGAAGAAAGTAAGTGTCTCCGGGCCGGATGGTGTACTGAAAGCCCGGGCAGGCCGTTCCTCCCCCTTGGGGAATGCAGATGACCTGGCC
>DGZR01000089.1:43544-43693 GCA_002397155.1 Firmicutes bacterium UBA4975 | reverse complement strand
TGGATGGCGGCCACGGTGGTGCCAAAGCGCTGGGCTAAAAGAAAGTACGTGTCCCCGGGCCGGATGGTGTAAAGAAAACCGGAGCAGGCAGATCCTCCCCCCTGGGGAATGCAGATGACCTGGCCCACTTGCAGGTTGTTCGGGTTGAC
>DGZR01000089.1:35531-43367 GCA_002397155.1 Firmicutes bacterium UBA4975 | reverse complement strand
GTTGACCCCCGGGTTGGCCTGCTCCAGGGCGGCCACCGTGGTGCCGAAGCGCTGGGCTAAAAGAAAGTAGGTGTCCCCCGGTTGGATGGTGTAAAGAAAACCGGAACAGACCGGCGGCCCCCCCCCTTGGGGAATGCAGATGACCTGCCCTACCCGCAGGTTGTTGGGATCGGCGGCGGGGTTGGCCTGCTCGATGGCAGCCACCGTGGTATTGTAGCGCTGGGCCAAGAGCCAAAAGGTATCGCCAGGCTGGATGGTGTAAAGAAAACCGTTGGGGCAGATGGCCTGGGGAAAGGCCACCGCCTGGTTTTCGATGTCATCGTAAACATTGCGGATGCCGGGATTGGCCTGGGCCAACTGCCGCACTTCCAAACCCCGGGTGCGGGCGATGAGGTACAGGCTCTCTCCTTTTTTTGCCGTATAGTCGGTGTCCATGCTTCTATCCTCCTTAATAGTCTATACTTACCTCCTTACTAACCTATGATTATTGCCCGCCGCCAGTGCCTGGGCAAAAAACCGCAAAAAAAAGCCTTCCGGTCAGGAAGGAGGTTACTTACCCAGGTATTGGAGAGCCAAGTGCAGGGCCAGACAGTTCAGGGAATGGTCGATTTCCCCTCGGGCCATGAGCCCGGCCAGGGCGTCCAGGAGAACCAATTCCACCCGGATAGACTCGGTTCCCTCCAGGGCCTGGGCCCCTTTGAGCTGGCAGCCCAGAGCCAAAAAGAGATGGCAGCGGTTGCCCTGGATGGCGGGATTGACCCGGACGGCAGTAAGAAGGCGGATTTCCCGGGGGGCATAACCCGTCTCCTCCAGCAATTCTCGCCGGACCGCCTGGCCGGGTTCTTCACCGGGGTCCACCACCCCGCCGGGGATTTCCAGGGTTACTTCTGCCAGGCCTTGGCGGAACTGGCGGACCAGGACGGCTTGCCCCTCCTCGGTCACCGCCACCACATTGACCCAGTCGGGAAACTCGAGAATAAAAAAATCATGGGGGCCGAAGCCGGGAGCGGTGCGGGTGTCCCGGCGCAGGCTCAAGTACGGGTTTTTTTCCAGGTACGCCGAAGCCAGGGTCGCCCATTTTACCGGTTTTTCCATCTTCCTTGCCTCCCCGCCGCCAAAGCTTAATAGAATTCGATTTCGCTTTCCTGCCACAGCCGGTCCAGGTACTGGTTGCGCAGGGCCTGGGCTTTATCCTCGCTGAGCATGTACCGGGCGTACTCCTCCAGTTCTTCCAAGTCCAGTTCATCTTCGCCCTCGTAGTTTTCCAAGTAGAGGTCGACCCGCTCCTGGACTTCCTCTTCGCTCACCGTCACCTTACTCAGTTCCAGTTCCTGTTCAAAAAGGGCTTCGATGATCAGAATGTCGGTCAGGGCCGTCCTGTACGTGTCCAGAGTAAAGTCCGCGTCAGCCAGAGCCCGGATAAAAGCGGCCTCATCGGCGTACTCGCCGCGGACGGCGGCCAGTTCCCCTTCCACATCGATGGATTCTGCGCTGAGACCGGCCTTGGCCGCCGCCTCTTTTAAAAGAAAAGTGCCGATCAGGCGCTCCAGGGCGCTCTGCTTAATCGCTTCTTCATCTTCTTTTGACAGGGTGATTCCCTCGGCCTTGTAGGCCTCCAGGTCATACCTCATTTCGTGTTCCAGTGCCTCCCGGGTTATCTCCACCCCGTTCACTTTGGCCGCCGGTCCTTTTTGGACGCAGGCCCCCGCCAAAAGGGCTAAAGATAGGACCAAGAAAAATATTATAATTTTTTTCATTAAATCACCCCTCGGACTACCCTACCATCATTTTCAGGGCCAAGTCAACGGCAAATCCCGGCAGTCAGGGCCCGCTTTTCTTGATTTCCGCCACTGGCGCTTCCTGGAGCCAGGCTCTGTACGCCGCCGTTTCCTCCAGAAGCCGGAGCAGTATTTGCCGCCGGGGACCGGTTTTCAGCTTGGCGCTCTCCCCGGGGCTGAGGACCAGCTTGCCCTCCAGGAGTTCATGGTGCAGAATCCCCGACTCGGCCAGCAAGCGCAGGGCGGCCACCAGGGTCTCTTCCCGGTGGCCCAGCGCGGCGGCCAGAAAAGCCAGGGAGACAATTCCCCCCTGCTCCCGGCAGATGTACTTTACCGCCCCGAGAAAAACTCCGAGAAAATCCTCTTTTGCCGGGGGAGAGTAGGCCAGGACCACCGTCTCCGGTTCGACCAGGGCCAGGACTTGGCGAAAGACGGCCGGTGAAGGGGGTGCCGTTAAAAAGAGCAAAACCGAGGCGGGCTCTAAGCCGGTCCGGGTCGCCCCCGGCCGCTCTTGCCAGCCCAGGCCCTCCCGGTACACCCCTCCCCGGGGATAAACGGCCACAGTCTCTTCCCAAGAAAGGCCCCGCCGGTCCAGGTAGGCCAGGCTCTTATTTAAAAGAACAGGGGGGCTTTCCCCCGGCCACCAGGCCTTGATCGAGGCCATCGCCCCTTGCTGGCCCCGGTAATAATCTCGGGAGAGGGTGAAGACGGCGCCGATGCCGCCGCCGGATTCGGGGGCGGGACTGCCCCCCCACAGGCCGGCGGCGAAACTGTGCCCCCGGTCGCCCAGGGTGAGGATGTGGCCCGAGCCTGCGGGACGCTTGCTCTTTACTGTCAAGCCGGGACAGTAAAGGAGGGGAGGGGGATTGCCCTCACCGCAGGGGGCCAGGGCGGCCAGCTCCTGGGCCAGGGCCAAGTTGACTTCACCGGGGTCCAGGACCAGGTCCACCGCCAGCTCCGGGGGCCGCCAGCCCGCCAGGGCCTCCGCCAGGGCCCGGCCAACCCCTTGGCAAAAAGCCTCCAGCTTGGCCCGCTCCAGGGAAAAGCCCGCCGCCGCAGGATGGCCGCCAAACCGCAAGAGGTGCTCCCGGCACCGGGAGAGGATCGAGTAGATGTTCACCCCCGCCGGCGAACGGGCCGATCCGACGATTTGCCCATCCCGGCCCTCGGTCATGAGCAGGGCCGGGGCCAGGTTGCGGGCGGCCAACTGGCCGGCGGCGATGCCGATTACCCCCTGGTGCCAACCGGGGTCCCAGGCCACCACCGGCCCTTCTTTGTCCGCCAGAGCGGCCAAAATGGCGGCCCCCAGCTCTTTGCGCCGAAGGTTGAGGCCGTTCAGTTCCCGGGCCAAGTCCTGGGCTCGGGCCTCATCCTGGCTCAGCAAGAGCTCCACTCCCAGCTTGCCGCTGGCCAGGCGGCCGGCGGCATTTAGGCGGGGGGCAATCTGAAAGCTGAGCATCTCTTCGTCCACCAGTTCCGGGGTCAGACCGGCGGCGGCAAAAAGAGCGGCCAAACCCGGTCTCTCCCCCCTTTGCAGCAGGGGCAAACCCCGGGCATAGAGCTGGCGGCCGTGGCCCAAAAGGGGCACCACATCGGCGATTATCCCCAAAGCCACCAGGTCCAAGAGGTCCTCCGCCGGCAGGCCCTGGTTTTTCAGCAGGGCCCGGGCCAGGACATAGGCCGTGCCCACTCCCGGCAGGTCCCGGGAAGGGTGCTCTGGAGGCAAGAGCTTAAAATTGAGGACCGGGGCCGGGGGCAACTGGGGCGGGGGGGTGTGGTGGTCGGTAACCAGGACGGCGACCCCCAGGCTCTGGGCCAGGAGGATCTCTTCTTCATTGCTGATGCCGCAGTCACAGGTTATGATCAGCTTCACCCCGGCCCGGGCCAGGGTCTCGATCCGCCCCGAATCGAGGCCGTAACCCTCGCTGAAGCGGTCGGGAATGTGCCATAGGGGTTCCGCCCCCAGGCGGCCAAGGGCGGTGACCAGCACAGTGGTGGCAGTGATGCCGTCGACGTCGTAATCTCCGTAGACGGCGATTTTCTCCCCCTTGGCCAAAGCCCCGTTCACCAGGGCGGCCGCGGCGGCCAGGGGTGGGTAGCTTTCCAGATCGGGCTCGGGCCGGGCCAGGGGAGAGAGAATGCTGTCCACTTGTTCCCGGGTTTTGTAACCCCGGTTGTAAAAAAGAGCGGCCAGGGCGGGACGCCCCCCCGCCCAGAGGACCATTTCCGCCGGCGGCCTCCCTTCCCGGGGCAGCCCCAGGCGGATCACAGAATAACCCCCTTTAACTCGATCTCCTGGACCTGGTCCCAATCCACCTCGTCTGTGTCCAGCAGCTCTTCCTGCACATCTTCTAGGCTTTGACCGTGGCAGACCGGCCGGTATTCGCAGTAACGGCAATTCTTTTCTTCTTGGGTCGGGGGAAAAGCGGCAGCCCCGGTTATCTCTTCTGCCAGCCTTTTCAGCCAGGCCCCGTCCTCTTCCTCCTGGCGGGCCGAGTATTCCAGGCGCAAGGGTTTTTTGGGAAAGCGGGGGTTCCAGTACACCATGGCGGCCTCTTTCCCTTGGGGAAAATAACCGCTGGCGGACAAGAGATAGAGGTAGAGGCGGCTTTGAGGCGCGGCGGCCAGGCCGGGCCCCGGGGGCTTGTCCTCGGTTTTCCAGTCGTAGATAGTTACGGCCCCGGGCCCCACTACCAAGAGGTCAAACTTGGCCAGCAGGGGCACCGCCCCCCCCAGGCGCAGCTCGTATTCCGGCAGGTACTCCAAGCCCGGTTCCAAGGGCAAAAATCCCCGCAAACCCTCCAGCCAGTCGGCCAGAAGGGGATCGCCGGGGGGATTCCCCGTCCAGCCGCCAAAGTAGCGCTGGGCCAGAAGGTGAAACTGGCGGCCCCTCTCGATCTTTATGCTGAGCTGCCCCCCCGTCGCCAGGGGCCAGTAGAGGCCGTCCAAGTAGCGGTACTTGTACTTCAAGGGACAGCTCTGCCAGGCGGACAGGGCGGCCTGGCTGAACCACATTTTACTGGGAATAAGGGCCGCCTCCCTTCTCTTTCATCAGTCTTTCCAGTTCTGTCAGGGCCAAGGCCGGCCGCAGCCGCCCGTACTTGCCCTTTTTGGACCAGGTCAGGAGCAGATTGACCTTGGCCCTGGTGATGGCCACATAGAGCAAGCGCAGGCGCTCGCACAAGAGCTCTTCCCGAGCGGCGGCGATGGCGGTCCCGGTATCCTTGCCCTCCATCTCGGCCTTGGCCACCGCCACCGGGTTGACCATCTCCTCGGGCAGCCAGCCAAACTCCGCCCGGATTTTATCGGCGGCCAAGCCGGGGTAGTCGTTGCTGGTGACGCTGACCACGTATACCGTATCCCACTCCAGGCCCTTGGCCCGGTGGGCGGTGACCAGATTGATCACCCCGGGTTCGGGGCTGTAGCCCCAGCGGTCAAAAAAGACATTGGCGGCAGCGAGAAAGCTGGTGGTCAAGCGGCTTACTTCCTCTGCTACCTGGGGTAAGCGCCAGTTGGGGTTGATGGTCTGCCACTGCCTGATGTCCACCGCGATCTTTTGCGCCAAGGCCAGTTCCTGCTGCTGCAGCCCTAAGTCCCCGGCGATGAGCAGAACCAGGTTGGCCGGGGGCAGGTGCAGGGCCCCCAGCCAGGACTTAATCCCCTCTAACTCCTCTTGCACCTCGAGCCACAGGTCGTATTCCCGCAAACTCTGGGGCCAGGCTGCCTCGGCATAGAGGAGCTCCTCCACCGGCACCGTTTCTAGGTAGCCCCTGACCGGGGCCACCTCATCCAGGCCGGGGAGCAAGCGGGACAGGGCCCCCACCAGCTTCTGGTTATCCCCGGGGTTGGCCAGGTAAGCCAAAATAGCCAAGAGGTCGTCCAAGGTCTTTCGCCTTTCTGCCGGGTACTGGCAGATTTCGTAAATCGGGGCTTCCAGCTCGGTGAGGACCTGGCGAAAATCGGCCACCAACTGGTTGGTGGGGGCCAGTATCGCCACGGTCTTGTCGGGATTGCGCCGGACATAGCCCAGGGCATGTCCGCTCACCTCGCGCACTTCTTCTTGGTAATCGGCGAAACTGCGGACGGCCAGGGTATAGCCGGGAGATGAGGGGTTGGGAAAGGGGTCGTCCGCCGCCACCGGCTCGATGTAGTTAGGCTCCAAGGCCCGGCGGCAGGCGGGTACGGGGTGCTCCTGGCAGCTCCAGCGGACCAGGCCGTTGGCCAGGTCGATTATGTCCGGGCTGCTCCGGTTGGACTGGAGCATGGGCAGGGCCGTCACCCCCGGACCCCGGGTAAAATCCCGGAAGAGGCCGGGGTCGGAATCGGTAAAGGTGCCCATTATCGCCTGATTTGAATCCCCCACCCGCACCAGATTGCCGTGATCCTCGGCCAGCTTGAGAAGCAGGGCCTGCTGCAGGGGGTTGGAGTCCTGGGCTTCATCTTCAAAAATATAGGGCCAACCGGCACAAAGGCGGCGGGCCAGCTCGGCGTCCCCCTCCACCAGGCGCCAGGCCCGGAGGAGCAGGTCGTCAAAATCGATCATGCCGAGCTGGTCCAGGCGCTCCTGGTAGCTGCGGTAGAATTCCACCGTCCAGGCAAAAAAGTTATCCTCCCCGACTCGCTCGGCCGCCTCCCGGGGAGAGAGCCCCTGGCCTTTATAGCGGCTGATCATTTCCCGGCCCAGGTCCAGGGTGCGCAGACGCCAGCCCTCCAGGGTCTGGGCCAGGCGAGGGTGGGAGTCGCTTATTTTTAACACCCCCTGCCAGCGCTGGCGATTTCCCTCGATCCAGCGATTGACGATATCCTCCACCAGCCGTTCCCGGTAGCCCCCGTCCAGAATGAGGAAATCGTCCCGGAGCAGGGCGGCGTCGGGGCGCTGGCGGATGATCTGCAGGGCCAGGGAATGGAGGGTGCGGACCTCAAAACCGCTCCCCCGGGGTAAGTCCCTCTTTTCCAGCCAATCCCCGATCTTGCGGGTAAAATTGGCCACCGCCGAGTTCATGACGGTGACGACCAGTATTTTCCCTCCCCGGGGCAGACCCTCGCTGATCAGGCGGGCGGCCAGCCAGGAGAGAACGGTGGTCTTGCCCGCCCCGGGAACGGCGGGAACCGCCAGCAGCCCCCCCCTATAGGCGGCCACTTCACTCTGTCCCGGACGAAAGCGCATGGCCATCCTCCTCATCTTTTATCGATTCCAGGGCGGTCAAAAGCTGGCCGTCCAATTCATAGCCCTGGCTGTCCACATTAGCCCCGGCGGCCAAAAGGTGCACGCCGCAGCGCCGAATGAGAGCTCGGGCCACCCGGGCCCCGTTTTGCAGACTGTTAGCCTGGCTGTGCTGGTCGGTCCAGGTCTCCCCCCGAGGCCAGCGGGGAGTGAGCAGGTGGGGGTTGATCAATTCCCGGGCGTCCTGCTGGAACCAGCGCCGGCTGGTGCAGTCCATCCAGACCTGAATCTGGGTGTGGCAGTGGCCGGCCAGGTAGGCGTAAGGGGTGGTCAGGATTACCGAGTTAGCTAGACTGGCCGGCTCGATAAGGGATTCAGCGGCGACGGTGCCGGCCGAAAGGAGGCGGATAAAGGCGGCGTTGGGGTTTTTCCCCAGGTCCAGGCGCCTAGCGGTGAGAAGAAATTTACGGGCAGAAACCAAGAGCTGGCGGCAGACCACCAAGTCGTCCCGGGCGGGGGGAAGGCGGGAAAGGAGTTCGCCAAAGACCCTTTGGAAAAAGAGATCTATGGGCTGTTCGGGTCCCCGGCGGTACTCTTCCAGCCAGCGGGCCAGCAAGTCATAGCCCTTAGAAGCCCGAAAACCCACGCGCTCTCGCTGCCACATTTCCAAGGGCGCCAAAGCGCTGCCCCGAATCTGGCGGCTCAAGAGCCAGGCCCGGACGGGGTCCAGTTTCAACAAGAGCTGCAGGGACTGGGCCAGGTCGGGAACCCCTCCCTCCTGCTCCCATTGAGGATGACCCAAGAGGGCCAAAGTCATCATCGCCCGCACATAGGGCTCGTCCACCAGGCGCCTGTTCTTGGCCTGCACGGCCAGGGGCACCCCCTCTTCTTCCA
>DGZR01000089.1:30563-35279 GCA_002397155.1 Firmicutes bacterium UBA4975 | reverse complement strand
ACTTCCTTTGGCGCCACCCCTTGGTCAAGAAAGCGGACCACCCTCTCCGCCACCCGGTCCAAAAGCTCGCTGCGCAGGTCTTCCTGGACCATTTCGATAGTCGGTCCCTTTAAGCCGACGGTGGCAGTCCGCCCGGTCAGGATGCTCAGGCCCAGAGCCCTCCCCGCCCCCAGCCTCTGGCCGGGGCAGCGCACCGGGGTAATCCGGGCAATCCGGCCAAAGCGCTGCCAGCCCCCCTGGCGGTCGGCGCCAAAAAAGCCGGAATGTCCGCCGTCGGTACCAAAGGCCAGGACGGCGCTCTCGGCCTCTTCCAAGAGGGCCGCCAAGAGATCGTGGGCGGCGGGGGACTGCTCGTCCACATCGTCGGCCAGCACATGCCGGTACTGGGCCAAGCTCCGGCGGTACCAGGGCGCTCCCAACAAGGAGCGGTACAAGTTTACTGCCAAGCCGTAATCCAGGGTCCCCGCTTCTTTTAGGGCTGCGATGTAGCTGTCCAGAACCTGCTGGGCGGCGGCAAAGAGGCCCGGCGACCGGTCGGGGGCGGCCGCCTCCAGGCGACTGCCGATTTCCCCCGGGATAATGCCGTTCAGTCCGGCCAGGACCAGGCAACTGCCCAGTTGGATGGCCAGGCGTTCCGGGCTGGTGGCCAGGGCGGCAAAGTCGGCTCGCCTAGGCTCCAAGTGCTGGAGCAAAGCAAATTGGCTGGTTTCCACCGTGAGAAATTCCGGTTCCAGCCACCTCTCCCCCCAGGGAGAAAGGCGAGGCCAGCAGCGACGGATCTCCCGTTGGACCCAGCCAAAGTATGTATAGACCTGGATTGGGCCCCCTCGGGGAAAATCCACCCGTTCCCGCCAGTCCCGGACATCTCGAGCATTCCACAAGAGGACAAAGATCGAATCGGTTCGGCAGTTCTTGGCCAGGAAACGGTAGCGCTGCCACAGTTTTTCTGTTTTGCCCGCCCCTCCCGGGCCTACCAAGAGCATCCTCTCCACAGCCCCACCTCCTTGGGGACGGTTCTCCCGCTTCCTAAGCGGGCGGCTTGAATGAAGCGGGAGAACCGTCCCCATGCTCCAGTTCATTTTCTAAACGGTGGTAGGGGATGAGCCAGACCCCCAGCTCCTGGGCCAGGCGGCGAGCCCTGCGGCTAAAGCCCTCCCCGGCGACCAGGATGGCGAATTCGCATGTGTTGCGGTTCTTGGCCCCGGCCAGGGCGAGGACGGGTTTTTCACCCAGGGCTTTTTTCCACCACTTTAAATGGAGGCAGACCCTGGCCCCTAGTCGGGACAAGATGTACTCCCCGCCCCGGCGCCCCTGGAAGAGGATCTCTTCTAGCTGGTAGCCCCGGCGAAAAAAGTAGTCCAGGGCGGCGCTGTTATCCTCGGGGAGAGGGGCCGGGCGGCGGCGCAGCAAAAAAGCGGCCAGGTAAACCAAGATTAGTAAGGCCAGGGCCGGCCAGTAGGGAGAGACAAAGCGGGCAAACTCCCCGAGAAGGCGCCAGGCAAACTCTAGCTGCTCTAGCATAAAACCCCCCGTTTCCTGAAAGACTTACTCCTTTTGTTTGCCCAGTTCATGTAAAAGGCGGAGCAAGTATTCGTAATGGGGTTCCAGGGCCTTTTCCTCCTGCTGCTCCTCCCGGATTCTCCGGGCCATCTCGCTCAGGACATAGGAGCTTTCCCGGTGAAAGACCATGATCATCCTCAGGGCCCGGGTCGTATTGGTGAAAGCGGCCTTGGCCTTATTCCGGAGAATAAAAGACCAAAGTCCCCGGTCCCCTCCTGCCAAGGGGACCAGGCACTCTCGCACCCGAGCCAAGTGCAGTTCCAGGTACTCCAGGGCCCCCTTGCTCGTCTGCAAGTCGGGGCGGGGCTCCAGCAGGGCTTGGGCCGCCTCGGGCCGGGGCAGGGGACCGTAGCGGAGCTCGGGATTATCCAGCAGTTTCATCGGGGCCACCTCCTAACGGCTTTAGAGGAGCTCTTCTAGCTGTCCCAAGAGGTCGGAGAAAATCGCCAGGGTGGCCACCAGGGGCTTGGGTTCGGTCATATCCACTCCCGCCGCCTTCAATATGTTGAGGGGGTAATCCCGCCCGCCGCTCTGCAAGAATTCCAGGTAGCGGCCGGTGGCCTCCTCATCCCCGGCCAGGACGTTCTGAGCCAGGCAGGTGGCGGCGGCGAAGCCGGTGACGTACTTGTAGACATAAAAATCGTAGTAAAAATGGGGAATCCTGGCCCATTCCAGGCCGATGAGATCATCAACCGCCATTTCCGGCCCGTAGTACTTCTTGTTCAGCTCCAACCAAAGGGCGTTATAGTCTTCGTGGGTCATGGGCTTACCCGCCTCGGTGCGAGCGTAGATGTCCTTTTCAAACTCGGCGAATAAGGTCTGGCGGTAAACGGTGCCCCGGATGGTTTCCAGGTACTCGTTAATGATGTACAGCCGCTTTTTCCGGTCCTCGGTGGTGCGCAAAAGGTGGTCGTTGAGGAGGGCTTCATTGAGGGTTGAGGCCACTTCGGCCAAAAAGATGGGGTAGCCGGCCTTTACCGGGGGCTGGTTGGTCTTTGAATAGAAACTGTGCATCGAATGGCCCAGCTCGTGGGCCAGGGTGGAGGCGGAACTGAGGGTGTCGTCGTAGTTGAGGAGCATGAAGGGCTTGGTGGAGTAACTGCCCCAAGAGTATGCGCCGCTGCGCTTGCCTTGGTTTTCATAGACGTCAATCCAGCCCTCGCTGAAAGCCTTGCCCGCATCCCGGACATACTGGGAACCCAAGGGGGCCAGGGCAGTCAAGACTAGGTCCCGGGCCTCTTTAAAGGGCAGGCGGGGCTTGGCCTCGGCTACCAGGGGGGCGTAGATATCGTGCATCTCGATCTGGGACAGGCCCAGGACCCGCTTTTTCAAAGCCACATAGCGGTGCAGGGGTTCTAAGTGGGCGTTGATGGTATCGATGACGTTATCGTAGACTGCCGGGGGCACATTGTCCTGAAAGAGGGCGGCCTCGCGCACGCTGGGAAAATTGCGGGCCCGGGCGAAAAACATACCCCCTTTAATCTTGCTGTTCAGGCTGGCGGCCAGGGTGTTCTTTACTTTTCCGTAGGTGGTGTACATGGCCTCATAGGCTTCTCGGCGCACCCGGCGCTCGGAAGACTGCATGTACTTGATAAAGCGGCCGTGGGAAAGCTCCACCTTTTTTCCTTCCTCGTCCCGGATTTCCGGAAAGCGCAGGTCGGCATTATTGAGCATCGAGAAGATATTGTAGGGAGCTTCGTCCATTTCTCCGGCCATGGCCAAAAGCTGCTCCTCCCGGGGACTGAGGGTATGGGGCTTGCGCCGAAGGATATTTTCCAGATAGTGCCGGTACTCTTCCAGCCCCGGTTCTCGGGCCAAGTACTCTTCTACCAGGCCGTCGGCCAGGCCCAGGAGTTCCGGCTCGAGAAAGGAGATCACCGTATTGAGCTGGACTCCTAGGGAACCGGCCCGATCCGCCATCCCCTGGTACTTGGCGACAGCGGTGTCTTCATCCCGGCGCAGGTTGGCAAAGACGATGACCTGGGAACCCAGGACCTGGACCTTGTCCCTGAGTTTGAGACATTCCAATAAGGTCGCCGCCCCTTCGCCCAAGCGGCCGGAAAAACCCTTGATCTCCTGGGCCAGTTCGTTTACCCGAACAAAGTCCTTTTCCCAGTCTTCGTCGCAGGGGTAGACCGATTCCAAATCCCATTTATACTCTTGTTCAATTTCTTGGCGGCGGGGAACGCCGCCTCCTTTTTCTTCTGTCACTTTATTCCCTCCTGCTCTTGGTATCTCTTAGTTATTCGCCTGGGCGGGGCAAAAAACCTCCACCCCGGGAAAAATTCAAGAAAGGACCAGGTGGTGGTGGTCTTTTTTTCCCTTGCGCAAGGCGATTTTGCCTTCCTTGAGCCAGGAAGCGTCCAGACACAGTTCAAAATCCTCTACCCGCTCTTCGTTGACGGTAAGGCCTCCCTGCTTGACCAGGCGGCGGCCTTCACTCTTGCTGGCTACCAGGCCGCACTCCAGCAACAGGTCCAGGAGGGGGATACCGGCTTCTAGCCGCCCCTTTTCCAAGGCGGTGGCGGGGATGGCCGCCGCCTCTTTCCCCCCGGCAAAGAGAGCCCGGGCGGCCAAGCGGGCTTCTTGGGCCGCTTTTTCTCCGTGGACGAGCTCGGTTACCTCATAGGCCAGGATTTCCTTGGCGGCGTTGATCGCCTGGCCCTCCGCAGCAGCGACCTCCTCGATTTCCGCCAGGGGCAAAAGGGTGAAGAGCTTGAGAAAGGGCTTGACGTCCAGATCGTGGGTGTTGCGCCAGTACTGGAAAAAGTCGTAGGGGCTGGTGTAACGGGGATCTAGCCAGACGGCGCCGGCCTCGGTCTTGCCCATTTTTTTGCCATCGGCGGTCTCCAAGAGGGGGATGGTCAGACCGTAGGCTTCTCCTTGCTCCAAACGGCGGATGAGATCGGCCCCGGAAATGATGTTGGACCACTGGTCGTCCCCGCCCACCTGCAGGCGGCAGCCGTAGCGGCGGTAAAGGGTGAGAAAGTCGTAGGACTGGAGGAGCATGTAATTGAACTCGAGGAAGGAAAGTCCTCGCTCCATCCTGGATTTAAAACATTCGTAAGTGAGCATGCGGTTGACGGAAAAATGAGCGCCCACTTCCCGCAAAAAGTCCACGTAATTAAGGGCCAAGAGCCAGTCCCCGTTGTCAAT
>DGZR01000089.1:29282-30325 GCA_002397155.1 Firmicutes bacterium UBA4975 | reverse complement strand
GCCTGAACATAGGCGGAGATGGTCTCCCGGGCCAGCATGGGCCGCATTTCTGTTTTTAGGCTGGGGTCCCCCACCATGGTGGTCCCTCCGCCCAAGAGGGCGATGGGGTAATGGCCGGCCTGGCGCAGGTGGATCATCACCATCAGCGGCAGCAAGTGGCCCACATGAAGGCTGTCGGCGGTGGCGTCAAACCCTACGTAAAAAACTGTGGGCTCCCGCAGTTGTTTGGCCAGAGGACCTTCATGGGTTACCTGTTTGACCAGGCCCCTTTCCCGCAAAATCTCTAAAGTCATCTCTTTTCCTCCTAAAACTTTTCTCACTAAACAAATAACCCGCCCCAAAAGGGACGGGAAAAGCCCGCGGTACCACCCTGCTTGACCGCCCCTGGGGACGGTCCGCTTAAGTGCCGGTAACGGGGGCGCCGCCGCAGCCTACCGGGGCCAGCCTTTCGGTGCGGAGCTCCGGGGTGTACGCGCTCCCCCTTTGTCACCGGTTTTCACCTTGCACCGGCTCTCTAAAGACAAAGTCTGGGGCGCTCTCCCCTTCATGGCCTGGTTCTTGTCGCTAATTATACTGCAGAAATAACCCCTTGGCAAGAAGGACTCTAATCTCCTAAGCCGCTGACCCGCCAGCGCCAGCCTTCCCGGCGCAAAATAAAATCTTCGACCTGAATTAGACCGGGGCCGTAGTAGACGGTGACCATTGCCTGGTCGCCGGAGACGGCGGTTTCGCCGAGCTGGTACTGGGAGAAGAGCTGGGCCCCCTCCTGCCAAAAGGCCTGCAGGCGGGATTGATCTTCGGAGAGAGCGGCCATTTCCTCCAGGACGGAGGGCGAGACAAACTTTTCCAGGGCCCCCAGGTCTTGCTTGGCCAGGCTGTCCAGCATGCCGCTGACCACTTTTTCCGGGGCCGGCGGCGAGAGGGCGGCGATGAGGACGACAGCGGCTAAAACCAGGACCACTGCACCACTGACGATATAGGCGGTCAAGGGTTTCTTGGTCTTGTCGGCGTTAGTCAAAGTCGATTCCCCCTTTACGGGTATT
>DGZR01000089.1:24094-29028 GCA_002397155.1 Firmicutes bacterium UBA4975 | reverse complement strand
GCCACCTGGCCGGTCCCCAGTTCGCTGTAATCCCCCGGCAGAACCGGCGGCAGAACGGTCAGGGAAATCTGGGAGGGTCCGATGCGATGGCCGTTATTTTCAAAGACCCGGCCGGTGCCCTCAATCCGGAGGGGCACGATGGGCACGCCGGCCTTTATGGCCAGCTTCATGCTGCCGCTCTTGAATTCGGCGATTTGGCCGGTCTGGCTGCGGGTACCTTCGGGGAAAATGACCATGGATAGACCCTGGCGGATCTGCCTGATCGCCTGGCTAAATGTCCTGGCGGCCTGGCGCACATCCTGGCGGTCTAAGTACAGGCAGCCCACATGGCCCATGAGACTGCTGATGATCGGGATTTTGGCCAATTCCTTTTTCGCGATGAAGGCAATTGGCTTGTCGACTTGCCCCAAGAGGAGCATGACGTCAAAAATGCCCAGATGGTTGCCCATAAAAACCACGGGCCCCGAAGGGACATTTTCTAGCCCCCGGACCGTTACTTTGCTGCCGGTAGCTTTTAGGACTACCTTTCCCCACCAATGGGCATACCTATACACCCAGCGGCGATAGAGAGTGTGGCGGCCGGTTTTTTTTAAAAGCCAAAAACCGGGCGAGTAGAGAGCCCCCATGAGGGTGGCAAAAAGAGCGATGATGAGCCAGTAGGCTGTGCGCAATACTTTCATTTTCGCACCACCTCCAAAAATATACTGAGGACTATTATAGCAGAAGAAAAAGAAAAATAAAAAAAGAATTTTCCCCGCTCCTGTCGCGCCCGGGACCAAGGGCTTTTTTTGCTGATTTTTACAGTCCCTGACTTTTACAGTTGGCGAAGGGAAGGAAGATGAGCTAAAATAGAAAAAGTCCACAGGCCGGGAGGGAAATGATGAAAAGACTTAAAAACACAGCAATCGCATTACTGGCAGTGGCCTGCTTACTAGCCGGCCCAGCGGAGGCGGCGGGGCAAGAGCTGTCCCTTGAAGCCCGGGCAGTGCTCTTAGTCGAGGAGTCTTCGGGAGCAGTTCTCTACGAAAAGGACGCCCACTTGCCCATGTACCCCGCCAGCACCACCAAGATACTGACCGCCCTCTTGGCGGTTGAACTGGGGGATTTGGCCGCCCAGGTCACCGTCGGCGCGGAACTGAACCTGGTGGCGGCGGGCAGCAGCCTGGCCCACCTGAGCCAAGGGGATACGATCTCCCTCGGGGACTTGCTTTACGGCCTCCTCCTCCCCTCGGGCAACGACGCGGCCTATGTCATCGCCGCTTTTTTGGCTAGAGAGCAGCAGGAAAACCCGGAGCTGCCCGCAGGTGAAGCGATAGAGGTCTTTGCCGCCATGATGAATGAGCGGGCCCGGCAGTTGGGCGCCCGGGACAGCCATTTTTCTAACCCCGACGGCTTTCATGCCGCGGACCATTACACCACTGCTTACGACCTAAGCCTCATCGCCCGGGAGGCTATGAGCTCACCCTTTCTTCGGTCCGTCTTTGCCACTACTTACTACTCCTCAGAGACCTGGCAGGGAAAAGGGACCCGCGCCTGGAAAAACAACAACCAGCTCATACAGCCCGGGGCCGACTATTACTACCCCCCGGCCACCGGCCTAAAAACCGGCTACACCGGCCCGGCGGGTTTCTGCCTGGTCAGTTCGGCCACTTCGGGCGGGCTGGACCTCATCGCCGTCGCCCTCAACGCCTCGGAAAAGGGACGCTGGGGCGAAGCCTGGACCCTGCTGGACTACGGTTTCGCCAACTATACCCGGAGACAACTGGTCCGCAGAGGAAGCGTGGTAGAAACCGTCCCCATCGTCAATGGGGACTGGGGCCAGCCCAAGGACATCCCCCTTGCTGCCGCCCAGAGCTTTACGGCGGTCTTGGCAAAAGAGGACTTGGGACGGGTTGAAATGGAAGTACAGCTCGATCCCCACTTTCTTGCGGCCAAGGAGGACTCCGGGGCAGCCGCCCAGGCCTATTCCCTCCAGGCACCCTTGACTGCGGGCCAGGCTGTAGGCCAGGTGGTATACAGCCTGGAGGGGCAAGCCCTGTTCACCACCGATCTTCTGGCCCAAGCCGCGGCCACTCCCCTGCCCGGGTGGCGGTCGCCGACCGCCCTCCTCCTCTTTACCGCCCTCCTCGGCGGCACCCTCCTGGTCCTCGCCTTTTGCCGCCGGTATAAAGCAAGGTAAAGGGGAGCCGCATTGGCTTTAAGAAGCGGCAGGATTTCCCCGCGGCAGCGGCGAATAAGAATAAAAGACCGTTTTACCCGGTACTTCAGCCCGGGCTCACTTTGAGGGGGAGTATAATGAAGAACGTAATCGATGTGGTAAAAAAACTTTTCGAGGACCTGGCGGTTAACCTGGGCATTCCCACCGATATTCTCCTCTATGCCCTGCTGGGGCTGCTGGTGCTCCTCCTCATCATCCTAATGCTGGTGGGTAGGAAACCCCGAAAGGCCAAGGGCAGCGCCGATGGCAGCGGTTTTTTAGAGGTCGGGCCGGAACCGGTGATCGTCTATGGCCGGGGGAAAAAGTTCGAAGATAGTGAACCGGCCCCCGAACCCGAGCCGGATTTTCGCCTGAGCGGCGAAGAGGACGGAGAATCTTTTGACTTCCGGGCCGAACCCGAACAGTTAACCCCGTCCCCCGAGGCCCAATCCCTGGCCGACCCCCGCCTTGACCTGCCGGAAGAAGCAGTAGAGTCCCCCCCCGACCTGGGACCGTCCTTCATGGCCCAAGCCCGGCGGGAGCCCCCGGCCCTGGAATTTCCCCCCGAGCCGGAACCCCGCTCCCTTACCCCCTTGGCGGCGGAGCCGTCGCCGGCAGCCCCGGTTTCGCCTTTCCAGCTCTTCATGGACGCTGACCCCGGCCAAGAGGCGGCGGCAGCATTCCAGCCCGCCCTGGCCCGGGAGCCCCTGCCCCACCTGGAATCGGATTTTGCCGGTGACATCCTGCTCCTGTTCAGCAAGCAAGGCTTCACCATCGAAAAGGTCCCCTACCACGGCACCTACGGCGCGGACTTTATCGTGTCCTCTCCCGGAATGAAAGCCTATGTCCAAGTAAAGGACTGGAAGAAAAAAGCCACACCCCGCACCGTCCAGGAAGCCCGCTACTATGCAAACACCAACGGCTGTCACAAGACCTTCCTCATCCCGCTGGCGGGATATACCACTGCCGCCGGGCGGGAAGCAGCCCAGCGCGCAGTCTACCTGCTGGACGGCAGAACCCTAAAAAAAATAAAAAGCGGCGAGCTTTCCCTGGAAGAGTGGATAGCCTCCGCAAGTTTTTAAAAAAAGTCGGCGCCGCCGGCTTTTTTTTAAATCAGGCTGAGAAAGATGTTTACAAATACCGGCACGGCCAAGGAGAGAAGCGCCCCGGAGAAAAAAGCCAGGGGCGCGTATTCCCGGCCCGCCCCCCGAGTGATGATGGGCAGCAGCACATCCATGGCGGTGGCGCCCCCCGGGGCGACAGCGGCCACCGGGCCCAGTCGGCGAGCGACCAGGGGGGTGATGAGGACCGCCAACAGTTCCCGAAAGACATTGGCCAAAAAGGCCAGGGCACCCAGAAGGGGGCTGTGCAGCTCGGTAATCAGGACCGAAGAGAGGCTGTACCAGCCAAAGCCCGAGGCCGTGGCCCCACCTTCTTGCCAGGACAGGCCCAGGAGGCGGGCTGCTCCTATCCCCCCCAGGATACTGCCCAGGATTATGCCCAGGGGCACCAGGACCACCACCGGTCCCATCTGCCGGAGAGGGGCAAAGGCCCGGCTGGCGCCCCCCAGCTCCAAGCCCACCCCCAGCAAGAGCAGGCCCAGAACCCAAACCGCCGCCTGGGTAAAAAAGGGCAGCATCCCCCGGGCAACGGTCAGGCCAAGAAAAAACCCCGCCAGCACCGCTGCCAGCATGACCAGGGTTTGCCCCAAGTCCGGGGGTGCCGCCGCTGGTGAAGAAGAGCTCCTGCCACCGGCCCCCAAGGAAGAAAAGGCCCGGCCCAACAAAAACACGGCGACCAAGCTGCCCCCGGTGGTCGCCCCGGCAAAAACCAGGGCCCGGCCCCCCAGGCTGGCCAGCCCCGCCACTACCTGGGGGTCTGCCCCCAGCCTGCCCCCCATCACCAGGAGCAAAAGGAGCAAGCTGGCGTTGGCAATGGCCTCCACCGGCAGCTTTTTCACCAGTTTAGGCTTCCAGGCTGCCAAGATGTAGCCAAAAACCAGGGGAAGGATTATCATCCACATTTTGCCCACCTCCTCATGCCGGCTATATTTTACCCTAAGGGGCCAAAGGTTTCCAGGGCAAGAAAAAAGCGGGATCCACCCGCCCAGGATGTCTTTAACCTGTACCTCTCTTTTGCGACTTCGCTGACTGAGGGAAATCCCTAACCGATCAACTCATCCAGGCCTCGGATCAGCTCGTCGATCCGAAAGGGCTTGGCAAAGGCAGCGTCAAATCCAAAATCTTGCCAGCCGGTCATCACCGGGTCATCGCAATGGCCGCTGATGAGGGCCGCCTTGGCCAGGGGATCAATTTTGCGCAGAAGGCCGATGGTCTCCTTGCCGCCCATGCCCCCGGGAATAACCAGATCCAGTAATACTGCGTCGTATTTACAGCTACTCATCTTGTCCTTGTAGAGGTCCAGGCCCTGCTGACCATCCGGGGCCCATTCCACCTTGTACCCGTACCTGCTGAGAAAGGCGGCGAGAATCTCGGCGATGGCCTCATTGTCGTCAATGAGCAAAATACGCCTGTCCGGTTCCGCCTCCTCAGAAATAGCCAAACTCAATACTCTACCCCCCACATTTCTTTGCTCAGCATACCTGTCCTTCGTTGGGGCCCCTTAGGTCTTAGGTAGTCCCCCCCCCCGGGGCCTATCCCGGCACTTCCTCCGCATCCCTCCCTTGGCATACTATCCTGTCCCGTCCAGCCCGTAAATCTCCCCCCCCCCCCCCCCC
>DGZR01000089.1:0-23881 GCA_002397155.1 Firmicutes bacterium UBA4975 | reverse complement strand
TCAATTAGCTGAGAATATGAGAGAAAAACGGCGTAAGGAGGGGAATTATGGGGTTAATCCTGAGCTAAACCAGCATTTAGACCTTTACTGACCTTGACCTTACCTGACTATCTTTGTTATGCTCCGAGTGTAAGGAAAAACAATACTTGGAGGTGCAAAACCGTGTTTGAAATGGTTCCCTTCTCCCCCAAGGGCTTGCTGCCGGGGACTTGGCTCCGCGATTTCTTTGCCGACGATCTCTTCAGCGGTCCTGCCTTAATCAAGGCCGACATCTTCTCCCAAGGGGATACGCTGGTAATCGAGGCCGAACTACCGGGGTTTAGCAAGGACGAAGTGACAGTCAAAGTCGAGGACCACAAGCTGACCATTTCCGCCCAGCGCAAAGAGGAAAATGAAGAAAAAGCGGAGAACTACCTGCGCCGGGAGCGCAGCCTCAGCCGGGTCTGCCGGACTTTCCTCATCGAGGATTTGGACCCAGAGAGCATCCAGGCCTCTTTTACAAACGGCCTGCTCCGCCTAACAGCCCATAAACCCCAGGAACCGGCACCCAAAACTAAAGAAATCGAAATAGAATAACAGCCCCTGACCGCCATCCGGCGGTTTTTTCACTTGAACGCAAACCTTTCCTAATATAACATGTAGCTGGGGAATAAATTGTCGAATTTTGTCCCCTGGAGAAAAAAAGTACTGCTTTTTCCTTACCCCTCCTGGCAAAAGAGGATACCGGGGCGGGAACAGAGAAAATAATAGGGGTAAAGCATTTGTTCTAAGGAAGAGCGGCATCCCATGCCTGCAAATAACAAAAAGGGAGGATACAGATTGGACTTTCAAAAAATCAAGGAGGCGGCCCAGGGATACAGGGGGGCCATGACCGGTTTTCTCCGGGATCTCATCGCCATTCCCGGCGAAAGCTGTGGTGAAGAGGGTGTCATCAAGCGAATTGAAGCCGAAATGAAAAGCGTGGGCTTTGACCGAGTGGAAATTGATCCAATGGGCAACGTCCTTGGCTACATGGGCTCCGGGCGGCAGCTTATCGCATACGACGCCCATATCGACACCGTCGGCATCGGCAACATAGACACCTGGGAATTCGATCCCTATTCGGGCTTTGAAACACGAAAGTGAAGTGGGCGGCCGGGGGGCTTCGGACCAGTTGGGGGGAATTGTCGCTTCAGTGTACGGAGCCAGGATCATGAAAGACCTGGACCTCATCTCCCCCGAGCACACCATCCTGGTCACCGGCACTGTTCAGGAAGAGGACTGCGACGGCCTGTGCTGGCAGTACATCATCGAAGAGGACAAAATCCGCCCGGAGTTCGTCGTCATCACCGAGCCCACCGACGGCCACATCTACCGGGGCCACCGGGGGCGCATGGAAATCCGGGTGGAAGTGCAGGGCGTGGCCTGCCACGGTTCCGCCCCCGAGCGGGGGGACAACGCCATTTACAAAATGGCGGACATCATCCAGGAAATCCGCGGCCTCAACGACCGGCTGCACTACGACCCCTTCCTGGGCAAGGGCACAATCACCGTCTCCCAGATTTTCTACACCTCCCCCTCGCGCTGCGCCGTGGCGGACTTTTGCGCCATCAGCCTGGACCGGCGCCTGACCCAGGGAGAAACCCATGAGCTGGCCCTGGACCAGGTAAGGAACCTCCCCTCCAGCCAAAAACACGGGGCGGTCGTCAGCATGTACAGGTACGAACGACCCTCCTGGACCGAGCTGGTTTACCCCACCGACTGCTACTTTCCCACCTGGGTCATTCCCGAAGACCACCCCGCCGCCACAGCGATGGTCGCAGCCTTTCGTGGCCTTTGGGGCGAACCAAAAGTGGATAAATGGACCTTTTCCACCAACGGAGTCTCCATCATGGGCCGCTACGGCATCCCCTGCATCGGCCTAGGGCCTGGCAAGGAAGCCGAGGCCCACGCTCCCAACGAAAAGACCTGGAAAGAAGACCTGGTGCGCTGCGCCGCCGTCTACGCGGCTCTGCCCGGCCTGTACGGCAAGTAGCAAAAAACGGCCCCAGCCCACAGACGAAAGGAGTCGATGGTTTGGCTAAAAAGTTACTGGAGTATCTGGAAAAACTCAAGGGCCTGGACTTAGGCGCCATGTATAACGAAGACTTTCTCCTCACCTGGGAAAAGACCGACGATGAACTGGCGGGGGTCTTTACCGTGGCCGACGCCCTGCGCCGGCTGCGGGAATTAAACATTTCCGCCCGGATTTTCGACAGCGGTCTGGGAGTTTCCCTCTTTCGGGACAATTCTACCAGAACCCGCTTCAGCTTCGCTTCGGCCTGCAACTTTCTCGGTCTGGCTGTCCAGGACCTGGATGAGGGCAAGTCCCAGATCGCCCACGGGGAGACGGTGCGGGAAACCGCCAACATGATTTCCTTCATGGCTGATGTCATCGGAATCCGGGACGACATGTACATCGGCAAGGGCAACACCTACATGCGGGAAGTGTCCAAGGCCGTGCGCCAGGGCCGGCAAGACGGGGTCCTGGAGCAAGTTCCCGTATTAGTCAACCTTCAGTGCGACATCGACCACCCCACCCAGTGCCTGGCGGATATGCTGCACATGCTGAACCAGGCGGGAGGGGCGGAAAACCTAAAAGGGAAAAAAATCGCCATGACCTGGGCCTATTCCCCTTCCTACGGCAAACCCCTTTCGGTCCCCCAGGGCGTAATCGGCCTCATGAGCCGTTTCGGCCTTGAGGTTGTCTTGGCCCACCCCGAGGGCTATGAAGTAATGCCCGAAGTGGAAGAAATTGCCCGCAAACAGGCCCGAGACTCGGGGGGCAGTTTCCGCAAAACCAACAGCATGGCCGAAGCCTTTGCCGAAGCGGACTTTGTCTATCCCAAGAGCTGGGCCCCCTTTGCCGCCATGGAAAAGCGGACCGACCTTTATGCCGCCGGGGACGGCGAGGGCATCAAAGCTCTAGAAAAAGAGCTACTGGCGGAAAATGCCCGGCACCAGGACTGGTGCTGCACCGAGGAGCTCATGAAGACCACTAGGGAGGGCCGGGCCCTTTACCTTCACTGTCTCCCCGCTGACATAAACGGGATCTCCTGCCGGGAGGGAGAGGTGGAAGCCTCGGTCTTCGACCGCTACCGCACCCCCCTCTACAAGCAAGCTTCGTACAAACCGTACATCATTGCCGCTATGATCTTCCTAGCTAAGTGTAAAGATCCCCAGAAGACCCTGGCGGTCCTGGCGGAGCGGGACTCCCAGCGCTGGCTGCGTCCGTGAAAACAGTCGTGCGAGGCGGTGAACTTGTCACCGCCTCCGCCTCTTGCCGGAGGGACATCCTGATTGAGGGCGGCCGCATCGCCGCCGTCGGGCTCGGCCTCAATACGGTCGGCGCCCAGGTGATAGAGGCCCAGGGCTGCCTGGTTTTTCCCGGCTTCATCGATGCCCACACCCACTTCGACCTGGAAGTAGGAGGGACTGTTACCGCCGACGATTTCAGGACCGGCACAAAAGCCGCCCTGGCGGGAGGCACAACCACCGTCATCGATTTCGCCACCCAGGCCAAGGGGGGCAGCCTGGCCCAAGCCCTGGACCGGTGGCAGGAAAAAGCCGCCGGTCTTTCCGCCTGCGACTACGCTTTTCACCTGGCCATAACCGACTGGAATCAGGAGACCGCCAAAGAAGTCAAGGAAATGGCCCGGGCGGGAGTGACCTCGTACAAGGTCTATCTGGCCTACGACGACCTGCGCTTAAGAGACGGCCAGGTCTGGCAGGTCCTGGGCCGGGTCAAAGAAGTGGGAGGGATCGTGGGCGCCCACTGC
The DNA here is from genome assembly GCA_002397155.1 of Firmicutes bacterium UBA4975. GTDB lineage: Bacteria > Bacillota > Proteinivoracia > UBA4975 > UBA4975 > UBA4975. Next base: position 20,084 of record DGZR01000089.1, on the reverse strand, counting down.
GAAAACGGCGATGTCGTAGACGAACTCGTTCGGGAACACTTAAGCCAAAGGGAGACCGAACCCCGCTTTCATCCCCTGTCCCGGCCCGAGCTGGCCGAAGCCGAGGCGGTCTCCCGCTTTACCTGCCTGGCCCAGATGGCGGGGACGCCGGCCTACATCGTCCACCTGAGCAGCGCCGCCGGCCTGGCCGCCGCCCTGGCAGCCCGGGAGCGAGGGGCCGAGGTGTACTTAGAAACCTGCCCCCAGTACCTCTTCTTGGACGACGCCCTTTACGACCTGCCCGGCTTTGAGGGCGCCAAGTACGTCTGCTCTCCCCCCCTCCGGGGCCAGGCCAGCCAAGCCGCCCTCTGGGCCGCCCTGGCGGCGGGCCGTCTGGACACCGTCGCCACCGACCACTGCAGCTTCAACTACCGGGGGCAAAAAGAACTGGGACGAGCGGATTTTAGCAAGATCCCCAACGGTCTGCCCGGAGTGGAACACCGGCCGACCCTCCTATACACCGCCGTCGCCAACGGCACCATCAGCGCCAACCGGTTTGTCGCCCTCTTGGCGGAAAACCCCGCCCGCCTCTTCGGCCTCTACCCGCAAAAAGGGACCATCGCCCCGGGCAGCGACGCCGACCTGGTCCTCTGGGACCCGGAGGCAAGGGACACAATCCGGGCAAAGAACCAAGAGCAAAATGTGGACTACACCCCCTACGAGGGCTTTAAAACCCGGGGCGGTCCCCGGGCCGTCCTCCTGGGTGGAGAACTGGCCTTTTCCGATGGCCGCCTCCTCTTGGGCAACCGGGGCAGGTACCTGCCCCGCTGTCCCGGTGACTTCTACCGCAAGGGATAAAAAATCAGCCAGTGGGGACTGTCCCCACCGGCTGATTTTTCTTTAGGGTATTTCCAAGCGCACTTTGCCCACTCCGGCTGCATAGAGGCCGATGGCCTTGGCCGCCGCCGCTGAGAGGTCGATTATCCGGCCGGCGACAAAGGGCCCCCGGTCGTTGATCACCACCACTACTGACTTACCGGTGGCCAGGTAAGTGACTTTTACCCGGGTGCCAAAGGGCAGGGTCCGGTGAGCAGCGGTGAGGGCGTTCATATCGAAGGGCACGCCGCTGGCAGTTTTGCGGCCGTGGAGTTCCGAGCCGTAGTAAGAAGCGAGGCCAAGGACGGCCTCCCCCCCGCCCCGGGAGATTGTCCGGGTCCCCCGGAGGATGACGCCTGCAACCGGGGAGGTAAGGATCTCTTCCTCCACCAGGCGGCGGGCCGCTTCCTCTCCGTCGTGGCGGCGCACTTCATAAGTGACCAGTTTTCGACCGCTCCGGGCCTGGGTTTCGACCTTGGTCTTGCCCCGCTCCAGGCTGGCGTCGTCCTGGTACACCGTGGGGGCGGATAGCAGTACCTCCTCACGGACCAGCTCGGTTTCCACCCGGACAATCTGCACCCGCAGGCCCCAAAACAGCTCTTGTTCAAGGGGACAACTGAGCATGCCCTCGTTGGGGTTTATTCCCTGTTCGGCCAGGAGGGCCGCCACTGTCCCCGCCCAGGTCAGGACTGTCTCTTCCCGACCCTCCCGGGACAAAGTCACTTCCTTGGCCCTGGTGATGGTGATATTGGCGGAGGGGACCTCCTCCTCTGGCTCGGGATAGACCCGTTCATATTCCGTCAGGCAGATTCCGGCCTGGGCTAAAATGTCCCCCACCAAGGACTCGGACGTCCAGACCTGCTGTCCCTCGCCGCCCTCCCGCCAGACTCTCACCAGCCGGGGCAAGGGCCCCCCGGGACCGATAAAGGCGAGGGCAAGGAGGAGGGCCAGGACCACTGTCCCCCGCACTAAGCCTTTCTTATCCTGCACTACAAGCACCCCCAAGGGGTAAACCCGATGGGTTTACCATAATCTCTATCTCTTTTTTAAAATTATATACCATGGAAAAGGATTTAGGGCTATTTCCTGGGTGGTAATTATTACCATACCTACTGGAGGATGATTTCCACCAGCTCTTCTAAAGTGAGATTGCTGAAGTAGTGGTCGACATCCAGGTCGGCCAGGGCTTTTTTCAGCTCGCCCTCTTCCAGCCGTCGGCCCACCAACAGCCGAGCCAGGTCGGAGGAGTCTCCGCTGCCAAAGTAATCGCCCTGGGCAGAAAAAGCGGTGAGGATGCCCTTTTCCACCTCCAGGCCCAGTTGTATCGTGCCGCAGCCTTCCACCCGCCGTTCTTTGCGGATGCTGTATGGCGGAGAAGAGCCGTAGTTCCATTCCCAGGTGGCGTAGCGGGAAACCCGGAGGGCTTCAACCTCGGCCAGGTCTTTGGCCGTGAGCCGGTACGTCTCCATGGCCCTCTTTCTCACCATGAACCGGTGCAAGACCTGCCAAAACTGGGCCAGGGTCAAGGAAGCGGGCAGGTGTTCCCGCAGGTTGGTCACCCGGCTTCGCACCGATTCCACCCCCTTGGAACGCACCTTGTCGGGGCTGACCCTAAGGGCCGCCGCCAAGGCCGAGAGGTCGGAATCGAACATTATCGTGCCATGGTGCATTACCCGGCTCTTTTTTATGTACTGGGCGTTGCCGGAAAACTTTTTCCCCCCGATAGTTATATCGTTGCGGCCGCTGATCTCCGCCGTCACTCCCAGGGAGGCCAGGGCTTCCACCACCAGGCGGCAAAAGGCGGCAAAGTCTATCGCGGCGCCCTTGGCGTCCACGATAAATGTGTAGTTGATGTTGCCCAGGTCGTGGTAAACCGCTCCCCCCCCCGACAGGCGGCGCACCACCCGGATGCCTTTTTTTGCCACATAGGCCCCGTCGATTTCCGCCGCCGTGTTCTGGTGCTTGCCCACGATGATGGCATCTTGGTTTTGCCAGAGCATAAAGTACTCCTGGCACCGGGGTAGTTGGTCAAAGACATACTGTTCCAGGGCCAGGTTGAAGTCGGGCTCATGGCTGGGGCTTTCGATGTACAGCATTGGCGTCTCTCCTTTTGAGGCTCTGGGCCCTAGTTTTCGATGCCCCGGCGGGCGAGGACGCCCTGGGTGTAGTAATGCTTGATCTCCCGCATCTCGGTCACCAAGTCGGCCGCCCGGATGAGCTCGTCGCTGGCCCCCCGGCCGGTGAGCACCAACTCCACCCCCGGGTCCCTGGCCGCCAGAAGGGAGCGAACAGCGGGCCAGGTGACCAGGCCAAAATGCAGGGCCACCACCAACTCGTCCAGAATGACCACCTGGTACTCCCCGCCGGAAACAGCCTGCCGGGCCAACTCCAGTCCCTCCGCCAGCAGGTCCACGTATTCTTGGGGGGGCTCTCCCGGGGGAAAGATCACCGCCTGCTGCCGCCACTTGGCCAGCTCGGCTTCGGGCATCGCTCCTTCCTGCACGACGAAAAAGGGCTTGCCCAGCGCCTTAAAGGTCAGGTTAGGCGAAAGGGAGGGCAAGATTTTGTGTTCACTGTAAACGGCCTTTTTCATGAACTGCAGGAAGAACACTTTTTTACCCGCCCCCAGGGCCCGCAGGGCCAGGCCGATGGCAGCGGTGGTCTTGCCCTTGCCGTTGCCGGTATACACTTGGACGTAGCCGGTAAATGCCATGACTATACCTCCTTGGCTAAAAGGGGGCGGCGGTGGATTTCTGTGTAGCGAAGCCGCCCCTCAATCCGCTCAGACTGCATCAGGCTCACTTTATCGACGGGAACTGTCAGGGGGGGCAGAGCCCGCCCGTAGTCCTCCCAGGAAAAATCCGGGGCAAAGGCCAGGTCCCGCCCCAAGGTCAGATGGGCTTTAAAGGGCCGCTTTTCCAGGGAAAAACCCCCTCGGCTCAAAGCAAGGCGGAGCTGGTCATAAATGCTTTCCAGGTGCTCTCCCCCTCCTCCCAGCCAAAGAAGGTCGCCTCCGGACCGGCGAAAACGGCCAAGGCCCTCCAGGGTCAATAAAAAAGGGGGGGCCGTCACCTCGTCCAGGGCCCTCTTGGCCGCAGCCCCTTCTCGGGTCTCCCCGATAAAGACCAAAGTCAGGTGCAGGTTTTCCACCGGGGTGAGCCGGCCCTTGAGCAGGCGGGGCTTTAGCTCCCGCAGGACTTGGCCCAGGCGGGCCCGAGCCGGTTCGGCCAAAGTTATTGCCGTAAAAAGGCGCATTTCCCTTCTCCCTTCTTCGCTACAATTCTCGATAGAGCTTTTCCATCCTGGCCGCCAGGGCGCTGTCCCCTTCTACTTGCCCGTACCGGCTGGGCAGGTAAATCTGGCGGATTTCCTGGGTTCCCTGGGGAAAAACCGCCAAGGCCTTGGCTTCAATGTCCTGGGAAGTGTCGGTGCCGGAGAGCTCCACCTGGCGGGCCGCCAGCTTTTCCAAAAACTTGCGATAAAAGTAACGCACCTGCTCCAGGGGCTGGCCCCGCCTGGCCCGCAAACCGGCGGGCCGGGGCCGAGGGGCCTTTTTCTTGCCCTTGATATACTCCCTTTCTTCGACGTAGTCCTGGCCTCGGTAACTGTGCCTACCCCCCCGGGCGATCAGCTTGTACAGAACATAGATGACAGCGGCCACCAGGAGAAAGATAAGAATCTTTTCCACGGGTCCGCCGGTCATTGCCCCTGGGCCGACAGCCTCACCGGGCGGGACTTCTTCGCCCACCTGTTCCGGCGGCTGCTCGGGAAATTCCGGCAGCCTATCCCCGCCGGGGTTAAAAGTAGCAGTGCTAAATCCGTCGATGAGGCGGAATAGGAGCTGCAGGGGCAAAAAGAGGATTGAAAGCAGGCCCCGGCCCACCCGGATAAAGAGGTCCTTGCCCCCCAGGGCGGCCAGGATAAAGAACAGGGCCAGAGCCAGGAGGTAGCGCAAATTTGTCCCCTGGAGGCGGCGGAGATCCATACCGGCCTCCACGTGGCGCACCGAGCGGATGAGCATTACCGTGGAGAGGACGTAGATGAAGATAAAGGGTGCCGCCAGGGCGATTGCCTCCCACACGCCGGGCCCCACCCAGCGCAAGTAAATGGCTGCCACAAAAAGAAGGAGGGCCACTTTAAAGCTTCCGGCGTACTCCCGGCTACTGCCCCGTTCCATGAAGCGCTCGAGGTAGACCAGGAGCAGCAAGGCGGTGATGAGGATAAAGATCAGGGCGACCGAGCCGTGGTAAAAAAATAATGGAGCGGTCAAGAGTAGCAGGCTGGCCCGAAAGATTCTGGCCCAGCTCCGGCTCAGGCGGTAAAAGAGGCAGACCGCCACTGTCCAAAGAAAAATCAGGGCCATAACCCCGGCCGGGGCAAAGGACAAAAAGATCAGCAAGAGGGAATAGAGAAGGGAAGCGACGGACAAGAGTTCCAGGAGTAGGAGGCTAAACATTTTCCCGGCCCCTGTACTTGATGATCTTGGCGTTCAGGTCCTCCAGCCCCTGATCCGCTACTGCTATGACTACCGTGCGGGGAAGTGCCTCAGCCAGAGCGGACAAGGGTTCTTGGTAGGACTCCAGCAGGCGGGGGGTGACCACCACGCCCGTCGTGTAATTGCCCCTCCTCTTCCCCACCTCGGCCAGGGTGTTTTCAAAAAAGACGGGGATGCGAAAGTTAATGCTGCCCAGGGTGTGGAGCAGGGAGGTCAAGTGCCGCCTGCCCAGCCCGGGATGGCGGTAGCAGCCCCTCTCCTCAGTCTGTTCATTGTAAGCGTTGGTGGCCAGGCCATAGGGCACCTTCAGTTCTTCAAATTCCTCCATGATGCCCCGAGCCAGAGAAACGGCTTCGTCGATCAGCTCCTCTTCAATCGACAGCCAGCAGGGCTTTCTCGTCTCGACGTTTAGAATGATCAAAGCCGAATTATCGGTTGTAAAGTCAAATTTCTTCACCATCAGCTCCCCTTGCTTGGCCGTCGAAGGCCAGTGGATAAAGCGCTGGGGCTCGTTGCCCGTGTATTCCCGGACGCCGATGGTCATCAGGGGATCGTCGATTATCCAGCGGCGCACCGAAATATCTCCCCCCGTGGGACCCAGGGGGACTATGCTCTCCGCCAGTTTCGCCTTTTTCGGCAGGATGACAATCCCCTCGGCCAGGGCCACGCTCTTTTTCTCCGAGCTAAAGCCGACAAAGTCCCCCACCGCCAAAGCGGCCCTTTCTACTCGGTAATGACCTCTTTTTTGCCCCCAGATCTTGTAGGTCCTCTTTACCCTTTGAAAGGGCAGGATAAAAAGACTATAAACATTCTTGCTCAGGTTGAACCCAGGGGGAAAGTACTCTTCCACCTTGAGAAAAGAAACGGATAAGAGCTTATTGTTTTCCACCGTGGATACCACCGGGATCTCTTCCCCGATTTCGTAGTCCCGCTCCCCGGTGGTAAGGGTGTAAGAAAGCTCGACAAAGCCAAGGAGCAGGCTCAGATGGTTGACGGCAAGGGTGAGGGCCAGTAAACCCAGGACATACCAGATCATTGCCCTACGCCCTTAGGTTTTCCAGGGGAACCAAGAGGGATTCCAGGATGCCCTTGATCACTTCCCGGGACTTGGCCAGGCCGGCCGCCCCCCGGGCGATGATCCGGTGATTGAAGACGTGGGGAGCCAGGTACTTGATGTCTTCGGGGATGATGTACTCCCGGCCGCTCAGGGCGGCCAGGGCTTGGCAGGCTTTGAAGAGGGCGATTGTCCCCCGCGGACTAACCCCCAACTGGATCGTCTCCCGCACCCGGGATTCCTCGACGATATCCACCAGGTAGTCCATGACTTCGGGATGGATGGTGACCCGGGCTACTTGGTCAAAGAGGGTTTCAAGCTCCTCCCCTTGAACAGCCGGACCGATTGCCGCCAGGGGGTCCCCCAGATTGCGGCGGACTATGGCCTTTTCCTCTTCCCGGCTGGGATAACCCAAGTCCAGGCGGAGGAGAAAGCGGTCGAGCTGGGCTTCGGGCAAGGGAAACGTGCCGTAGGATTCTACCGGGTTCTGGGTGGCCAGGACCATAAAGGGGCGCTCTAGTCTGCGGGTTTCCCCGTCCACTGTCACTTGCTTTTCTTCCATGGCCTCCAGGAGAGCGGACTGGGTACGGGGGGTGGCCCGGTTGATCTCATCCCCGAGGACGATGTTGGCAAAGAGGGGACCCGGCCGGAATTGAAAATCTCCCCTCTTCTGGTTGTAAAAGTTAATGCCGGTGATGTCCGAAGGAAGCAAGTCGGGAGTGAATTGGACCCGCTTAAAACTCAGATCCAGGGTCTTGGCAAAAGCCTTGATCATCATGGTCTTGCCCGTCCCCGGCACGTCCTCTAAGAGCACGTGGCCGCCGGCCAGGAAAGCGACCAAGAGCAGTTCAATCTCCCTGTCCTTGCCCACAATCACCTTGGCCACGTTGCCTGCGGTTATTTCTTTAAAGGCGGTAAATTTCTCCATATCCATGCGGTCATTCCTCCTAAAGCTGCGAGAGAGCTTTTTTTCATTATATAGTAAACGCCCCTGCCCGTCATAGGTGTCACTCGATTGTTAGACTTTACCAGGGGACCGGACAAAAAAAGCGGGAGAAAACCTCCCGCCGGTCCTAGGGCAGTACTTTGGCATAGTAATCTTTATCCAGCACCAGGGCCGAATAGTAAATTTTTCGGGTCACTGCTCCCGCCACCGAATCGATGTAGTCCTGGCCCACCCTGATTCCCGGCGGGGAGAAAAACTTGCCTGTGATGGCGTTGTAGCGGCCCCGCTCGCTGATAAAACTGCCGTCGGCAAAGACGACCAGGGGCCTGGCCGAGGAATGGATGTCCCGGCCCATGAGCAGGCGGGAATCGTAGGGCAGCCCCAGCAAGTTGGAGAGGGTGGGGATGATGTCCAGGCTGGAGCAGGGCTCGTCGATGGTCAGGGGTTCCATGCCCTTAGTCCAGAGGATGAAGGCGTTGCGATAGAGGTCAAAGGTTTCCTCAATTTCCTCTCCGGCCAGTTCTTCTTGGGCGGAGCGCTCCAGGCCGTAGGGGTAATGGTCGGCGCTGATGGCGATGAGGGTGCGCTCGGCGATTCCCGCCTCTTCCAGCTTTTGCACCAGGTACTCCAGGGCCCGGTCCAGTTCGATCTGGGTGGCCAGGTAAGCCCGGGCCGGTTCGGAAAAGGGCAGATCCTGGACCAGTTTTTTGTTTTTTGCCGCCATTTCATTGCCGGAAAAACTGTAGTTCAAATGCCCGCTCACCGTCATGTAGTACGCGTGAAACTGGTGCTGGCCGATGTACTCGGGGATGGTCTTTTCCATCATCTCCAAGTCCGAGCGGGGCCAGGACTTGGTCATTTCCAGCCCGTTGCCGATACCTTTGTACGTGTATCCCATGTTGGGGTGGGACAAATCCCGGCCGTAGTACTTGTATGAGTGGTTGTGGTAAGCCACTGTCTGGTAGCCCAGGGTTCTGAGCTGATTGCCCATGACCAGGGGCAGGGCATTTTTCGCCGAACGCTTGAAGCTCCACACCCCGTGCTTGGGGATGAGGCCGGTGCAAGCCACGTATTCGCCGTCGGAAGTGCTGACACCCCAGATGGGGGTGTAAAAGTCGGTAAAAGTGTATCCTTCCTTCATCAGCCGGTAGAGAGTCGGGGTCACATCTTCTCGGACTGCCAGATGGGAAAAGCCCTCGGCGGTGATGAGGATGAGGTTGTAACCCTGGTACTTGCCGGTGAAGTCATTTTTCTCCGAGGGGGGAATGGAGGCAAAATACCGATGCATATCCTTAACTGTCTCGTCCTTTTCTCCGGCCAGGAGCTGGTCAAAGTCGATTTTGAGGGCGTTGTATTCTACTGGGGTCTTTTCCGGGGGGGGAGGGGTCCAGGCCGGCTGTTCTTGGGCGGGAGGGGTAAAGTGAGGTGTCCAGCCCGTGAGCAGGCGCTGGCCGTCCAGGCGCATGGTGGTGATTAGGCCCAGCTTTTGCACCGAAATGGCAGGCCCGCTCTTTTCATAATACAGGGCGTAAGTGGAGGACTGCGGCTGTCCCGCCTGGACGACAGCGATGCCGCCGATTTGGCTGATTATCAAGAGAGCGCCCAGGACAAAGCGCAAATCCCAGCGGATTTTGGCAAAAGACATAAATCTCTTGCCCGCCGCCAAGAGCAGGGCCAGGGGCAGAAAGAGCAGGAGGACCTGGGGACTGTTTTTTCCCACTGCCGTCAGGGCTTCCCGCCAAAACTGCAGGATCCCGCCGGCATTTCCGGCGGAGTAAATTGAGTAAAAGGTGGTAAAGATGCTGTAATAGACCAATTGGGAAGCGAAAATCACCGCCCCCCCGCCCAGGCAAAAGGCGGCTAGTATCCGGTTGACCCGGGGGCCGAAAAGGGAACAGACGAGAAAACAGGCCGCCGCCAAGGCCAAGGCAAAAAGGGCGATGATCGCCTGGTCGGCAGAAAAAACGCCGCCCCCCACGGTAAAGCCTCGCAGCACCCCCTCCATGCCGATAAAGGAAAGGGCCAAGTAAGGAAGCAAGAGCCAGTTTTTATATCCCCTCATTTTTCACCACCCCCAGGTTTTTAATAAATCAGACTCTATTCAAAATCAATTATACCCCCGCGGCTGTTCTCCGCAAGGGCAATAAGCGGAAAATTCAAGGGACGGCAGGAAAAACCATGGAACATGTTGAAATTAGGCCGGTAGCGATAACTGACAGGAGGATGAAAATATGTGGTATATCCTAGGCGCAGCCGCCCTGCTTTTGCTTCTCTACACTGTCATCACATACAACCGGTTAGTGAAGGGGAGCAACCTCCTAAAAGAAGCCTGGAGCGGCATTGACGTTCAGCTAAAAAGGCGGAGCGACCTCATCCCCACCCTGGTGGAAACAGTCAAGGGCTACAGCCGCCACGAGCAGACCGTCTTCACTCAAGTGACAGAAATGAGGACGGCGGCCATGGGGGCCCGGGGCGCTAGGGATAAAGGCCTGGCTGAAAATGCCCTCACCGCCGGCCTCAAGGACCTTTTTGCCCTGGCCGAAGCCTATCCCGATCTAAAAGCTTCGCAAAACTACCTCACCCTTCAAGAAGAACTGGTCCAGGTCGAAGACCAGGTACAACTGGCCCGCCGTTACTACAACGGCGCTGTCCGCCTACTGAACAACCTGGTCGAATCCTTTCCCAGCAACCTCGTCGCCAAGCTGGCCGGTCTATCTCGGGCCGAGTTCTTCACTCTAGAGCTGGCCACCGAAAGGCAGGTGCCTGAAGTCTCATGGGCAGAAAAGTAAGGACCCTGGCCGCCCTCCTCCTTTGCCTCCTCCTCTATCCCGGCTCGGCCCTGGCCGCCCAAGAACAAATCCTCTCTTACGACGCCGCCATCGAAGTAGGGGCCGATTCAACAGTAAAAGTCACCGAAGAGATACAGGTAGAGAGCCAGGGGATCGAGATCCGCCGGGGAATCTACCGGGATTTTCCCACTACTTATAGGGACAAAAAGGGCAACCGGATCAAGGTGGATTTTACCCTGCTGGAAGTCCGCCGGGACGGCCTGCCTGAGAACTACAAACTGGAGTCCATGGCCAACGGCGTCCGCATCCGCATCGGCCGGGAAGACGTTCTCCTCTCCCCGGGCCGGCACACTTACGCCATTACTTACCAAGTCAAGCGGGTCCTGGGCTTTTTCCCCGACTGGGATGAACTGTACTGGAACGTCACCGGCAACGGCTGGTCTTTTCCCATCCTGGCCGCCTCCGCCGAGATCAAACTGCCTCCCGGGGTTTCCCCCGGCGCAGCTGAAATCGCCGCCTACACCGGCTACGCGGGAGACAGTGGCAGTGACTACCGGGCGGAGCTGACGGAAACAGGGGTAAAGTTCTCCGCCAGCCGGCCCCTAGCCCCAAAGGAGGGGCTGACCGTCGTAGTGGGCTGGCCCAAGGGCTTTGTCCGGGTCCCCGGCCAAGGACAAAAGCTCCTCTGGTTTTTGCGGGACAACCTGGGCATCCTCTTCGCCCTCCTGGCCACCGTCCTCCCCTTCTTCATGTTCCTGTTCGCCTGGAATAAAGTTGGCCGGGACCCGGCAAAAGGAGTCGTCTTTCCCCGCTACTCCCCTCCCCCCGGCTTTTCCCCCGCCGCCCTCCGCTTTATCCGGCAGATGGGCTACGACGACAAGGCCTTTACGGCGGCGATAATCAACCTGGCTGTCCTGGGCCGGCTGGTAATCCACCAAGAAAAAAAGCGCAAGTTCAGCCTGACCAATACCCGGGAGGGGACCCCGGCCCCGCCGGAAGAAGAGGCCCTGCACCGCAGTCTTTTCTCCGCCGGAGATACCCTGGAGCTGAAAAACACCAACCACCATATCCTCAGTACCGCCATCCAGGACTTAAAAAAACGGCTCGAAGCACTAAATGGGGGCAAGTACTTCAGGACCAACTTTTCCAAGTTACTGCCGGGGATCTTTCTGGGGCTGGGCCTGCTGGCCCTGGGCTTTGTTTTCGCCCTAAGAAACGGCGGTCCTTGGGCCGTAGCCGCCGCCGTTTTGTCCACCCTGGTCTTGCTCATCCTCATTTTTGTCTTCGCCCACTTCATCAAAGCCCCCACCCCGGAGGGCAGGGACCTGATGGATGAAATTGAGGGCTTTAAAATGTTTCTGGAGGTGGCGGAAAAAGACTACCTCCAATGGTCGGCGCCTCCCGAACGGACGCCGGAACTCTTTGAACAATTCCTGCCCCACGCCCTAGCCCTGGGCGTACAGCAGCAGTGGGCGGAAAAGTTCGCCACTGTCCTGGCCGCAGCCAGCGCCGCCGGTCAGGGTTACCAGCCCGTCTGGTACCGGGGAGAGGGGTTTGCCACCTTCTCCGCCGCCAGCTTTGCCAACACCCTGGGCAGCACCCTCAACCAATCCATCGCAGCCTCGGCCACCGCTCCCGGTTCATCTTCAGGATTTTCCGGCGGTTCCTCCGGGGGCGGCGGGGGAGGCGGCGGGGGCGGGGGTTGGTAAGAAAAAAGGCAAGACAAAAGCATTCTGTCCGGTTTTCCCAGGCAGGATGCTTTTGTCTTGACAAAAAAAAGAGCCCAGGACCAGTTTAGGGCTCTAGCTTCCTCTCGTAGCGCCACCAGATATTAAAGCGGTAAAGGGGGCTGCCGACCAGCACGGCCAAGAGCAAGATGTTTCTGGCAAAAAACAAGTAGTAAACCAAGGCCACCGCGAGGATTATTGCCAAGGCAATATTGGACGTCCGGGTATTGGCGGGGCGGCCCAGGTAAACACCCTCGTCCAGGGATTTTTTAAAACAGTCCCGATGCAGGGTGAGGATGGTGACAAAGAAACGGTTGGTGACAATCAGATCTTTTCGTGAGCGGATATCCTGGCCGCAGACGCTGCACTTCAGGGAATCGGACAGGGCAATGCCCCCTTTCCTGGGACTTTGTATTCATCCCTTGCTGGTGCCGGGAAAAAGCGGGACAAGGAGAAATTGTCCCCGTCCCGCTTTAGAGTACTTTGCTTAAAAAATCCTTGGTCGCCTCGTGCTGGGGGTTGACCAGCAGTTCCGAGGGGGGGCCTTCTTCGACGATTACTCCGTCGTGCATGAAGATAATCTTGTTGCCGGCTTCCCGGGCAAAAGCCATTTCGTGGGTGACCACGATCATGGTCATGCCGTCAGCAGCCAGTTCCTTCATTACGCCCAAGACCTCGCCGGTCATGCCCGGGTCCAAGGCTGAGGTCACTTCGTCAAAGAGCATGACTTTGGGCTGCATGGCCAGGGCCCTGGCGATTGCCACTCTTTGCTGCTGTCCCCCCGATAGCTGGTGGGGCCAGGCCCGGGCCCGATCGGCCAAGCCGACCTTGCTCAGCAATTCCATGGCGATTTTCTCGGCGTCTTTGTGGGTCAGTCCCCGCACCCGGATGGGGGCCAGGGTGATGTTGTCGATAACCCGTTTGTGGGGAAAGAGGTTGAACTGCTGGAAGACCATGCCGGTCTCCCGGCGCACCAGGTGCTTTTCCACCCCGCGGGCGGTCACTTCAACGCCGTCGATCCAAATCTCACCGCTGTCTGGCTCTTCCAAAAGGTTGACGCAGCGGAGCAAGGTGCTCTTGCCCGAGCCGCTGGCACCGATGAGGACGACGACCTCGCCCCGGCCCACGGTGGCGGAGATGCCCCGTAATACCCGATTATCTCCGAAGGCTTTTTCCAGGTTCACTATTCGTATCATAGGGCCCCATCCTCCTTTCCAGCCAAGACAAGAGCTGCGACAGGACAAAGGTGATGGCAAAGTAGACCAAGGCGATGCCGATATACATAGTGAAATACTCGTAGGTGCGAGATGCGATCAAGGTGGCCCTGTAGGTCAGCTCGGCGATGGCGATGAAGTTGACCAGGGAAGAGTCCTTGGTCAGGGTGACCATCTCATTGCCCATGGAGGGGATGACCCGTCTGAAGGCCTGGGGGAAGACGATGTAGCGGAAGACCTGGAAGGGGGTTAGGCCGACTGAAAGCCCGGCCTGAGTCTGGCCGATATCGATGGACTGGATACCGCCCCGAAACACTTCGCCCATGTAGGCGGCGCTGTTAAAGCTAAGAGCGGCAATCCCCGAGGCAAAGGCCGGCAGTCTCAGGCCCAGTTCCGCTAAACCATAGTGGATGATGAAGATCTGAACGATCATCGGCGTGCCCCGGACAAAGGCGACGTAGAGACTGGCTATGCCCCGGGACAGCCAGAATTTGGACAGGCGTCCGGTTGCGACCACTATGCCCAGGGTGACGCCCAGGACGACCGAACAGAGGCTGATTAGGAGGGAAATCTTTGCCCCATCCAGTAGTTTAGGTAGAGAGCGTATTATTAGTTCAAAGTTAATGAATTCATTAAGGCGTATGAGTAAGCTCATTTACAAAAGCCCCTATTCACCAAACCATTTCGCAAAAATGTCATCGTACTTGGTGCCGTCCATGAATTTTTTGAGAGAAGCGTTGATTTTGTCCATCATATCGGTATTGCCCTTCTTCACCGCGATGCCATACTGTTCGTTGGTGAAGGGTTCGCCCAAGATCTTCAAGCCCCCCAGATGGGCCATGTAGTTCTTGGCGACGGGCTCGTCGATGATGACCAGGTCGACCCGGCCGTTTTTCAGGTCCATGAAGGCTTCGTTGACCCGTTTGTACTGCTTGAGGTTAGGATGATCCTCGGCGCCGAAAATGTCCTCGCCCTCATAGGAGCCGGTGGTGCCCATCTGCACAGCGACATTAAGGCCTAGATCGACGATGTCCTCGGTGCCGAAATTGCGGTTGTCGTCGTCCCGGATGACCATCACCTGGGAAGCGTCAAAGTAGGGGGTGCTAAAGAGCACTCGCTTGGACCGGTCTTCGTCGATAGTCATGGCGGCGATGACGATGTCCAGCTTGTCTGTTTCCAGTGATTCGACCAGGCTGTCGAAAGGCAGGTGCACAACTTCGATTTCCCAGTTGTTGTCATCGGCAATGGCCTTAATCAGGTCAATGTCGAAACCGACGATGTTCTCGTCGTCGTCAGTGCCCTCAAAGGGCGGGAAGGTAGCTTCGGTTCCGACCTTTAGAACTTTGCCCTTACCCGGGGTGCAACCGGAAAGAGCGGCCAGAGTAAGCAACAGTACGGCTAAGACGATGATACCCTTTTTCATTATTTAATCCTCCTTTAAAAAATTATGGTTAAATGAATCAACCGGTCTAAAGGACACGTCTGGGCCCTGGGCTTGAGGCAAATTCCTTCGACTAGTTGCTCTAATAGGTATTCTATACCAGCAACCGATGTCCTTCTTTTGCCTTTTGCCCAGGGTGAAATCGGTCATCCCCCCCGCAATAATTGTAACACAATGAGGCAAGCTTATCTTGTAACAATTACCGGCAAAGTTTTTCCTCACCCTGGGCCGCCTGTCTTTTATTAACTCTTTATTTTTTTTAGGAGCAGGACCGCCCCAAGCAGGACAGGCTGGTGCAAGATGTAAATGGCCAGGGAATGGCGGCTGACGGCGGTGACGTACTTGTTCCCCCAGTCGAAAGGAAAGAGACTCCTCCCCTTGTGGTAGTACAATTTATAGGCGATAATCCCCAGGATGTATACCCCCAGGTAGGGGACCAGGGGAAAGTAGTCGGCTGAAGAAAAACCGGGATATTTTATGCCCAGGGGCAGGAATAAACCGGTGGCCGCCTCGATTTTTTCCAGGGGCCGGGCCAAAAGAAAAATCGCCGCCGCCAGAACCGCCAACACCGGTGGCGAAAGTTTGCGGAGGAGGGGATAGAGGATGAGGCAGGTACCCAGAAAGTGGAGGACCCCGTAGCGGACATACTGATCCCCCAAGACCAAGTATGTGACCGCCGTAATGCCCAAGCCGATCAAGAGCAGCCTTAATCCCTTTTTTACCGTGCTCTTGCGGCTAAAACCGCTGCTCACTCCCGAAACAAAAAGAAAGATCGAAGCCAGTTTTCCGTACCAAAACCAAAAGCCGGAGCCAAAGTCGATTGCCCAGCCGGCGAATTCGCTTAAATCGTAAGCGGTGTGGTAGATGAGCATCAAGAGGATGGCCAGAACCCGCAGGTATTCGATCTCCCAAATCCGCTTTTTTCCCCCTTCACTCGACCCCTTTCTATCCCTCATAGTGCCCCGCCCCCAAAGAGGACCCCCGCCAGTTCCGCCAGGGAAGAAAAAACATGGTCCGGCTGCCAGGGCGCCTCGGCCAGATCATTTTCTCCGGTCTCGCCGCTCAGGACCAGGATGCTGGTCAGCCCCGCTCCTCTGCCCATGGCGATGTCGGTGTAGAGGCGATCGCCGACGATGGCGGTTTCTCCCGGCCCCGTCCCGGTCCGGGCCAAGGCGGCGTCCACCATCTCCCGGTTGGGCTTGCCGATGACCTTGGGCCGGGCGGCGGTGGCCGCCTGAATAAAGGCGGCGATGGCGCCGGCGTCGGGCATGAACCTGCCCCCGGCCAAGGGGCAGTTAAAGTCCGGGTGGGTGGCGACGTACTCCACCCCTTCCCGCACTAGGTCGCAGGCCTGCCACAGCTTTTGGTAGGTGAGGGTGGTGTCAAAACCCAGGACTACAAAATCAGGGCGGTCCGCCCCCGAGACGACCTCTATTCCGCCTGCCTCCAGTTCCCCGGCCAGGGCGGGGGTGCCCAAGAGGTAGACCCGGGCGCCGGGTTTTTGCCCGTTCAGATAGGCCACGGTGGCCTCTCCCGAAGTGAGAACCCTTTCCCCTTTCACGGAAATACCCAGAGCGGACAGTTTCTGCACATAAGCTCCTTTGTCCCGAGAGGAGTTGTTGGTGAGGAAGAGGTAGCCTAGCCCTCGCTCCTCCAGGCCGGCAATAAAGGCTGCCGCTCCCGGCAGCAGCTCATCTCCCAGGTAGATTGTCCCGTCCAGGTCCAAAAGAAAGCAGCGGATGCCCTCTAGAATTCTCCCCATGCCGTCCCCTCCTATGCTAGTCCCTATGGCTTTTAATTCGGCGCAGAACCGGGTCTTTCCTCCTCCCCCTTTTCTCCCCTCCCTTACTTTGCTAGAATTAGGTCAAGGGGGAGATAGGATGTACACCGAACTTGCCGAATTTTACCGCGGGGAAATTTTCCCCTGCGACCGCTGCCGACAGCCCCTCATGAACCCCTACCGGCAGCCTAATCTAAAGCACGATCCTCCGGGGCGGTCCCTGGCTGACAACCGCCGCCGTTTTTTACTGGACTACATCGGGGCGAAAAAGAACGTGGGCCTGGTGGTCATCGGGGAAGCCCCGGGCTTGGACGGCTGCGGCTACGGGGGAATCCCCTTTACCGGCGAAGAAAACGCCGTCAACGACCTGGGCCTGGCCAATTACCACGGCTCAACCGGACCCCTGCAGCGGGAGCAGTCAGCCAACATGCTCTATGGCGCTCTTCGAGCTAGCTGCCAAAAAACGGGGACCCGCCCTGCTGCCGCGGCCAGAAGGCTCTACTTCACCAATGCGGTCCTCTGTGTCCCCTTGGCCGCCAACGGCCGTTCCCTCACCTCGCCCAATCCCGCCACCCTGAAACAGTGCCGGGAAAACCTGGTCCGCCAGATTGAGATCCTCAAACCCCGGCTCCTGCTGACCCTGGGGGCCAACGCCCTCAGGGCAGTGGCCGCCGCTTACGGACTTGAGGTTCAAGGCAAGCTCACCGAGCTGGCGGGCAGGGAGCCCCGGCCCCTGGCCCTGGCCAACGGCCTCAGCCTCATCCCCGAAATTCACCCCTCTCCCCGCAACCGGGCCTTGGGCCAGTTGTACCTGCAGCTCCCGGCCCGTCTGGAAAAGGTGTTCGCCCTCTTCATCTAAATTGGAGTATACCGAAAGGGAGGTCAAAAAATGCAGTACCGCAACTTTGGCAAACTGGGTCTCAAAGTTTCTGCCCTGGGCTTTGGCTGCATGCGGCTGCCCACCCTGGAAAACCCCGGCCAGATCGATGAGGCAAAGGCCACCCGGATGCTGCGCTACGCCATCGATCACGGGGTCAACTACATCGACACCGCCTGGCCCTACCACCAAGAGAACAGCGAAACTATAGTGGGCAAAGCCCTGGGCCAGGGTTACCGGGAACGGGTCTTCCTCGCCACCAAGTCCCCGGTGTGGCGGATCACCAAGCATGCCGAGTACGGCGAATACCTGGACAAGCAGTTGGCGAAACTTAAGACGGACCACCTGGACTTTTACCTTCTCCATGCCATGAACGCCAAGAGATGGGAAAACTGCCGTCAGACCCGGGTTTTTGACTTCCTTGAACGGGCCAAGGCCCAGGGTAAAATCAAGCACATCGGGTTTTCCTTCCACGACCAACTGTCTGTCTTTAAGGAAATCGCCGACGGCTACGACTGGGACTTCTGTCAAATTCAGTACAACTACATGAACGAGGAATACCAAGCGGGACGGGCGGGGCTGCACTACGCCGCCGCCAAGGGGCTGGCGGTGGTCATCATGGAACCCCTGCTGGGTGGACGCCTGGCCCGGGCCGACAGCGGCCCTTTCCGGGAGATCTGGGCCAAAGCCCCCCGGGAGGGCAGCCCGGCCGCCTGGGCCCTGCGCTGGCTCTGGCACCAGCCGGAAGTCAGCCTGGTCCTGAGCGGCATGAGCACCATGGCCCAGGTCGAAGAAAATGTCCGCCTGGCCGGAGAAACTGACCACACCCTGTCTCCCTCAGAGATGGAGATGGTGCAGCGGGCTAAGGAGCACTTCCTGGCCCAGACCAAGGTCGCCTGCACCGGCTGCAAGTACTGCGCCGACTGCCCCGCCGGGATAAGGATCGATGAGATTTTTGACCTGTACAACAGCGCTTACATGTACGGGGAAAGAGAAGAAGCCCGCCGGGACTACAGCAGCCTGGCCGCCCGGGAAAGGGACTTCTCCCGCTGCCAGGACTGCGGCCTCTGCGAAGAGGTCTGCCCGCAGAACCTACCGGTCCGGGCCCACCTGGGGGACTTTCATCGGGAATTTGGCCCGAAAAATTAAGCCCTTCCTAGTTTTCTGTTCTAATGAGCAGTTCTGTATGTTGTCTGGCGATTACAATGATGAGCAGAGGGCACTCCGGGATGCTATCCCCGTCAAGGAGACACGATTACAAAAGCTGATGGATTCCGCCTAGTGGCGATGAACTGCTCTGTAGGATAGGGATAGATTAATGTAAATCTTTCGAATCACATTGATGTTTATTCGTAATGGTATTCCCTTTCCTACTTGCAATACTCCCCAAAAGATGCTAAGATTAAGCAAACTTGTAAGGGGGGGGCATTTTGACTGACTATGCGGCGATGTATAAACGGCTATTCAATTTAACGACTGATGCGATTGCGATCCTACAACAGGCACAGCAGGACACTGAGGAAATGTATGTGGCCTCGCCGGAGCCAGATATTATGGTTCTGGAATCGAAAAAACTGGAGGATGATGAATAGCAGGTCAAAGGACGCAGTAGAAATCTTCCCATTTCGCTTTTCAATCCACTCAGAGATTAACTTATGATCATCAAATTAATCTCTTTTTTATTCGTTTCCAGACATGATAGTTCATCTATCGTGGCTAGGCATTATTCGTTCTTTCGCATATAATGTGAGGTAAAGAATTATGCAGAAGAATGGGCTGATGAAATTCATTACGGCAAAAGAAGCCGGTGAAAAATGGGGAATACCGACCAAGCGAAAAAATCGCTTGAGCACTTTACCCAGCGTGAACAGGATATCATCCGTCCTTGATGCGAGGGAAAAGCAATTAGAAAATTGCCCAGACGCATTTTCAAACTGTTGGCACGGTCATATCAGTCAAATCTACAGCAAAACCGGAATCACTGACCGTTCAAACGCCATATTGCACTTCAGACAATTAGGGTATTAGACTTTTAAGAGCGAGAGCTACGGCTTTCTGTTTTTTTATTACCCGATACATGACTTCGTTAACTTATCATATGACCGTTCATTCCCCTATACTGAACGGAAAAAGTTAACTGAGGAAGAATCGCAAAAGCTTATTTCAGATCATCAGACAATGCTCTATCTTACCCCTAATCAGATTAAGCGATGGGGCGGCAAACGCTATCTTGTGCTGATTGAGGTGGAAAATTTACAAGAAATCACACCCTTTGCGGTTGACCGGAGCAGCTACGACAATATGGATGACTGGCTGCCTGTTGAAGATATTGAGCTCATAAAAAAGTAAGCTCTCTCTGATTTATGCCGGAAACAGAGAGGACGAAGTGGAATTATTCGTCTTCCCTTGGCATCGGGGACTTGTTCTGCTATTATATACCCGAAGTACTGTGATGGAGGGAATGTGAATGGCCGATAAAAAGCCTGCTCCCAAAAAAGCAGCCCCCGCCAAAAAGCCCGCGCCGAAAAAAAAGTAACCGGACTCCAATAAAGCGCGTAAATGCGCCGCTAAATACGACCCTTAAAGCCCTCTTGGGGGCTTTTTTTGACCAAAAAAATAGGTTCCCCTAAGGGAACCGCCTAGTTGCCAAAAAACTTAAGGGGATTGACGGCCTCGCCGTAGCGCCTGACCTCCCAGTGGAGATGGGGTCCGGTGGTGCGGCCGCTGTTCCCCACTTTGCCGATAACCTGGCCTCGGACCACCTTGCTGCCCACCCGGAGGGAACCGGCATATTCCTGGAGATGGGCATAGAGAGTGGAATAGCCGTCGCTGTGCTGAATCACTATGTACCTGCCGTAAGTAGTACCCCTGGTCATTGCCGTAATCGTGCCGCTGGCGGCGGCATA
>DGZR01000063.1:4108-4293 GCA_002397155.1 Firmicutes bacterium UBA4975 | reverse complement strand
TGGCCAAGCTGGCCTCGGACCTGGAAAAACCCCGGGGTTTTACCCTCATCCGGCCCGGGGAGGTGGCGGCGGTCCTGGGGCCCCTGCCGGTGGAAAAACTTTGGGGGGTGGGGGAAAAGACGGCGGTTAAGCTGAGGAATATGGGCATCGATACCGTGGGTGCCCTGGCCGCCCTGCCGGAAAAG
>DGZR01000063.1:2580-3723 GCA_002397155.1 Firmicutes bacterium UBA4975 | reverse complement strand
GCCAGCCGCTTTTTGGCGGGGACGGTGACCCTGAAGCTGCGCTATGGTAATTTTGAGACTCTCACCCGCCAGGGCCCCTTGCCCGCTCCCGCCTGCCTGACCCGGCCCATTTACAATAAGGCCCTGGAGCTGCTGGCCAAAGTCGACCTGCGGGGCCGGGGCATTCGCCTGGTGGGGGTGGGCAGCGGCGGGCTGGTAAGCAGCCAGGAGACCCGGCAACTCAGCCTGTTTGACGACAAAAACCAGGCCCGGGATGAAAAAATAGCCGAGGCCATCGACCGGGTTTCCGCCCGTTACGGCAGCGGCGCCGTAAAGCGGGCCGCCCTGCTAAAAAAGGAGGGGGAAGAAGAATGAAGACTTTTTCCTCGGGGGCGGGATATAGTATGATGAGGAGCAAAGGGGTGAAGTGATGACGAAGAAGCTCATGCTCATAGACGCCAACAGCCTGCTCTACCGGGCCTTTTTTGCTTTGCCGCCCTTGGTGAATAGCAAGGGCCAGCCCACGGGGGCGGTGTACGGCCTGGTGAACATGCTGGTAAAGCTGCTGGAGCAGTACCCGGTGGACTATGCGGTGGCGGCCTTTGACCTGCCGGGGCCCACTCGCCGCAGCGAGGAATACAGCGAATACAAGGCAAATCGGCCGCCCACACCCTTCGAACTCAGGAGCCAGGGGCATATCGCCCGGGAAGTGCTGGAAGCCCTGGGCATCCGGTGCATTGAGCAAGAGGGATACGAGGCCGACGACCTGGTGGGGAGCATGGCCGCCCGAGCCGCCGAGGCGGGATACTTTAGCTGGATTGTCAGCGGCGACCGGGACATCCTCCAAGTGGTGGGGGAGAGAACCAATGCTATCATGACCCAAAAAGGCATCAGCCAGACGACAGTATACGACATCCAGGCAGTGGCGGAAAAATACAGCGTCGCCCCGGTCCAGATCGTCGACATCAAGGGCCTGGCCGGGGACGTCTCCGACAATATCCCCGGAGTGCCCGGCATCGGCGAAAAGACCGCCAGCAAACTCATCGCAGAATTCGGCAGCGTGGCCGGGGTCTACGAAAATTTGGACCAGCTCAAGGGCAAGCTCCGAGAAAACCTCGAATTATACCGGGACCAGGCTTTTTTGAGCCGGAGGCTGGCGGAGAT
>DGZR01000063.1:0-2310 GCA_002397155.1 Firmicutes bacterium UBA4975 | reverse complement strand
CTCTTTAAGGGGCTGGAGTTCAACAGCCTTCTGGAACGGCTGGACCTGGTGGATTACTGGGAGGTCCAGGTAAAAGGGACCGCCGACCCCGAGATAGATGAGGAGGTTTTCCTCCCGGAGGAGCTCGCCGTCTTGCTGGAGGATGAAACCCTGGCCTTGGGGGATGAGGGCCGGGCCTGGCTCTTTTCGGGAGAGGCCTTTGCCACCGCCGAGGAAAAGCTGGAGGAGTTCCTCAGCCGAGAGGCCACCCTGGTCACCGACGACGCCAAGAAAATCTATCGGTTTGCCTACGACCGAGAAATAGAGCTAAAAGCCCGGGTGCACAGTTGCCAGTTGGCGGCCTACCTGCTCAAACCCGGCAGCAACATGGGCATCCCCGCCCTGGCCCGGGCTTGGCTGGAAAAGGGCGTCGATCCCAAGCAGTGGCAGGGCGGGGAATTCCAAGCAGCGTACGCCAGCTTGCTCCCCGAATTATGGGATAGACTGGCCAAAGGCCTGGCGGAGATTGAGGCTTGGGACCTGTACGAAAAGATCGAGCTGCCCCTCAGCCGGGTGCTGGCCCGGATGGAGCGGACCGGGATCGCCGTGGACATCCGGGAACTGGAGCCCATCGGGTCGGAACTGGAGGCAAAAATCAGCTCCCTTGAGAGACGGATTCAATCCCTGGCGGATTGTGAATTCAATATTAACTCTCCCAAGCAGTTGGGCGAGGTTCTCTTTGAACGACTGGGCATTCCCCCGGTGCGCAAGACCAAGACCGGCTATTCCACCGACGCCGCCGTCCTGGAGGCTATCTGGGAGCGCCATGAAATCGTGCCCCTGATTCTGGAGTACCGGCAGTTGGTCAAGCTGCAGAGCACCTACATCCAGGGACTGAAAGAAGTCTGGAATGAGGAGACGGGCCGGATCTACACAAACTTTAACCAGATGGTGACCGCTACCGGCCGCCTGAGCAGCACCGAACCCAACCTGCAGAATATTCCCGTCCGCCTTGAAGAAGGGCGGCGAATTCGCCGGGCCTTTGTCCCGGGCGGGGGCTACCAGCGCCTGCTGGCCGCCGACTACTCCCAAATTGAGCTGAGGGTTCTGGCCCATATTTCCGGCGACGCCGCCTTGCTGGAGGCTTTTCGCCGGGGTGAAGACATCCACCGCCGCACCGCCGCCGAGATCTTCGGGGTGGCCCTAGAGGAGGTCAGCGAAAGCCAGCGCCAGGGGGCCAAGGCCGTTAACTTTGGCCTGGTTTACGGGCAGACCGATTTTGGCCTGGCCAGTTCCCTGGGCATCGGCCGCCAGGAGGCCGCCGATTACATCAGCGCGTACTTCCGCCGCTATCCCGGGGTAAAGAAGTACATGGAGGACACCGTCGCCAAGGCCAGGAAGGATGGTTTTGTCACCACCCTTTTCAACCGGCGGCGCTACCTGCCTGAAATCGGCAGCCGCAATTTCCAGCGCCGCTCTTTTGCCGAGCGCACCGCCATCAACACGCCAATTCAAGGGACAGCGGCCGACATCATCAAGCTAGCCATGGTCGAGGTAGAAAAGCGCCTGGAAGGAGAGGGCCTGGTTTCTCGGATGCTCCTCCAGGTCCATGACGAGCTGGTGCTGGAGACGACGGCCGATGAACAAAAGCGGGTGGCCAAGCTGGTGAAAGCCGCCATGGAGGAGATCGTCCCCCTGGCTGTGCCCCTGGTGGTGGAGGTCAAAGCCGGCCCCAACTGGTACAACTTAGAAACAGTAAGGGACTTATAGCTGATGCCCGAATTGCCCGAGGTGGAGACAATTGTCGCCGATCTGGCCCCGACTTTGACCGGGGCCAGGATCACCGGGGTGCTGGTTCAGGACCCCCGGCTGGTCCGCTTTCCCGGGGGTGAGGATTTTAACCGCCGGCTCACGGGCAGGGTTATCCTGGGGATGAAGCGGCGGGGTAAGTACATCGTCTTCGAGCTGGACCAGGGTCTCACCTGGCTGGTCCACCTGCGCATGACCGGCCGCCTGCTGACCCGGCTGGCGCCGGAAGAAAGGCACCTGCGGGCCCGCTTTTGCCTGGACAGTAGCCGTAGTCTGTACTACTGCGACCTGCGCCGGTTCGGAGGCATGTGGGCTTACTGGCCGGGAGAGGAGGAGGGCCTGGGCGGTTTTCCCGCCCTGGGCCCGGAACCCCTTTCTTCGGGGTTTGACGGGGACTGGCTGGTCCGGCGCTTGGCCGGCCGGCAGGGGCCCCTAAAAGCCCTGCTCTTGGACCAAGGGGTGGTGGCGGGCTTGGGCAATATCTACACTGACGAGGCCCTTTTTCAAGCCGGCCTCAGCCCC
>DGZR01000016.1:12684-17119 GCA_002397155.1 Firmicutes bacterium UBA4975 | reverse complement strand
ATGTTTATTGCTTTACCCTTTGAACTAGCCAATTTGGTTATTGATCACTTTCGGAAAGAATAAAAGAAACCTTGATTGCTTCCATCCGGTCAGTATTGGACAATATAGGCAATGCGTTTTCCCGCAGTAAGATGAGTCAGGTGGTGGGTTATTGGAATGAGGGGGATTATTTTTCGGGCGTTAGCGGTAGCGGTAATTCCTGCCATACTTGGCATAATCACCTCTGCTATCTATAAACACAATAGCGATGAGTTTATGAAGAATCTCAAAAAGGAGCACATCGTAATCCGGTTGCCAGAGGCGTACAGATGGATAGGCGTAACTGGTACTGTTGTTTTTAGTCTCGCCATTGTTTTAATGGTACTTTTCCCAAACGATTCGGCTAGTATTTGGGTCGGCGTTGGTTTATCGGGTTTTATCTTTACGGGCTTATTCATCACTACAATCACATTCACCTGGAAAATAGATATTTTCTGCAGCCAAGATTACTTTATTTATCGGTCGATGGCCGGGAGGACCCATCGGCTTGAGTACAAAGACATTATCCAGTATGAAGACAAAGGGGACGTGTTCGTTCTAGAAACCAAAAACAAAAAGTTCTACGTGGATGCAAAGGCAATAAATGTAGGATTTCTTATCTCGAAGTTGAACACGTCCAGGGTAAAAAAGATTTTTAAACCAAAAGCCAAACAACGGAATCGATAATCCGTTTATAATACTTTATTCGCCTTACCCGGATTCTCTCCTGTATGAAAGTGCCACTCACCCTTCTGCCGTAAGCAAGATATTGGGAGGTATCCGCCCTCACAATAAAAGGAATCCCTACTTGCCAACAATCTAGATAACTTGTCGGCAGAGAAGTTTTTCAAAGCAGCCACCATCGCTTGACGATTACTTAGTTCGCTAAGGGGGAGCAGCGGGAAAATAAAGGATGACGCCAGGGAGGGAGGAATTTTTTAAGCAGGTAGCGAACATCTATGGGACTTGACTTGGAGAGGGGTAGAAAATGAAAAAAATATTGGGCTTGCTGGAACAGGAGTTTTCCGGCCGCCAGGCTTGGCGCTATGCAGAACGAATTGCTCAGTATAACCGGATCCAGGCTTCGCCCGGCTACCGGGAGGCTGCCGCCCAGGTCGTTCAGCTTCTGCAGGCTGAAGGGGTGGAGGCCCGGCTTGAGGAATTCCCCGCCAAAAGCGGGATTCGCTTTTTGTCCCGGCAATCCTTTCAGGAATGGCGGTGCCAGGGGGCCGAACTGTGGCTGATGGAAGAGGGGGGGAAGAGGCGTCTGTCCCGATTCCGGGAACAGGAAGTGTCCCTGGTGCAGCGCTCCGGCCCTACACCCGACGGCGGAGTTGAGGCTGAACTGGTATGGGTGCCCGATGCGGATAAACCCGAAAGCTATGAGGGGCTTGCCCTGGAGGGTAGAATTGCTCTGGTGCGGGGCAACCCGATGACGGTATACAGGCTGGCGGTGGTGGAAAACGGGGCCCTGGGCCTGGTTTTTGACAACCTCAACAGCTACCCGCCCCTGCGCACCCGGGCCGACCTGCCCGATGCAATTCAATATACTTCCTTTTGGTGGTCAGGATTAGAAAAGCCGGGATTCGGCTTTTGTGTTTCCCCGCGGGTGGGGGACGAGCTGCGGGCCAGGCTGGGCCGGGGGCCGGTCCGGCTCTTTGCCCAGGTGGATTCAGAATTGGTGGACGGAACCCTGGAAAACGTCGAGTGCTTTATTCCCGGGCAGCAGGAAGAAGAGGTGCTGCTCTTGGCCCATCTCTGCCACCCCTACCCCGGCGCTCAGGACAATGCCTCGGGTCCGGCAGTGCTCATGGAGGTAGCCCGGGTCCTGAACCGCCTTATGGCTGAAGGCAGCCTGCCCCGGCCCCGCCTGGGTATTCGCCTATTATTGGTGCCGGAAATGACGGGGACCTTTGCGTACTTCCACCGCCACCCGGATAAGTTGAAGACCACGGTGGCCGCTTTTAACCTGGACATGGTAGGCGCCGATCAAAGCAGGGGGGGCGGCCCCCTGTGCATCGAGGAACCGCCCCTGGGCACGCCCACTTTTTTAGATAAGTATGCCTTTTACCTGTTGGATTACTTCTCTCGGGACGTGAGGAACTTTAACGGCACTTTTGGCTACAGCACCTGCCACTACGTGGCCACCCCTTTTTCCGGGGGCAGCGACCACTACGTGGTGTCCGACCCCAGCCTGGGGGTTCCCTGCCCTATGGCGATTCAATGGCCGGATAAGCACTACCACTCATCCCTGGACCATCCCTGCAATCTAGACCCGGCCATGCTTAAACGGGTGGGCTTGATGACCGCTCTCTATGCCTGGGGCCTGGCCGCTGGCAGCGAGGAGAGCTGGCTTGACTTTTTCATGGCCTACCTGGCTGATACCGGCGCCCGCCTGAACCGGGCTGTCGCCCAGGCTTTTGCCAGCCCGGTCCTGAGACCGCGCTGGCAAGAAGTTCTGGATATCCGCCTGGACTACGAGGCCAAGGCCTTGGGCCAACTGGGGGCTCTGGCCCGCCTGCGGGGCTTTACCGAATTAACCGCCCTCCTGGACAGGGGACAGGCTCAAATCACCCGGTCCGGCGAGCAGGTCCGGGAGTGGGGGGCCGTCCAAGCCAGGGGTTCGGCGTCGGCTGAGGATGAGACCCTGGCCCCGGACCTGGCCGTACGGGTTTACCGGCGGGTTTATCCCGGCCCCTTGGACCTGGAGGCTGAAACAGCCCGGCTGTCTCCCGACCGCCGCCGGGAGTGGGCCGCCTATGCCCGGGAAGCCAAGGCCGGTTCGAGCTACGGCACCTTTATTCTCTACTGGCTGGACGGGCAGCGCCCCCTGGGGCGGGTCCTGGAACTGGTCAGGCTGGAGTCCGGCACCTGGCAGCCGGGGTATGCCCTAAAATACTTGGAGCTTTGCCAAGAGCTGGGGTTGGTGAAACAACTCTAGAGTTACTGGGTATTTGCTCCTTCAAGGAAGGCGATTTCCCGGCGGTTGGCGTCGATTCCCACCTGGACGCCGAAGGGCAAGGTGGGGGCGGGGTAATTATGGCCGGCCCGCAGGTTTTGGATGGTGGGCTTGCCCCAGGGCCGGATTACTTCCTCAAAAATTGTCTGCAAGGGCAGGTCGTAGCCGTCGTAACCGCCCTTTTTCTCGGGCTTGCAGTTGGACCAGGTGCCAAGAATTACGCCGGCGCAGTCCCGGAATTTACCGGCCAAGGCCAGGGCGTTCAGCATGCGGTCCACCCGGTAGGCGGCTTCACCCACATCCTCAATGAAGAGGATTTTGTCCTTGACCTCCAGTTCCCAGGGCGAACCCAGGGTGGAGACCAGGAGGGAGAGGTTGCCCCCGATCAGTTCGCCCTGGGCGGCGCCCTCAACCAGAGTGGCCATTTCTTCGCCGGGGGGATTGTCCAGCCGACCCAGGGCCTTGGTCCCGAAAAGGGCCTGCTCATAGCTGGCCAGGGTATAGGATTCCATTTTGTTAGCGCCGAGGAAGAGATCGGAGATGAGCATGGGGCCGTGGTAGGTGACCATACGGCAGAGCTTGTTCAGAGCCATGTGCAGGGCGGTGATGTCGCTGTAGCCGATGAAGACCTTGGGGTTGGCCCGGATGAGGTCGTAGTCCAGGAGGGGGAGGAGGCGGTAAGAACCGGCGCCTCCCTTCATGCAGACTATGCCCCGGATTTCCTGAGCGGCAAAGGCCTCGTTCAGGTCCCGGGCCCTCTCTCGGTCCAGCCCCGCCAGGTGTCCGTGGGCTTTGGTACAGCTAGGATAGATCACCGGTTCCAAGCCAAGGGTGCGGAAGGCGTCCGCCCCTTTTTCCAGGCGGTCGGGGTCGGCGGGAGAGGAGGGGGCGACGATGGCGATTTTGTCCCCCGGGTTCAGCGCTCTGGGTTTTACGATCATGTTGATCCTCCATTTCACTTTTCCTGTAAGTATAGTATAGGACAGGTCGGGGCCGGTGAAAAGCGGCCCCCAACCAATAATACAACTTGGACCCAATCGTGTTGGAACATTTTTTAAAAAAAGCGAGGAACTACCGGAGGAGGTACCTGCAGTGGACATGTTGCGAAAGACCCGGGCAATCATCAATTTGGACCACATCAAGCACAATCTCCTGGCCATGCGCGAAAGTCTGGCGCCCGGGGTGCAAATTGCCGGGGTGGTCAAAGCTAACGCATACGGGCACGACATTGACACCGTCACCGGAGTGCTCTTGGCAAACGGCATAGAGTACATTGCTGTGGCGACATTACAGGAAGCGGCAAAACTGAGGGAACTTTATCCCCAGGCGAAAATCTTGGTCATGGGCTACACCCCAGATGACCACTTGGCCTCTGGCGTGGACCTGGGCATAACCGTGACAATCTTTACCCTGGGCCAGGCCCAGATTCTCTCTCGGCGGGCGGCGGCAACCGGCCGG
>DGZR01000016.1:8540-12441 GCA_002397155.1 Firmicutes bacterium UBA4975 | reverse complement strand
CGGGATCACCGGCTTGCCTTGGCTGAAGTCTGCGCCATGGCCCAGTTACCCGGACTGGTGCTAGAAGGCATGTTTTCCCATTTTGCCCTCAACAGCCCCGAATCTGACGAAGCTCAGTACCAGTCCCTTATGGCCTTGGCCGCCGCCCTGGCCGAGAAGAATGTGCCTATTCCCATCCTGCACATCTGCGACAGCATCGGCGCCGTCGCTTATCCTCAGTACCGCTTGGACATGGTGCGCCTGGGTGCCTTGCTCTATGGCTACTGCAGCCGCCCGATGAATTTTACCCTGCGCCCCGCCCTCACCTTTCGCACCGAGGTGGCCCAAGTCCGGACCATCGGTCCCGGTGAAGGAGTGGGGTACAGCTACCATTTTGTCGCCCAGGAAGAAACCGAAATTGCCACTCTGCCGGTGGGCTATGCCGACGGGCTGCCCCGCAACATCTGGCAGGAGGGGTATGTCCTGATTAAGGGGCAAAAGGCCAAGTACGCCGGCCTGCCCTGCATGGACCAGTGCATGGTGGATGTGACCGGCTTGGGCATCCAAGCCGGGGACGAGGCGATTCTCTTCGGCGGCGAAGGGGCCAATGAACTGCACCTGTCCAATCTGGCCCAGTGGTGTGACACCAACCGCAATGAAATCCTGGCCCGGATCTCTCCCCGGGTTCCCCGGGTCTTTCTCCAAAACGGCGATATAGTTAAAGTAATCCAATAGTCCTGCGGAGCAGGTTTTTCCCGCACTCTGTCGAATATACTCAAGGGAGCGTGGCAGCGATGTCAAGTGATAGCGAACTAAAGGATATTCGGGAAAAGTGCCAGGAGTGGCTGGTGGAAATTCGCCGCCACCTGCACCGCCATCCCGAGCTCAGCGACCAAGAGCAGGGCACCCAAAAATTTATCATGGAAAAACTTACCGAGCTGGGTGTGGAATGTAAGCCCATTGCCCGCACCGGAGTAGTAGGGCTAATCCGAGGCCGCTCCGGCGGCAAGACCGTCGCCCTGCGGGCGGATATCGACGCGCTGCCCCTTCAGGACGACAAGGCGGTGCCCTACCGGTCCCAAAATCCCGGCGTCGCCCATGCCTGCGGTCACGATGCTCATACCGCTATCGCCCTGGGCGTGGCTCGCTACTTCAGCGAGCGCAAAGACCATTTTCGGGGAAATGTCAAGCTGCTCTTCCAGCCCGCCGAAGAGACCATCGGCGGGGCACAGAGAATGGTGGCTGAGGGGTGCATGGAAAATCCCCGGGTGGACTACTGCCTGGGCAAGCACGTTCAGCCCTACCTGGAAGTGGGGGAGGTCGAGCTCAAATCGGGCAAACTCAATGCCTCCACCGACGACATCAAGATTACAGTCAGCGGCAAGTCCGGCCACGGGGCCTATCCCGAGTTCGGGGTGGACGCCATCCTGGCTGCCGCCGCTGTGGTCCAAGGGGTGCATTCAATCGTTTCCCGCAATGTCTCGCCCCTGGAATCGGTGGTCATCTCCTTGGGCACCATCCAAGGAGGGACCAAGAGCAATATAATTTGCGACGAAGTGGTCCTCCGGGGTACCCTGCGCACCGTCAGCGAAAAGGTTCGCCGTGGGGTCAAGGAGAGGCTGGCCCGGATGGTGGCGGAGGTGGCCGCCGCTTACGGCGCCGTCGGCTCTATAGAGATCTCCCCGGGTTATGACGCCCTGATCAATGAGGACAGCGTCGTCGCCCTGATCAGGGAAATCTGCCAGAAAGAGCTGGGGCCCCACCGGGTCCGAGATAAAGAACATCCTTCAATGGGGGCTGAAGACTTTTCCTTTTTCCTCACCGAAACCCCCGGCGCATTTTACCACCTGGGCTGCGGAAACCGGGAAAAGGGCATAACCGCCTCCACCCATGCCAAGGATTTTGATCTGGATGAAGAATGCCTATCCCTGGGAGTTTTCCTCGACACCCGCATTATCTTGAAACTGCTGGCCGCTAATTAAACTGCATTTAACTTTACTGCAATATTTAAATTCTTGTTGACTGAAGTACCGGGGTCGAGTAATATTGATACTAACATGTGAGGAAGGTCCTCAACACTGTTAAGGGGGTATTGGCAGCAATGGTTGCCAGCAAAGACATGAAATTATTTCTCAGTGTAGACCTGGAAGGAGTCACCGGCGTCAACGCCTGGGAGGATGTGCGCAAGGGCACTGCCGACCACGACTATTTCCGCCGCCAGATGACCAAGGAAGTCCTGGTGATCTGCGAAACCGCTCTGAGCAAGGGCGCCACCGAGGTCCTGGTCAAGGACGCCCACGCCACCGCGAGAAACCTGCTTATGGACGAACTGCCTCGGGGAGTCAAACTGTTCAGCGGCTGGGCCCGGGACCCCTACGTGATGATGTCCGGTCTAGACAAATCCTTTTCTGCCGTCATGTTTTCCGGCTACCATTCCGGGGCTTTCTTTGCCGACAGCCCCTTGGCCCATACCATGAGTTCTGAAAACGTCTTTTACTTTAAGATTAATGACCAGTATGCCAGCGAATTTGTCCTCAATTCTTATATCGCCGCCTACCATGGGGTGCCGGTAATCGGCATCGTCGGCGATGAAGGCATCTGCCGGCAGGCCCGGGAGTATATCCCCAATATCGTGACCATGCCGGTGAAAAAGGGTGAAGGCAACGGCGTCATTTCCCTGGGGCGGGACGAAGCCCTCGATCTCATCCGCCGGGGCGCGGAAAAAGCCCTGAGTATGGACTTTAGTCAGTGCAAACTAGAGCTGCCCAAGCATTTTCGCTGTGAGCTCTGTTTCCGGAATCACGTCCTCGCTCACCGGGCTTCTTTCTATCCCGGGGTTAAACTTCTCAATCCCCATACCGTCCTTTGGGAGACGGATGACTTTTACGAAGTCCTGCGCACCTACTTTTTCATCTAAAGATTTCCCCCAGCATCGCTGGCAAGATCTACCCGGGAGGGGAAGACACTTTGGTAAAATTCAAAGTCGCCGTCGTCGGCTGCGGCAATGTGGGCGCTTATGCCGTCGCCGCCGTAAATAATGCACCGGATATGGAATTAGTGGGGATTGTGGAGCGGGCTGATCTTTGCTCCGGCCTGGCCAAGGTTCATACCTGCCCGGTGGTGGACTGCGTCAGCAAGGTGGACAGGCCCCAGGGCGCTGTCCTGGCTATCCCCAGCATCTTTGTCCCCACCCTTGCCCCCGCTTACTTGGCGCAGGGCATTGCCACTTCCGACAGCTACGACGTTCACGGACAGCCCCTGCTGGACACCCTGGCCCAATTGGAAAAGGCGGCCAAAGCGGGAAACGTGGCCTCTGTCAGCGCCGCCGGGTGGGACCCGGGCACCGATTCCCTGATCAGGGCGATTTTCAAACTGATGGCCCCCCAGGGGCTTACCCACACGAACTTTGGCCCGGGCATGAGCATGGGCCACACCGTGGCCGCCAAGCAGGTTTCCGGGGTGCGGGACGCCCTCTCTTTGACCATTCCCCTGGGCAGGGGGGTGCACCGGCGGGAGGTCTATGTGGTCCTTGAGCCGGGAGCGGAATTCTCTTTTGTCCGGGAAGGGATTCTTGCCGATCCGTACTTTGCCCATGATGAGACCGCCGTCATCCAGGTTGCGGATGTTTCCTCTCTCCTGGATGTGGGTCACGGGGTCTCTATCCAGCGCCGGGGGGTGTCCAGCGGGGTGCACAATCAGTACCTGGAGTTTACCAGCCGGATCACCAATCCCGCCGCCACCGCCCAGGTATTGGTCGCCTCGTTGCGGGCCGCCCTGCGCCAGAGACCCGGGGCCTATGTCCTGCCCGACCTGCCCTTGCTGGACTTTTTCCCCGGAGAGCGGGCCCAATTGATTAAAGAGCTGTGCTAGTCTCATCCTTTTAAAAACGGTTTTCGCTGCCACTTACAGTTGGCGTGAAATA
>DGZR01000016.1:0-8221 GCA_002397155.1 Firmicutes bacterium UBA4975 | reverse complement strand
AACCTGTGGAGCCCGAAGGCCCCGAACAGGTTTACAAGTCCATTTATTCCGGCGAAGTCACCACTTTCAACTACCTGGTAACCGCATCCACCTTGGAATTTGGTCTGGCCGCTAACTTCGTCGACACTTTGGTAGAGTACGACGAACTGGGCATTATCAAGCCCTGCTTGGCAAAGACCTGGACCATGTCTCCCGATGGATTGACTTGGACTTTCAATCTCCGGGAAGGGGTCCACTGGTACGACCACGAAGGCAAGGAAGTGGCCGAAGTGGTCGCCCAGGACTGGGTCGATTCCCTCAAGTATATTTTCACTCCGGATAACGAATCCAGCACCGCCGACATTGCCTACAACGTCCTTAAAAACGGCAAGGCATACTATGACGGCGAAATTACCGACTTTGCCCAGGTAGGGGTAAAGGCCAAGGACAAGTACGTCCTGGAATTCACCCTGGAAAACCCGGTTCCTTACTTTCTCTCAATGCTCGACTACTCGGTCTTTATGCCTGCAAACGGCGAATTCCTGGCCGAACAGGGCAAACGCTTTGGCACCGACAACACCCGCTTGCTCTACAACGGCGCTTACATTCTCTCTACCTTTGAACACCAGAACAAGCGGATCTTGACCAAGAACGAAAACTACTGGGATGCTGACAAAGTCTTCATTAAGGAGCTCAACTTCCAGTACAACGCCGACGCCGCCACCATCGCCACCGAACTGTATCTGGACGGCATGATATCCGGCGTTGACGTTCCCTCCACCACCATCGACGAGTGGATGAAGGACCCCGAACTGAAGAAGATTGTTCGCCCCAACCGTCCCAGCTCCTACTCATACTTTTACTGCTTGAACTTTGATCCTCACTTTGACGCCGAGTTCCAGCCTGCAAACTGGAAGGTCGCGGTCAACAATCTCAACTTCCGCAAGTCCCTTTTCCACGGGCTGAATCGCATGAAGGCAATGATCACCGCCGAGCCTTTCTTCCCCGAGAACAAACTGAACTTCACCATCACCCCGGCTGGTTTTGCCGACGTTGAAGGCAAGGACTTTACTTCTTTTGGCAACCTGAACAAGTTTGCCACCACCGAGTCCTTTGACGAAGCGCAGGCCAAGGAATACCGGGATAAGGCCCTCGAAGAACTAGAAGGTAAAGTCACCTTCCCCGTGAAGGTCGTCATGCCCTACAACACTGGCGGCAGCGAATGGGAACAGCGGGTGCAGATCATCGAACAGCAGATGGAAGAACTGCTGGGCGCTGATTATATCGACATCATTCCCCTTCCCCATCCCGCCACGGGCTTCTTGGATGGAACCCGCCGCAACGGCAACTACGCCTTCCAGGAATGCAACTGGGGCCCCGACTACGCCGACCCCGAAACTTACACCGACCCCTTCAAGCGGGACGGCACTTACAACTTCCCCGAGTTTACCACCGAAGTTGACGCCGACGGACGCAACAAGTTCGACGTTTACGAAGAACTGGTCCTGGCCGCCAAGGCGGAAGTAACTGACATGCAGAAGCGCTATGAGCTCTTTGCCGAGGCGGAAGCCTACATCATCGAAAACGCCTGGGTGCTGCCCTACGGCTTGGGCGGCGGAGGCTACACCTCCTCCAAGCTCAACCCCTTTGAATCTCCGTATTCGCCCTTTGGTGTTTCCGGCGAACGGTACAAGGGCCAAAAGATCCATGAAAATCCCATGAGCCCCGAAGATTACGAAGCAGCATTGGCCGATTGGGAAGCTAAGAGGAAGGCAGCAAAGTAAGTTTTGCTCCGGTATTTAGGACCTTCCCCGGGGATTCCCCGGGGAAGGCTCCCTTTTAGGCTCTTTTGTTTTTAAACAGATAGTGCTTCCCCCCTAGGGAATGTATATATAATTTAATTGGTAAGGGAGGGACAGTATGTTAAAGTATTGCACCAAGCGCTTTTTGCAGTCGTTGGTCACTCTATTCATAGTGGTAACAGTAGTGTTCGTGCTCATGCGCTTTATGCCCATCGAAGGTTTCTTGGGCCCCCGGTACGACAAGATGGATCCGGGCCAACGGGACGCCATCCTCAAGGCCATGGGCTTGCTGGACCCAATCCATATTCAATTAAAGAACTTTTACATCCAGCTCCTCCACGGCGACTTGGGCGAGTCCATAATCTACCGACCCCATGTGCCCATCGTGGAAATTCTAGGGCCCAAAATACCCTATTCTCTTTTCCTGGGCTGGGCCTCAATGACCCTTTCCCTGTTTTTTGGCTTATCCCTCGGGGTCTTTATGGCCCGTTTCAAAAGCGGCTTTTTGGATAAACTGGGGACAGTTTACATCGTCATCATCAACGCCGTTCCTTCGGCGGTGTACTATCTTTTCTTGCAGCTTTACGGCAAGAACCTCTTAAAGCTGCCCATGCTCTTTGACGCGGACAGGCCTATATCCTGGATACTGCCCATAATCTCCATGGCCTTGGGGGGCATCGCCGGCAACGCCATGTGGATGCGGCGCTACATGGTGGACGAGCTGAATAAGGACTATATCCGCCTGGCCCGAGCCAAGGGCATGCGCAAGAGCGCCGTCATGTTCAAGCACGTCATGCGCAACGCCATCATCCCCATGGTCCAGGGTATCCCCGCCTCCATCCTCCTGGTGATGGTGGGCTCTTTGTATATCGAGTCGCTGTACTCGATTCCCGGCATGGGCGGCCTCCTGATTCAGGCCATCCAGCGCCAGGACACTCCCTTAGTCCAGGCCCTGGTCCTGATATTTTCCGCCTTCAGCATTTTTGGCCTCTTTGTGGGGGACTTGCTCATGGCCATGCTCGATCCGCGGATTAAACTCGGCAGCAAGGAGGGGAGCAGATAGTGGCAAAAGTATTGAAAGACGCTGCGGAAAAAATCGACGAAACCCTGTTCACCTTTGCCGGCTATGATGCAAAGGACGCCGAGCGTTCCGGTTATTCCAATTACTCGTACTGGCGTTCTACTTGGAATGTCTTTCTCAAAAATAAGATGGCCCTGGTCATCCTCATCCTCCTGGCGACAGTGCTGGCTTTTACTTTTGTGCAGCCCTACCTGCCCCAGCAAAAACTGCCCACCCTCATTCACAATGACCCCGAGACTGGTTTTCAACTGCGCAATGTGCCGCCGGGCAAGGAATTTATTTTGGGCACCAACTCCATCGGCCAGGACCTCTGGGCCCGGCTCTGGAGCGGAACCAGGACCTCTCTTTTTATCGGCTTTGTCGTCGGTCTCTTTGAGGCCGGGATCGGCATCGCCATCGGCGCTATCTGGGGCTATGTGCGCTGGTTGGACCGGATTATAACTGAGATTTACAACGTCTGGGACAACATCCCTTCGACGGTGGTTCTGGTCCTCATGACCTACATCCTCCGCCCCAGCCTCTCCACCCTGATCATCGCCATGTGCATCACCGGCTGGCTGCCCATGGCTAAACTGATCCGCAACCTGGTCCTCATCATCCGGGACCGGGAATACAACTTGGCTTCCCGCTGCCTGGGAACGCCCACCCACCGGATTATCGTGAAAAATATCTTGCCCTACCTGGTGTCGGTGATCATGATGCGGCTGGCCCTGGCCATTCCCTACGCCATTGGCAGCGAAGTCTTTCTCACCTATATCGGGCTGGGACTGCCGGTGGATACGCCTTCCCTGGGCAACCTGGTCAATGAGGGACGCCGCCTGATGATGGCCCCGTCGATGCGCTACCAGCTCATCTTTCCCGCCATCATGGTCTCAGTCATCACCATATCCTTTTATATTTTGGGGAACGCCTTTGCCGACGCGTCCGACCCCAGAAATCACGTATAGGAGGCGCTACCATGTCAAAAACCATCGAACAACTGCGCCAGGAATACGGGACCAGGGAAAAGATTCTCACCATCGAAGATCTGGTGGTAAAGTTTTCCCTGCGGGGGGAAGAGCTTACGGCAATCCGCCAAGCTTCCTTGGATGTGTACAAGGGTGAAAGCCTTTGCATAGTGGGGGAATCAGGTTCGGGCAAGTCAGTTCTCACCAAGTCTTTTATGGGGATGCTGGACAACAACGGCTGGATTGATTCCGGTTCGGTGCTGTACAAGGAAGAAGACCTGGCTGCATATAGATTTGAGCGCCAGTGGATGCAGATCCGGGGCAAGGAGATAGCCATGATTTTTCAGGACCCAATGACTTCTCTCAACCCCCTGCGGAGCGTGGGCAGCCAGATCAAGGAGGCCGTAGAACTGCACCAGGACCTGCGGGGAGAAGCCGCCCGCGAGGCAGTATACGAGATCTTGGAAAATGTGGGCATCGCCGATCCCGTCAGGCGGTATCGGCAGTATCCCTTTGAATTTTCAGGGGGCATGCGCCAACGAGTGGTAATCGCCATTGCCATGGCCTGCAAGCCCCAGATTCTGGTGTGCGACGAGCCCACCACCGCCCTGGATGTGACCATACAGGCCCAGATCCTGCAGCTTTTGGATAAACTGCAAAAGATGTACGATCTGACTGTAATTTACATCACCCACGACCTGGGCGTGGTCGCCCACGTGGCGGACCGGGTGGCGGTAATGTATGCCGGCGATATAATCGAAGTGGGGCTGTCCGAAGAGGTATTCTACAACCCCCAACACCCCTATACCATGAATCTGCTTTCTTCCCTGCCCCAACTGGGAGAAAAGGGAAAGGATCTGTACGCCATCAAGGGCACCCCTCCCAATTTGTTTAAAGAGATTCACGGAGACGCTTTCGCCCCTCGCAATTCCCTGGCTCTGAAGGTGGACTTTGTCCACCGGCCGCCATACTTTACCGTCAGCCCAACCCACAAAGCCAAGACCTGGCTGCTGGACCCCCGGGCGCCCAAAGTGGAGCTGCCCTCGGCCATAAAGCAGCTACGGTCGAAATGGGGAGATGATATAGTTGCCGGCTCCTGAAAAACTGCTGGAAGTAAAGGACTTAAGCGTTCACTTTGGCCGCGGCCGGAAAAAGTTTGTCGCCGTGCACAAAGTCAACTTTGACATTTTCAAGGGCGAAACTCTGGGCCTGGTAGGTGAATCGGGTTCGGGCAAGACCACCATCGGCCGGGCTATCGTCCGGATTAACCCCACCACTGACGGCCAGATCCTCTTTAAGGGGCGGTGCATCAGCGGCCGTATAGCCAGGGAGCTGGACCGGGAAGTCACCCAAAAAATCCAGATGATTTTCCAGGACCCGATGGCTTCGCTAAACGAGCGAGCCAAAGTGGACTATATCGTCTCCGAGGGGCTGTACAACACCAAGAATTACACCTGTGAAGAGGAACGCAAGGAAAAGGTAACAAAGGCCCTGCTCAGCGTTGGTCTTTTGCCGGAGTTCGCCACTCGCTTTCCCCATGAGTTTTCCGGCGGACAGCGCCAGCGCATCGGCGTGGCCCGGAGCTTGGTGATGAATCCCGAGCTGATCATTGCCGACGAGCCAATATCTGCCCTGGACGTCTCCATCCGGGCCCAGGTTATAAACCTGATGAACCAACTAAAAAAGGACCTGGGCTTGACCTACCTCTTTATCGCTCATGACCTCTCTGTCGTCCGCTTTATTTCCGACCGGGTGGCGGTAATCCACCTGGGCCAGATCGTCGAATTGGCCGACACCGAAGAACTGTACGAAAACCCCGTCCATCCCTATACCAAGGGCCTGCTCTCTGCCATCCCGGTGCCCAACCCCCGGGTGGAGCGCAAACGGCAAATCCACGCCTACGACCCCAGCATGCACAAGTACGCGGAGAACCCGCCCAAATGGATGGAAATCGCGCCCAGGCACTTTGTCCTGGCCAATGAAGAAGAGATGGAAGGGTACCGGCAAAACTACAATCACCACGCCAAGGACGCGATTTAGGAGGATGCAGATGGTTCCCAGCAATACCCTGCTATTGACCGATGATTTGGCTAAGGGAGAGAAAAACGGCCTGGTTTTCCAGGATGGCGCCCTCTTTTTGGCCCCGGGCCAGGTCCGGGGCAGCCTGGAATCGCCGACTCTGCCCTTGCCCGATTTCACCGAGCTGGTCGCCTCTTGGAACAGCGCCACCGGGGCCGGGACCTACGTGGAGCTTGCCCTAAAAGTAAAAAAAGGCCCCGCTTGGTCCCGCTGGTTTAGCTACGGCAAATGGTCGGACAAGGGCGCCAATCTGGGCAGCCTGAAGGATCAGGCCGACGAAGTGGCCCGTCTGGAAGTGGACCTGCTAAAAGTCCTGGAGGGACGGGGCGACGCCGTTCAGTATCGCCTGGAACTCAGCCGTGAAAATCCCGACCAACCCAGCCCCCAAGTGCGCCTGGTCGCCTTGACCTGGGCCGCCGCCAAACCCACGGACAAAGTCTACACCCCGGCCGAAGCTGCCCTGGGGGTGTCCCCCCGGGCCCAACTGCCGGTGCCGGAAATCGGCAACATCATCTGCAGCCCCACTTCCCTGGCTACCGTCATGGCCTACCACGGCTGTTCGGAAGAGACCGAAAAAGTAGCCGCCGGGGTCAAGGACAACGGAGCTGGCATCTACGGCAACTGGTCTTACAACGTGGCCTACGCCTCCGAGCGGGGCTTTACCGCCTGGGTCCAGCGCTGCGACTCCATGGAGGACGTCAAGGAGTACTTGGAGCAGGGCCTGCCCATCATCGCCTCGGTGCGGATCGCCGCCAAGGAGGAGCTGACCGGGGCCCTTTCCGCCTACTCCAACGGCCATCTTCTGGTAATCACCGGCCTCACCAGCATAGACGGCCAGGACTATGTCCTGGTCAACGACCCCGCCGCCAACCGGGACGAGGACGTTCCCCGGCGGTACAGGCTGGACCAGTTTCTCAAGGCCTGGCCCCGCAAGCTGATTTACGTCCTGCAAAAACCTTAAGCAAAAAAGGCCGGCCTTGCTTTAGCAATCGCTAAAAAAACGGGGCCGGCCTTTGTAATTTAATCATAAAAGCTAAGAAGAGGTGTACCAGTGGACAGATTTTCTTTAGAAGCCAGGGTCAAGGCCCAGGCCGTCGGGTTCAGCGGCCGCATGGCGGTGTATGCCCATGACCTAAAGGGCGGCCGTATCCAAATTGATACTCAGGAAGAATTTGAAACCGCCAGTTGCATCAAGGCCTTTATCCTGGCGGAATTTTACCGCCAAGTCTCCGAGGGCCTGTTGGACCCCAACCAATACCTGGAGTACACTATAGAGAATCACGTGGTGGGGAGCGGCATCCTTCGGGCCCTGGACCCCGGCGTGAAACTGACGGCCAAGCATTTTGCCACCCTGATGATCGTCATCAGCGACAATATCGCCACTAACGTCCTCATCGAGCTCCTGGGCCTGGACAACATCAACCGGACCTGCCGGGACCTGGGCTTTGCCAACACCACTCTCCACAACAAAATTGACTTTACCAAGTACGACCGCTTGGGCACCACGACCCCGGAAGACTACGGCCATTTCTTTGAGATGGTGGCCCGGGGGGAGATGTGGTCCGAGGATGTTTCCCGGGAAATGCGGGAGATCTTTCTCAAGCAGCATTACAACCGCATGCTGGTAAAGGACCTGCCCCAGTACTACCTGGATTCGGAGAA
Source organism: Firmicutes bacterium UBA4975 (assembly GCA_002397155.1). Lineage (GTDB taxonomy): Bacteria > Bacillota > Proteinivoracia > UBA4975 > UBA4975 > UBA4975. The sequence goes on along the minus strand of DGZR01000016.1, from coordinate 671 downwards.
CACCGGCGATGAAGAGCTCTTCACCATCGCTTCCAAGAGCGGCAGCATGAACGCCTGTCGCAATGACGGCGGGATAATCCACACCCCTTACGGGGACTATGTCCTGGTCATCTTCACCAAGGAGTTCCACGACCCCCTGTGCTACAATGAACATGAGTCCTATTACTGGGGGGCCCGGGTCAGCCGCCTCATCTTTGACCACTACCTGACCAAAGAAGGCCGCTTTTAGAAGCATGGGGACGGTTCTCACGCTTCCAAATTAATAATCGGGACCGCCTATGCCTGCCGCCATACCGAAGTGCGGGGAATAGGGTGGCTGGCATTCCCCGGGTTTCGGTTACGGTTGCTGGCTTTTTATGGGGAGTACCAGGGAAAAAAGAACTAAGGCCGGAAGCTTCCGGCCTTTTCAATGCTATTTTCTAGATGAGCTGGCCGCTGGCCGCATCGAGGCAATGACCCCGATCCCAGGCGAGGGCACCGTTCACCCACACCCCTTCAATGCCCCGGCAGAGTTGGTGGGGCTGGGCGTAGGTGGCAGCGTCCCCGATTGTCTCGGGATCAAAGAGGACCAGGTCGGCCTGGCCGCCCTCCTGGATGAGGCCACGGTTATTAAGCCCCAGTTTGGCCGCCGGGGCCCCGGTCATCTTGTGGACGGCAGTTTCCAGATTCAG
>DGZR01000010.1:6883-11395 GCA_002397155.1 Firmicutes bacterium UBA4975 | reverse complement strand
TTGCCGGGGGTGCGCCCGATCATCTCTTTTGCTTCAGCGCCGACGGCCAGGATGTGGTCCTTGTCCCGGCTCTTTTGAATGGCTACCACCGAGGGTTCCCGGAGGACGATGCCCTTGCCTTTTACATAGACATAAGTGTTAGCGGTTCCTAGATCAATGCCGATATCTTGGGTGAGAAAGCCGAATAATCCCAAACTGGATGACTCCTTTCTGTGTCAAAGCTGCAATCTTTTCCGATTATAGTTTGCCCCGGCAAAAGCTAAACATAGCCCTTTTCTTTGAGGCTGGCGAAGACGCCGTCGCCGATGACCAGGTGGTCCAAGACTTCGATGCCTACCAAATGGCCCACCTCGACCAAGCGCCGGGTGAGGTTGATGTCCTCTTGGCTGGGGGTGGGATCGCCGCTGGGGTGATTGTGCACCAGGATGACGGCGGCGGCGCTGCGCTTAATCGCCCTGGCAAACACTTCTCGAGGATGGACAATGGACGAATTCAAGCTGCCCCGGGAAACTTCTTCCCAGGCGATGATGATGTTCTTGGTGTTGAGGAGCAAAATCCGAAACTGTTCGTGCTGCAGGTAGCGCAGATCCTCCATCACCCAAGCCGCCGCGTCCTGGGGGGACTTAATGCGCACTACCTGGGAATCCTGTTGGCTGAGGCGGCGGCCCAGCTCAAGGGCCGCTTTTACTTGGGCCGCTTTTGCCTGGCCCACGCCGGAGGCGGCGGCGCACAGCTCTTCGACACTGGCGCTGTATAGCCCCCGCAAGTCCTCGAACTGGTACAAAATCGACTCCGCCAACTGAATAGCATTGGCATCCCTAGAACCTGTCCTGATAATAATTGCCAAAAGCTCCTGTTGAGAAAGAATTCCAGGACCGTAACGGAGCAGCTTTTCCCGGGGACGCATATCTGCGGGTATATCCTTGATGGTATACCGCATGAAAAAACCCCCTTTACTTCAGGCCCTGGTAGAGCCGGGCCACTGCTGCCACGGGCAATCCAACTACATTATAATAGCATCCGTCGATTCCGGCAACAAACTTTGCCGCTAAACCCTGAATACCGTACCCCCCCGCTTTGTCCAGTCCCTCGCCCCCGTGGACGTAGTCGGCAATCTCCCCTTGACTTAAGGGGAAAAAGTGCACCCGGGTGACCACAACCTCTTCGGCCAGGCAGACTCCTTGCTGCCACCAGGCCACTCCCGTCAGGACGGCGTGCCATTTTCCCGCCAGTTCCGCCAGCATGGCCCGATTTTTTTTCGGGTCCCCGGGCTTGCCAAAGATCTTCGCCCCCAGGGCGACTACGGTGTCCGCCCCCAGGACGAGCTGGTCACAGCCCAGGGAAACCCAGCGGGCTTTGAGAGAAGCCATTTTTAAGGCGTATTCCGCCGGGGTCCAATCCCCCGCCTCCTCTTCTCGGACCTGGGGGGGACGGATAATGGCGTCAGGAAAGATGAGGCCGATGAGCTCCCGCCGCCGGGGAGAATTAGAAGCGAGGACGATTGGCAATCAGGTCACCCCTTTTACGAGCGAAAGTAAGGAATTTTCGCCAGGGCCCGGGCCAAGTGGTTGGAAACCAGGCCCACTGCCAAGCCCGTGGGCAGGGCAAAGATCATCAGCAAGGGCAGCAGGGAGACGAGGGCGATTTCTTCCAGGTAGAGGCCGGCCACCGCTAGCTGAGCCAGGTTGTGGGCTACGGCGCCCAAGAGGCTGAGTCCCATGAGGTGTATCTGTCCCTTGCCCAAGCGGTGGACGGCGGACATCAGGGCCCAACTGAGCAGGGATCCGGCAAAACTCATGGCAAAGCCAATGCTGATGAGGCCGGGCCCAAATAAAGAGCCGAGAATTGTCCGGCCCACCGCCACCGCCAGAGCGTCTTTATAGCCAAAAAAGACGATGGCCGTCAAAGTGATTATATTGGCCAGCCCCAGCCGGGCGCCGGGAACCGGCAGGGCCGGCAGCCAGCCCTCAAAGATATGCAAAACCGAAGCCATGGTTACCAGCATGGACACCGTGACCAGTCTGACCGTCGGCAGTCTTTTCCCCATACTCTCAGCCCTATCTTAGATCGATGTCTCCGTCCTCAGCGTTGACTATTTTTATTATTACCCGGTTGGGCAGGCAGGCGATTACCTGGGCGGAATTGCGAATCCAGCCGGTATTGACGCAAACCTTGTCGGGACAGGCCGAATCCACCACCTGTACCCGGCCGTCCTCCAGGTGCACCCGGGTGACCCCATTAACCCCGGTGATTTCCACGTATTCGTCCCGGCCCTCCTGGTAGAGGGGATAGGTCTGGACTACAACTCCATTCACCTCAATGACGATAGTGCTCTCGGGGCCGGCACCGCCGGCAAAAAAGTAAAAGTAAGCACCGATTAACCCGGCTGCCAGGACGAGGGTAAAAATTATCAGATCAGCGCGTTTCAAATTGTCCCCATTCCCTCCTCCCTAGGGCCGGCGCAAGTAGTAGCCGACCCCGGCCTGGTCCGGCCGGGATTCAAGACCGGAAGTCCATAGAACCTGGCCCTCGGCGTCCCAGATAAGCCCATCCACCCCCGGCAGCTCCTCGATTAAGGCCAGGCCCTCCCGGGGGCCCAGGACAAAAACCGCAGTAGAGAGAAGGTCAGCCAGGGCGGAACTGTCCGCCAGGATAGTGACTGAGCGAACTTCTCGGGCCGGCAGGCCGGTGCGGGGGTCGATGATGTGGTGGTACCGCAGGTCCCCCTCCAGGAAAAAGCGCTCGTAATCGCCGGAAGTGGCCAGCGCCCCCCGGCTGAGCTCGACGACGGCAAAATTAGTCCCCGGGTTATCCGGGTTTTTGATGCCCACTCGCCAAGAACTGCCGTCGGGCTTGGCCCCCAAAAAGCCGATATCCCCGCCGGCATTGATTAAACCGTATTCGATGCCATTTTGTCTCAGGATCTCCAGGCAGCGGTCGACAATATAGCCCTTGGCCACCCCGCCCAGGTCCACCTCCATACCCTCTTCCGCCAGGGACACCGTGCTCCCCGCCGGGTCCAGCCGGACCTTTTGCCAGTCCACCAAGGGCAGAGTTTCCGCCAGGCGATCCGGATCGGGCCGGGCTTCCCGGCCCGGACTAAAGCTATAGAGCTTCAGGACAGGGGCCAGGGTGATGTCAAAGGCCCCGCCGCTTTTATCGGCGTATTCCAGGCTCAGGGAAATGACGGCCAGGGTGTCGGGTTGGACCGATTGGGGGCGCCTTCCCGCCGAGGCGGCCAGCTTGGCCGGATCAGAGTCGGGGAGGTGGGCGCTGAGGACCCCCTCCAGCTCCGCCAACTTTGCCTCTACCAGGTCGAAGCATTTCTGCGCCCGGGCGAAAGAAGGGGCATAAAGCTGGACGGAAACCAGGGTGTCCATGACAAAAAAAGATTTCTCATAGGCCTGCGGGGGTTTTCCGCAGGCAGCCGTGCTAAGCGCCACTGAGGCCGCCAATAGTAGCGGCAAAACGTATCGCCCCAAGTCCCGACCTCCTGTTCTCCACGCTTTAGTTTACCATTTCCCCAATACGGGGACAACCAGCACCCTTTGGGACAAGAGGGAGCGCCTGCCAAAGGCAGGCGCCGCCCTCATATCCCTTTAGGTTCCCATAATCCGGCCCAGTTCGTCGGCCACTTTTTTCCGGCCCACGGGGCAGCCATTCAAGGGTGCCTGCCCCGAGACTACCGCTTCGGCAAAGCCGGCGCAGCCGGCAAAGCCGCAGGCGCCGCAGTTGGCGCCGGGCAGGGCGGCCAGAACCTCGTCGATCTTTGGATCCCGCTCCACCTTAAACTTGACGTTGGCCCAGGCCAGCACTCCCGCAAAAAAAACGCTTAAGCCCGTCAAAATGCCGATGGGAATCAAGACCGCCAGCAAGTCATCCATGCCTATCACTCCTAAAGGACGAATCCCGAGAAGGCCATGGCGAGAATCCCGGCAGTGATCAAGGCGATTGGGACTCCGGTAAAGGCTTCAGGAACGTCGCTCAGTTCTAGTTTTTTCCGCACACCGGCCAGGATGATCATGGCCAGGGTAAAGCCGAGAGAGGCGCCGAGGGAGTGAACGATCGATTCGAGCAGATTGTAGCCCAGGCCGATATTGAGAATGGCGATTCCCAAGATGGCGCAGTTTGTGGTGATGAGGGGCAGGTAGACCCCCAGGGCCCGGTGCAGGGTAGGGCTGACCTTTTGCAAGAACAGTTCGACGAACTGAACCAGGGCGGCGATGACCAGGATGAAGACGATGGTCTGCATGTACTCCAAGCCCAAAAGGACCAAGAGTTTTTGTAAGAGCCAGGTCAGGGTGGAAGCCACCGTCATGACAAAAGCCACGGCCATGCCCATGCCCACCGATGTGTCCAGTTCCTTGGAAACCCCCAAAAAGGGACAGATTCCCAAGAAGCGGTTGAAGACGAAGTTATTGAAGAAGATTGCGCCGAAAAAAATCATTACCAACTCCATTGCTAGGCCTCCCTCTTAGCCGCTGCCCCGCCCTTGCGGGGGGCTTTTTTCCG
>DGZR01000010.1:5269-6541 GCA_002397155.1 Firmicutes bacterium UBA4975 | reverse complement strand
CCGATTGCGGTCAGGCTAAGGGTGAAGCCCAGGCCGATTGTCAGGCCGTCCAGAGCAGATTTGCCCACCGAGTGCTTGGAGGCGTAGGCTTCGGCCCGGCCCAGGATGATGCAGTTGACCACGATCAAGGGCAAGAAGATGCCCAGGGCCTCAAAGAGGGAATAGGCGTAAGCCTCCATGAGCATGGAGATGATGGTGACAAAGGTGGAGATGACCACGATGTAACTGGGGATGCGCACCTGGCTGGGGATTACGTCCTTGAGGGCAGCGATGACGGCGTTAGAGCCGATCAGCACTGCGGTAGTGGCCAGGCCCATGCCGATGCCGTTCATGGCCACAGTGGTGATGGCCAGAGTCGGGCACATGCCGAGTACCAGGCGAAATGTCGGGTTCTCCAGAAGAATTCCCCGCTTAAATTCCTTTAAAATCCACAAATTTGCCCACCTCCTACTGGTCGGCGCCGGAACTGGGGCCGGCTTTAATTGCATTTATCAGGGCGTTTAAAAAGCCCTGGGAAGAAAAGGTGGCGCCGCTGACCAGGTCCAGTTCCAGGCTCTGGCTCTCTTCAAGAGCGGCTCCGATCTGGCTAAAGGCCGGTTCGGCCAAGTCGGCGGTGTCGCCGTGGGTCAAAACCCGTACCGCGCTGATCTTACCGGCGGCGACGGTAAAGGTCACCTGGATTGGCGCCCGGCTAAAGCCCTCGGCCTCGCCGGTGTACTCGCCGTCGGCCAGGGAACTTAAGTCCAAGGCCACTTCCGAGCGCAGGGCGTTTTTTACCGCCTGGAGCAGGCCTTCGCTGGTAAAAGTAGCGCCGCTGACTAGGTCCACATCCAGGCTCTGTTCCGCCTTGATGGCGGTGATCAGGCCCTCGAAGGCAACGCCGCCGATGTCCGGGGTCTCGTCCTGGCTGAGGACCTGGATATCCGTTATCTTGCCCCCGGCCACTGTCACCCGGACGGTGATGTCGCCGGCAAAGCCCCGGGCGGTGCCGGTGTACTCGCCGGGCAAAAGGTCGCCGATATCGATGGGGGCCTCCCCCTCGCCGCTAAACTCGGCCAGGGCGTCGCGAACAGCGGCCATGATCCCTTCCGAGGAAAGGGTGGCGCCGGAAACAGTGTCCACCTGGACAGTCTGTTCCGCGATCATCGCCTGGGGGATATTGGTCAAGGCCGGCCCCGAGACGTCGGGGCTCTCGCTGTGGCTCAGTATCTCCAGGGCGGTGAGCTTGCCCCCGGCAAAAGTGACTTGGACGGTGATGTCGCCGCCGAAGCC
>DGZR01000010.1:0-5013 GCA_002397155.1 Firmicutes bacterium UBA4975 | reverse complement strand
CCGGCATAGACCCCCACATACTGGACGGCCTTGCGCACGCTGCCGATAACCGCCATCGAAGAAGAAGTAGCGCCGGAGATGGCGTCGACGTCTTCACCGGCGGCAAAAGCCGAATCCAGGCCCTTGCCCTTAAACTGGGCCAGGTAGCTCTCAGCCGCCACTTTGCTGCCCAGGCCCGGGGTTTCCGAATGGCTGAAAACCAGGACCCCGGTCACCTTGGCCTGGGTGTCCATACCCACCAGGAGGTCGATGCCGGCGGCGCTGTAGCCTTGCCCGGTCAAGCGCAGGACGTAGCCCACCAGCTCTCCGTTTTTGATCGCCCGCCAGAGGGGATATTCGCTGTCGCTCTGGGCGGCAAAGACCTCGGCGTCGATAACCTGGGCCAGAGTCTTTTCCAGCCGCGCCGTAACATTATCGGCGATTTTGTCTCGGGTGAGCAAGTTTGCCCCCGCCAGCAGGCCGGCGGAAATAGCGGCAATGAGACCGAGAACGACGATCATCTTTGCAGTTGTGTTCATGATTTCACCTGCCCAAAGGTTTTCGGAACTGTGAAGCGATCGATGAGGGGAACCAGGGCATTCATGAGGAGAATAGCGTAGGTGACCCCTTCGGGGGCCTTGGCGGCCAAGCGGACAAACATCGTGATGAGGCCGCAGCCGATTCCAAAAATCAGGCGGCCGGACTTAGTCGTGGGCGAGGTGACCAGGTCGGTGGCCATGAAGACCGCGCCAAAGAGCAGCCCTCCCGCCAGGACCTGGAAGAGAACCTGGTCCAGGGAAAAGCCCTTGGCAAAAAAGGTGAAAAGGGCTGCCGTTCCCACATAACCCCCGGGAATCCGCCAATCGATATGCCCTTTTAAGAAGAGGTAGAGGGCGCCGACGAGGATGGCCAGGGCGGACACTTCGCCGATTGAACCGCCAATATTGCCCAGGAACAGCTCCAGGTGGGTGGCCTGGGCCGAACCCAGGGGTGTGGCCCCCGAGGTCAAATCGGCGAACCAGTTGTCCAGGCCCAGGGGCAGGCTCCACCTGGTCATGAGGGCCGGCCAGGCCATGAAGACAAAAGCCCGGGCCACCAAGGCCGGATTGAAAATGTTATTGCCGATGCCCCCGTAGGCCTGCTTGGCCAGGAGAATGGCGACGGCATTGGCGATGACAATGAGCCAAAAGGGTGCGGTGGGCGGCATGACTAGGGCGATCAAAAGGCCGGTGACCGCCGCGCTGCCGTCATATACCACGGCCGCCCTCTTTATATCGCCGTGACGGATGGCCATGAAAGCGGCTTCGATGGCGACTGCGGAAAACAAGGAGACGACGAGCATTATGAGGACGCGGGGACCAAAGTAAAGGGCAGCGGTCAGGGAGACCGGCACCAGGGAAATGACCACATCCCACATGATGCTGCTGATGGATTTTCCCCCCAGGATGTGGGGAGATGGGCCAGCTAACAATTTGTCTGACATAGATTATCCCTCCTTGGCGAGAGCTACTTGCGGCGGCGCTGGCGCGTAATTCTGTCCTTGGCCGTCTGGATATACTTGACTATAGGAATCCTCGAGGGGCAGACATAGGAGCAGCAGCCGCACTCGATGCAATTAAAGAGGTGAAACTCTTCGGCCAGGTCGTACTTCCGCTTGCGGGAGTAGAGGGCCAGGTAGAGGGGCATCAGGATCTGGGGACAGGCGTCGACACAGCGGGCGCAGCGGATGCAGTCCCGCTCTTCAAACTCCCGCGCTTCGGCGGCAGTAAAGGCCAAAATACCCGAAGTCCCCTTAGTTACCGGAGAATTGAGGTCGGAAACCGCTTTTCCCATCATGGGGCCGCCGTTTACCACTTTCACGGCCGTGGTGGTGAGACCGCCGCAAAAGTCCAACAGGTCGGCAATCGGGGTCCCCAGGCGCACCCGCACGTTCTTGGGCTCGGCCACCCCGCCGCCGGACACCGTTACCACCCGGTCGATGAGGGGCAGGCCCAAATTGATTGCCTGGTGCACGGCCGCCGCGGTGGCCACGTTGCTGACCACTATCCCTAAGTCAAGGGGCAGGCCGCCTTCGGGCACTTCCTTGCCCGTCAGAGTCTTGATGAGCTGGCGCTCGCCCCCTTGAGGGTAGCGGACCGGCACCCGGGCCACCCGGATATCCCCCTGCTCCCGGCAGAGTTCTTCTAGGTTGGCGATGGCGTCGGGCTTATTTTCCTCGATGCCGATTATCGCCTTTTCGGCACCGCAGGCTTCCATCAGCAACTTCGCTCCCGCCACCAGTTCTTCGCCCTGTTCCAGCATGAGCCGGTGGTCGGTGGTGAGGTAGGGCTCGCATTCGGCCCCGTTTAGGACCAGGGTATGCACCGTCTTGCCCTCGGGGGGAGACAACTTTACGTGGGTGGGAAAAGTCGCCCCGCCCAGGCCCACGATTCCCCCTTCCCGGATGAGCTGGCGCAGTTCGGCGGGGGAAGAATAGGCTTTTTTCCCGCCGATAAAAGCAGAGCGGCTGGGATCGGTGAGAATATCGATCCCCTCGGCGTCCACCGCCGTGACCTCGCCGGCTACGCTGGCGAGTATGGGCGCCGCCACATAGGCCTCGGTGTCGGCGATCTTTTGCCCCTGGGCGACCTCATCGCCCGGGGCGACCAGGGGGCTGCAGGGGGGTCCCAAGTGCTGGGACAAAAGCAGCCGGACTTTTTTGGGCAGGGGCATTTCGACGATTGACTTGGCTTTGGTCAAGTCCTTGTTGTACTGAGGATGAATACCCCCGGGAAAGCTTTTCAAAGAATACCACCCCTTACGTTAGATTGTACTTGCGCGGCAATTTACTTGAGCAAATTGGCGCCGGAGATACCCGGCTTGGTCATTTCCTGGGGGTTGAGGATTACATCTAGTTCCTCTTCTGTTAGTATTCCCTTTTCCAGGACGATTTCCCGAATCGGTCGACCGGTGGTTATCGCCTCCCTGGCGATTACCGCCGCAGTTTCGTAGCCCACGTGGGGATTGATGGCGGTGATGATGCCCACGCTGTGCTCCACCATCTGCCGGCAGCGCTGGACATTAGCGGTGATTCCCTTGACACAGCGGCTGGCAAAGACCTGAACGACATTACTTAATATATCTATAGATTGCAGGAGGTTAAAAGTCAGTACCGGTTCCATGACATTCAGCTCAAGCTGACCGGCCTCGGAAGCCATGGTCACAGTCAAGTCGTTTCCGATGACCTGGAACGCCACCTGGTTGACCACCTCGGCCATCACCGGATTGACCTTGCCCGGCATTATCGAAGAGCCCGGCTGCATGGCCGGCAGGTTGATCTCATTCAAACCGCAGCGGGGTCCCGAGGCCAAGAGCCTCAGGTCGTTGGCCATCTTGGAAAGGTTGACGGCGCATATTTTTAGGGCTGAAGATAGCCCTACATAGACATCGGTATTTTGGGTGGCGTCCACCATGTTCGCCGTCTGGACCAGGGGCAGCCCGGTGTTTTCCGCCAGGATGGCCGTCACTTCGCCGATGTACTCCACGTCGGCGTTGAGCCCGGTGCCCACGGCGGTGGCCCCCATGGAAATCGTCTGCAGGCCGGAGGCAGCCGCTTCTACTCGCTGGGCGTCCCGGCCGATGGCACAGGCCCAGGCGCCAAACTCCTGGCCCAGGCGGATGGGCACGGCGTCTTGCAGGTGGGTGCGGCCCATTTTGATGATGCCGTCAAACTCCTGCTCTTTTTCCCGCAGGGCTTGTCCCAGGACGGCCAGGGATTCTAACAACTTCTTGGCCAGGTTCAAGGCGGCAATCTTGATCGCCGTGGGGAAGGCGTCGTTAGTGGACTGAGCCATGTTGACGTGGGTATTGGGAGAGACCAGGACGTAGTCCCCCTTCTTGCCCCCCAGGAGCTCGATGGCCCGGTTGGCCACGACCTCGTTGGCATTCATGTTGAACGAGGTGCCGGCTCCGCCCTGGATGACGTCGACGACGAAGTGTTCCGTCAACTTACCGGCGAGAATCTCGTCGCAGGCGGCGGCAATCGCCCCCCCGATTTTCGGGTTCAGCCTCTTTACCTTAACATTTGCCTGAGCCGCCGCTTTTTTTACATGGGCAAGGGCCATGACTAACTCCCGATGCGGCTTGTAGCCGGTGATGGGAAAGTTGTCTAAGGCCCTGGCAGTTTGGATTCCATAGTACACGTCCCGGGGGACTTCTCTGTCACCGAGAAAATCACGTTCACGTCTGAAAGGCACCACCACGAATCCTCCCTCAAGTTATTAAACTCTTTCATTCTTCGACTCCAAGAGCCAATAATCCTGCCTGGCTAGAGGTAGTATGCAAGGGTCTGGAGCTCTGCGGTGAAATCTGAATTCTGTACGCGAACAGCGTCGGGAACCTTAAGGAGCACCGGGGCGAAGTTCAAAATGGCCTTGATCCCCGCTGTCACTAAGGTGTCGCAGACGGTCTGGGCGGCGGCGGCGGGAACGGCGATAATCCCCATCTTGATTCCCTGCTCCTGGACAAAGCCCACCAATTCCTCCATGGGCTGAACCTGGAAGGGCCCGTGCTGCTGCCCGATCTTTGAAGGGTGACCGTCAAAGAGGCCGACAATCTTGGTCGTTGTTTCCTGGTAGCGGTTGTACCGGCAAAGGGCGGCGCCCAGGTTGCCCACCCCCACCAGGGCGATGGGGATTTCTTTATCCAGTCCCAAAATACGCGAAAGCTTTTCCGATAGGTCGGCGACGGGGTAGCCCTTGCCCTTGACGCCAAAGTCGCCAAAAATCGAAAGGTCCTTGCGGATTTGGGCGGGATTTAAGTAGAGATCATGACCCATCTGCTGGGAAGAAACCGAGTCCACGTCGTAAACGCGCAGTTGTTTGAGGTAGCGCAGGTAGACCGGCAAGCGGCGAATTACGACATCGGGTATCCTGTGGAATTTATTCAAATACCAGTCCCCCCTAAACTGCAATCAACATACGTAAAAATTTTAACATGCAAAGGCTTTTACTGCAACAAAATCTGGCTGTTTTGTCCCAGCCAGATTATTTTCCC
>DGZR01000074.1:2308-4959 GCA_002397155.1 Firmicutes bacterium UBA4975 | reverse complement strand
GGATTTCTGCCCCGCTTTATCCTGGGCCACTCCATGGGCAGCATTATCGCCATGAACTACACCGCCATGTACAGCGTGGGCCTTTCCGGCTGCATTTTATCCGGGACGGGGGCCGCTTCCCCCCTGTCCGAGAACAAAGTCCTGTCCGCCCTGACCGCGGTGCTCAGCGCAATCACCCCCGGGGGGGCGATAAAATTTCCCTTGCCCCCGGAATTCATCAGCCGGGACCCGGAGGTGGTGGCGGCCTACAAAGCAGACCCCCTCGTCCACGATAGGCTCAGTTTCCGCCTGGCCCGGGAGATGGCCAAGGCCCTGGGGGCGGGGGTGGAGGGGCTGGCCGGAGTGGACATTCCCCTCCTCATCCAGTGCGGCGGCGAAGACGAATCCTTCATCCGCCGCCAGGAACTGTTCAATTGCCTGCAATCCCGGGACAAGACCCTAAAGCTCTATCCCGGCCTCAAGCACGAGGTTTACAACGAGCTGGAAAAAGATCGCCGAGTGGTGCTGGCCGACCTCCTGGCTTGGCTGGAGCGCCACGTTTAGATCAGGGCAGCTCGTACACCCGCACCTGGTCGTTGGCGATAGTGAGGACGGTGCTGCCCGCCCCGGCGACGATGTAGCCCAGTACATCGAGATCGTCGGTTTTACCCGTGGCCAGGTTGTAGGAATGAAGGCTGAACTGCTTCCCCTGGGACCAGAGCAGGAAATAGGGAAGGAAGTACACGGCAGGGATGATCTCCCCTTTTTCCAGGGGCTGAATCCAGTAAAATTCTCGCCCATTTTTCCAGCCCAAGAAGCTGCCCTTGACCCCAAGAGAACGGGGTGCCCCCCCGTCCCACAGCTCCAGTCCCCGGCCGTAGCTGCTTAGGATGACGGCGCTGCCGTTGGGAACCCAGCCGACAATTTCCCGGGTGGGGGTGGGGGTTTCCAGGACTTGGCCTCCCTTGAGCAGGCCGCATCCCCCCACCTGGTAGTTCCAGGCCAGGGTGCCTTCGGGCCCCGGCTTTAAAGTGACATTGACCAGATTCGGGGTTTCAAGGCCCGTTATTTCACCTGTCTCCACGTCCAGGAGCAGGGGGGGGCCCAGCTCGGAAGGAAAGGCCCGGTAGGGCTGGAGCCAAAGGCTATTGTTGTCCCGCCAGCCCACGGGGATGTAGTCCTCGGAGCCCAGGTTCATAGTCTTTGCCCTTCCCCATATATCGTACACCCGGACGCTATTTTCACCCTTCCAGTCCGCTTCGGCGAAACGGCTGGAGTCGGGGGCCCACTGGTAAATCGGGTGCCCGGCCGAATCGGGCAGGGCAGTCTCCTCACCGCCGACCAGGTTGTATAAAATACCTGTGTTTCCTCGGCGCAGCACCAGTCGGCTGCCGTCGGGGGAAAGAAAAACGCTGTTGATGCTGGGGCTGATCAATAGCTGGCCCTCCTGGAGGGGCGAAGAAAGGCGCCGGGGGAGTATGGTCAGCCTTGGCTTGGGACCGCCCAGGGCCCCCCGAATCAGTGCCAAGATCTCCTCATCCGCCCCTTCTTCTTCAGCCCGGGCTAAAAGAAGGCGGCATTTTTCCGGCCAGGGGGCGGCTTCTGCCGCCAGGGCCATGAGCTGCTGGCTGTCCAGCCAGTCCAAGTGTTCAGGAGCGATGTGCTCCGCCAGCCCCACCAGGTTTTGTTTGACGGCGCTGTAAAACTCCCGGTCGGCCTGGGGCGGGGACTTTTCTTGCTCCCAAGCCAGGAGCAGAGCCAGACCCTCTTGGGGAGGCAGGATTCGGGCCCAGGCGGCAGTCAAGAGCATGTCCCCGGGGTATTTTTCTTGAAGCCCTTGGAGCTGGGCATGATCGGTGAGCCGATAAAGGGTGGCCATGCGCCAGGAATAACCGGGAGAGCAGTTTTCTTCCAGGAGAAGGTTGATCTCCCAGACTTGTTCTAAAGGGCAGGCAGCAACCATCAAAGCGTTGGCATCCAGAAGGACGGTAAAGAGGTCGGTGTCAATCTGGCGGGGCTGGGCGAAGTAAGCGCCTAGGGCGGCGGGCAGTTCTTCCTCCCGCCCCAGATTGGCAAGGATTTGCACGTAGCTCTTGATAAGCCAGGTGCTCTCCCCTGCAAGGGGAAGGGCTTCCCCGACAGCGGCGATGACCGCCTCCCCCTGGTCCGGTAGAAGGGGGTTTTCCCGCAGCCAGGCCTCGATGGCCACCTGCAGGGATCCTGTCTTTTGTCCGCCCTGCTGCAGGGCCATAACCTGTTCCAAGGCCAGGTCCAGCCGGTCTTGGGCCAGGGCAGCTTTTCCCAGGAGTTCCCTCCCTTCCCACCACTGGGGATTGCGGGCGACCAAGGGCGCCAGGTCCTGGAGGACCTGGGCATACTGGCCCCGCTGGTAGGCTCGCTGGTACTTGGCCAGGTCCAGCCCCTGGGGCCAAAGGACCAGAGCCAACAGGAGCAGGATAAGGACACCAGCCCCGATGAGGGCACTTTTTTTCTTCATCTTCTTCCCACCAATCAGGGTACTTAAGACCGGGTTTAAAAGATGCGGTTTTATAGTCCTGCTTATCGATATTCGCTATGCGGGAACATAAACCCTGCCTAGGGGGGCGGGCACCACCTGGAGCGCAGGAGAGCGGTCCCAAATGTAGGGGGGCGGTCTCCGCTCCCACTCAGCC
>DGZR01000074.1:1887-2128 GCA_002397155.1 Firmicutes bacterium UBA4975 | reverse complement strand
GCCAGAGCCTGGCCCCGTCCCCGCCCGCAAAGACCTGTTCCACTCCAGGTATGTAGGGGAGCGGTCACCGCTCCCACTCAGCCAAGCCTGGCCCCATCCCCGCCCGCAAAGACCTGTTCCACTCCAGGTATGTAGGGGAGCGGTCACCGCTCTCGCTCAGCCAGAGCCTGGCCCCATCCCCGGCCGCAAAGACTTGTTCCATCCAGGTATGTAGGGGAGCGGTCTCCGCTCCCACTCAGCC
>DGZR01000074.1:0-1658 GCA_002397155.1 Firmicutes bacterium UBA4975 | reverse complement strand
GCCAGAGCCTGGCCCCGTCCCCGGCCGCAAAGACTGTCACCATTATGTAGCCCAAGTGTAGGGGAGCGGTCTCCGCTCCCGTCCCGCCAAATACGGCTGTTTTCCAAAAAATCGCCGATAAGCGGCGATTTTTCTCGTGGGCGGTAGCTATTCCTCATCATCCTCATCGTCTTCCAGATGGCCGTAATGGTCTTCGTTGAAGGCTGCGAGGTCATGGGGGTGGAGCTTGGGTTCCGGCCGCAGGTAGCTGGCCAACAAAGCGGCGGCGACTCCCACCTGGTCGACGCCGGCTGTATCCGCCAGGGCAGAAAAGAGCAGGTCGACTCCCGGGTCCCCCTTGTCCCTGATAACGTTCAGGCATTTGTTGTAAGCTTGGATCAGGGCGGGGGTGCCGTCCCCCAGGGCGCCGGTCAAGGAAGCTGTAGCAGCCAGCCTCTTGATTTCCCGGAGCAGGTTGTAAACTACGCGTTTGTCAAGGTCAGTCATTGGCGTACCTCCCATAGTTTTTTGCAAGGCAGAGGGAAAGGCGTTGCCGCAGGTATACACGGCCCTGGTGCAGCCGCCACTTTAGGGTGCTCAGGCTGAGGCCGGTGAGCCCGGCGATTTCCTTGTAGCTCCTGTCCTGCAGGTAGTAAAGGCGCAGGAGCAGCCCG
Source organism: Firmicutes bacterium UBA4975 (assembly GCA_002397155.1). Classification (GTDB taxonomy): domain Bacteria; phylum Bacillota; class Proteinivoracia; order UBA4975; family UBA4975; genus UBA4975. Next base: position 1,005 of record DGZR01000074.1, on the reverse strand, counting down.
TATTCCCCGGGCAGCGAGTCCAGTTCCCGGTTGAGGAGGCGGGCGAGCTCCCGCCTCTCGAAGATTTCCTCTACCGAGTCCCCGTTGCCGGCGGTGCACTCGGCCAGGGCCAGCCAAGCTTCCGGGGTGCAGCTCACTTCACTCTGGCGACGGGCCCGGGCCTTGCGCAGGTTGAGGCATTGGTGCAGGACCAGGGTGCGCAGCCAGGCCTCAAAGCGGCTGGGTTCTTCAACCTGCCACAGCTTGCGCCATACCTCCGTCCAGATTACCTGGGTGGCGTCCTCGGCCTCAGCCCAGCTCAAGTAGCCGGCGGCAAGATACAGGGCCAGCCCCTGCCAGTTCTTGACAACCCGGGCAAAAGCCTCCCGGTCGCCTCCTTGCGCCCTTTTCACCAGTTCTTCCACAGCATTCACCCCGCCTTGCTCTTTCACCATCATAGACAACTCCCGGGGCAAAAAGGTTAGGCCAAGGGAGGGGTGACCCCTCCCCCGGCCCTCAGAGTAGGGGGGTCGTCTCGGCCCCCCCCTCAAAAGATGGCCCATGTGGGACGGGAGGGGTGACCCCTCCCCTACCCTTGAAAATGTGTATGACGGCCCCCGCTTAGGAAAAATGGCCCGGGGGGTGCGCCTCCGCCCTCAAAGTAGGGGGGTCGTCTCGGCCCCCCTCCCCGTTGATGGACCCCGTGCTTATATTGTCCAACCTCTCTAATTATCCCAGAAGCCTTTTCACCAGCCGCTGGAGCAGCCGGGGCAGGGTAACGGTGGCGAAGGGGTAGTGGATTCTCTCTGTCCACTGGTGCACATCCCGGCCCCAGGGACCCAGGTTGAGGGCGGGGGCGCCGATTTTGGCCATTTCCGCCAGGGGCAGGTGGTAAGCCCGGCCCCAGGCGGGGCAATTTTCTTGAAAGGCCCTCCCGTCCCCGGGGTCCTGGAGGGAGCTGGAACTGAGGTCGGAGATGCCCCGATGGAATTCGGCGTGAACCAGCTCAACTCCCAGCCCCCGGGC
>DGZR01000038.1:2446-4633 GCA_002397155.1 Firmicutes bacterium UBA4975 | reverse complement strand
CCGCCCCTACAATCGCGGGGACGAAAGGAACGCCACCTCTACCCGGGAGGTGTATCCTGTACGAGCTGGGATTGGACCCGGGCCAGGTCGGTTTCGGGCCGGCCGCAGGCATAATTCTGGCAGAGGTGGACTTGGGTCTCCTGACCAGGTTTTATCCCGGCGGCAAAAGGAGCGATTTCCCTGAATTCCTCCGGCCTTTTTGCGGCCAGCAGGCTCACTTCCGGCAGGAAGGAGCGCTGGACCCGGCTGAGGAATTTTTTTGTTTCCGGATTCTCCAAATCCCCCACCACCACTGCCTCCTTACCGGGGACCAGGGATTGGAGCAGGGCCTGGAGCATAAAGCAGTGGCCGGCGGGGTAGCGCTTGACCTGGCCGGCGAAAGCTCCTAGTGTTGCCTCGGCCTGGGCCTGCAGTTCCGGGTCCCCGGTCAGCCGGGCCAGGCGCAGAAGCTCCCGGGCGGCGACGCTGTTTCCCGCAGGAAGGGCTCCGTCGTGCGCTTCCTTGGGCCGGGCGATGAGCTCCTCCCCGTCGTTGCCGTAAAAGTAAAAGCCGCCATCTTTGGGATCCCAGAAGAGCTCCCTCATCTTTTCGGCCAGTTCCCTGGCCCGCGCCAGCCAGACCAGGTCCAGGGAAGCGGCGTAGAGCTCATTGCAAGCCCAGAGCAAGAAGGCGTAATCATCGATATAGCCCTTGTGCTTCGCTTCGCCCTGCCGCCAGCGGGCCAGGAGCCGACCGGATTCAGTCAGTTTTTGCTGGATAAAACCGTAGGCTTCCTTGGCCCGGGCCAGGTATTTTTCTTCGCCAAAGGCCCGGCCAGCCATGGCCAGGGCGACAATCATCAGGGCATTCCAAGCGGTGAGGACCTTGTCATCCTTGTGGGGATGGACCCGCTCCTCCCGCAGGGTGAAGAGCTTGCGCCGACAGGACTCCATTAAGGATTTAAAGAGGTTGGGCTCGGTGTTGTGGTAGTTGGCCACCCGGGTCAGGTCGGTCCCCACCAGGTTGGGAATGTTCTTGCCCTCGAAATTACCCTCTTCCGTTATGTTGTAGGCCTGGCAAAACATCGGTCCCTGCTGTTTGTCCAAAGCGGCCAGGACTTCGGCCTTATCCCAGACGTAGAATTTGCCCTCCACTCCTTCGGAATCAGCGTCCTCCGCCGCCAAGTAGCTGCCCTCCGGCCCGCCCAGGACCCGGCCGCAATAATCCAAAATCTCTTTGGCTACGCTCAGGTAGCGCTGGCGAGAGGTGACTTGCCAAGCTTCGGTGTAGGCGATGGCTAAAAGGGCGTTATCGTAGAGCATCTTTTCAAAGTGGGGGATCAGCCAGCGGCGGTCGGTGGAATAGCGGCAAAAACCATAGCCCAAGTGGTCGTATATGCCTCCGTCAGCCATGGCGTCCAAGGTGGCGGTGACCATTTCCAGGGCAGCGTCATTCTTGGTCCAGCGGTGGTAGCGGAGCAGGTACATGAGGTTGTGGGGTGTGGGAAACTTGGGCGCGCTGCCAAAACCCCCAAACTTGGGATCAAAGGTCTGCTGGAGCTGGCGGAAACAGCTATGGGCGTCGGCCTCCTCCAACTGCTCCGGGGCATTCTCTCGCGGCTGGAGCACTTCCGCCACCTGGCGGGCGACCCGGGCCACTTTTTTCGGTTCTTTTTGGTACTGGTCAAAGAGGAGCTGGATCAGGTCCTTTAACCCTGGACGGCCGTAGGCCCCTGTGGGCGGATAGTAAGTGCCGGCAAAAAAAGGCTCCTTATCCGGGGTCAAAAAAACCGAAAGGGGCCAGCCTCCCTGGCCGGTGAGGGACTGGCAGGCCTGCATGTAAATCGCATCTATGTCCGGCCGCTCCTCCCTGTCCACTTTAATTGAGATGAAGCGCTGGTTGAGGAGCTCGGCGATATCCTCGTCGGCGAAGGATTCCCGGGCCATGACGTGGCACCAATGGCATGTCGTCCATAGTAGACAAGCTACGAATACCCAATAGATAAGAAAACAGGCTTGTTTTCATGCCGTGCTTTCTCAAAGGCTTCCTCTCCCCACGGATACCAATCCACCGGATTATAAGCGTGTTGCAGCAGGTAAGGAGATTTTTCTTTGATTAACCTATTGGGTATTTTCGTTTGATTGTCCACAGGATCACCTCCTTTACGTGAACGCGGCAGTTGTGAAACGCACCGGCGCTTAAAAAATT
>DGZR01000038.1:0-2181 GCA_002397155.1 Firmicutes bacterium UBA4975 | reverse complement strand
CATTGCGGGCAGCCTGGTTGATTGTATGGGTGATATTATCGTAAAAAGCTGCCAGCATAGCCTGCCGGTCGGCATTCATAATCTGAACACCTGTAATAAACCTTGCTTCCTGTGGGGCTGCAAGCGGCCCCCGCGAATATTGCCTGTCAATCCCTGACGCCTATTGAAAAACGGTCAGGGGTTATGTCGAGTATAGAATAAGAATCAGTCCTCGGCCTCCGGCCTGAACATCACGGGGTAGTCGATGGCCGTTCCCTCAAGGGTCGCCAGCCCGCGAGGTCGGAGTTTTGCCCGCAGAGCGGTGCGAGATTCGCCGCTGGTGAAGGGGATGGTATAGGTATCCCCATTGTCGTCGTAGGCGGTCTTTTTTTACGCGCGCGATGCCGTTGCCGTCCGTGCCCTTTGCGCCGTCTTTACCGTCCTGGCCGTCCCTGCCCCCCACGCCGGCCGCGGCGGTGATCAATGATAAAAATAGAACTCGTTTTTATGATTGACGTCATCCCGATTCGGCAATCTACGCAGGAGCAGCAGACAATGCTGCGAGGTAGAGGGAGCAAGAACCAGACCCTTGGCTTCGAACGAATAAACCATCCGTTCAATGGGAGGTCCTACCACTGTCCCCTCGGTCCAGATGCTGAATACCGAACCGGTATTGACAGGGAATTCTTTCCACCCCTGTTCGGCTGCCCAATTTTTAACACTTTTATTTTCGGGGATATTTTTAAAGATCGCTTCGATCATGTCCGACCGCAGTTTTTTACCGTCTGGTCTACCGTCGGGTAAAGTCCAAACCGTCATAGGATATGTCTGCCAGGCATAGGCGGGCTGGTTCTGATTATGCACATTGAGGATTCCGGTCACGCCTGCGTACGTATAATTACCCTTTCTGAATATGTTCGTGTCGAACATAATGGCATACGGTTTACAGGGGACGATGATCAGGGTGGACTCGTTGTTGCCCTTTGACAAATTGGTGGGCAGTTCCCAGGGAATCCATTTCTTTTGCTCCTCTATGGAAAGGTTGTAGGCCGCAAGTTCTTGTTCAATGATGTTGGAGGGATAATTCTCGTAATGCATGTACTCGATAATCAGCGTTTCCTGGATGGCCTGGAGGGTCAGCCAGTAATTATACATTTCCTGCTGCATGTCGGAGGATTGTCTGTTGAAAAAGTGTTGGCGCCCGACCACTACCTTGCTCCATTTGACGATCATGCCGCCGCCGGCCATTCCCGTGCCCAGCATGGCGTCGCGGATGGCGTATTGGTTGGCCATGATGCCGTCCGGCCCTCCGATCCGTTGGCTAAGATCGGCGATGGTTTTCTGCCGGAAGGCTTTATCAGCTTCGGAGGTGTCCTCGGTCACAGGGGGCAGATTCGCTAAGATGAAAAATGCCGTATTGGCACCCGTAATTTTGCTTACGATGGGCAGGAGTGGGCTGGCCAGTGCGTTGTAGTCCACATCGTTCAGCTGCCTCTGCATATCTCCGACGCTTTTTGTAAGCTCGTCGAGCTTCAAATTGATGGTCTCCAGCAAAGCGATGGTTGTCTGGGCAACGGGATCGCCCAGGCCGAGCATGTTCAGGACCCAGCCGAAGCCGGCGCTGCCGGCGGATTTTACGGCACCGGAGGCGAGATTCTGCCCGATGAGCGTAATGAGCATCGACGTGGTCAGGGCGCTGCCTACCGGAGGCGGTTCGTCACCCGATGGCGGGTCCTCTTCCGGGGGCAAGACTGAGGGGTCCGTGGTTCCACCATTGCACGAGGTCAGAAACAGGACAAAAGCTATAGACAAGGCAATCAGGAATCTGGATTTCGATTTGCCATGCACCGTAATCTCTCCTTTTTATGATAGTCTGCCAGTACTACCATAAGAGGAAAAGAGCCTTTTGGGAAGTGACTTTTCACCCGCAAAAGGTAACGTTTTCTTCCTTAGAGGATGTATTTTACAAGCTCTTTCCTGTCCGAAATGAGCAGTTTTCCGTATATCTCCTGCATGATGTTTTTCAGCCTTCCCACTGAAATGCAGTACTGTTTAGCGATCTGGGCATAGGGGACACGGCGGGCCACCAGCCGAGCGATATGGTATTCCCGCAGGGTCAGCATGAGGGTGATGTTGTCCTTGGTGAACTGGTTGTGAAAGGCGACCCAGTTTGCAAAGGTGCGCTTCCACTGTCCGAGGACG
>DGZR01000077.1 GCA_002397155.1 Firmicutes bacterium UBA4975 | reverse complement strand
AAGTGTACCCTAAGCTGGTAATCGACCTAAAAAAGCTTGAAGAAAACGCCCGGCTCCTGGCCGGTCTCTGCTTTGCCGAAAACATCGAACCGGTGGGGGTGACTAAGGTCACTTGCGGCGACCCCAAGGTGGCCCGGGCCATGCTGGCCGGGGGGATTCGTGTCCTGGCCGAATCACGCCTGGAAAACGCCCGCCGCTTGCGCGAGGCCGGGATCGACACCCCCCTGCTCCTGCTGCGTTTGCCCATGCCCAGCCAGGCCGACGGGGTGGTGGAACTGTTCCAGACCAGCCTCAACTCCGAACTGGCCACCATCCGCGCCCTGGACGCCGCCGCCGGGCGGGCCGGCCTCCTGCACAAAGTGATTCTCATGATCGATTTAGGGGACTTGCGGGAAGGGATCATGCCCGACCAGCTAGAAGAAACCGTCCGAGGGATAATACCCCTGAAAAACATCCGCCTTTTGGGCCTGGGCACCAACCTGACCTGCTACGGCGGGGTCATTCCCACCCGAGAAAACCTGGGTCAGCTCCTGGAGTACAACCGCCGGGCCCAGACCATCTATTCCCGACCCCTGCCCGTCATTTCCGGGGGCAATTCCAGCAGCCTGCCCCTCCTCTTGGCCGGCCGTCTGCCCCCCGTCACTCAGTTGCGCTTGGGCGAAAGCATTGTCCTGGGCCGGGAAACCGTAGCCCGGCAGCCCCTGGTCGGCGCCCACTTGGACTGCTTCCAGCTCCAGGCCGAGGTCATCGAGCTCAGGCAAAAGCCCTCGGTGCCGATTGGGGAAATCGGTCAGGACGCCTTTGGCGGCACCCCGGTCTTTACCGACCGGGGGGAACACCTGCGGGCTATCCTGGCCCTGGGCCGCCAGGATGTGGTGGTGGACGGCCTGGAGACTCCTCCTGGGGTGGAAATCCTGGGGGCCAGCAGCGACCACCTGCTCCTGGATGTGAGCGAGTACCCCGAACCCGTAAAAGTGGGGGATGTCCTGACCTTTACCCCGGGCTATGGCGCCCTTTTGGCCGCCATGACTTCACCCTTTGTCGTTAAAGAATACCGCTGACCTTTGGAGGTGAGGCCTTTTGTCTCCAGTAGTTTTCGCGGGCTTCGCCCCCCACCCGCCCCTGCTCATCGAGGGGGTGGGGGATGAGCTGAAGCCCAAAGCCGCTCCCACCCACCAGGCCTACCAAGAGCTGGCCGCCGCCTTGGCCGGGGCCGAACCGGAAACCGTCGTCATCCTAACTCCCCACGGGCCGGTGTTTTCCGATGCCTACACCATCGCCGGCTGGGATACCCTGAAGGGGGATTTCACCCCCTTTGGCTCCACCGTTTCCATGACCTGGGCGGCGGACACGGCCTACGGCCGCAGGGCTCAGGCCCTGGCGCAAAGCCGGGGGCTGTCCCTCATCCTGGTCAACAGCCGCCAACTGGCCGGGCACCGCTACAGTCCCGCTTTGGACCATGGGGCCATGGTGCCCCTCTGGTATCTGCGGGAAGCGGGCTGGCGGGGCAAAGTGGTCTGCGTCCGCATCGGCGGCCTTCCCCCCCACGAGTGCTATGACATTGGCAAAGTCTTGGCCGAGGCGGCTGAGCAAAGGGTGGGCATCCTGGCCAGCGGCGACCTCTCCCACTGCTTGAGCGAAGACGGCCCTTCTCCTTACAATCCCGCCGGGGCTGAATTTGACGGGGCTATCGCCGCCGCTCTCGAGGAAAATGATTTTTCCCGGGTACTGTCCCTCCCGGCCGAATTCCGGCAAAGGGCGGCCGAATGCGGTTGGCGGCCCCTGGTCACCCTCTTAGGAGCAATAGAAGGCCGGGATAGCAGGAGCCAGGTCCTTAGTTACCAGGGGCCCTACGGCGTGGGCTACCTGGTCGCCCTTTTCACCCTGGCCCCAGAGACCGGGCCTCACTCGGCAGAGAGTAGCAGCCAGGTCAGACTGGCCCGCCAGGCCATCGGGCACTACCTGGAGACCGGCCAGGTGCTGGAGCTCGATGCCCCGCCCTCTCCCCTGGATCGGCCGGGGGCGGCCTTTGTCAGCCTCCAGGCCCAGGGCGAGCTCAGGGGCTGCATCGGCACCATCCTGCCCGCCCGGGAGACCCTGGCCCAGGAGATAATCGCCAATGCCATCGCCGCCGCCACCCAGGACCCCCGCTTTACCCCTGTCGCCCTTGCCGAGCTGGCCGGGCTTTCAATCAGTGTGGATGTCCTGACGGCCCCGACTCCCGCCGACTATTCCCAACTGGACCCGGCGGTCTACGGCTTGGTAGCTCAGTGGCGGGGTCGCCGGGGGCTGCTCCTGCCGGACCTGCCCGGCGTCGACACTCCCGAAGAACAGTTGCGCATAGTCTGCCGCAAAGCCGGCATCCCCTGGGACCGGTCGGGGGAGGCTGAGCTCAGCATCTTCACCGTCCAGAGGTTTACTTAAAAAAAAATGAAAGAAGCCCTCTATTGGGAAAAGGAGGGAGGGGCGGTCCGCTGCCTCCTTTGCCCCCATAACTGCCTGATTCCCCCCGGGGGCTGGGGCCTCTGCCGGGTCCGCCGAAACATCGACGGCCTCCTCTTTGCCACTAACTACGGGCAGGTCTTGGCCCTGGCCTTGGACCCTATTGAAAAAAAGCCCCTCTACCACTTTTACCCCGGCCGCCTCATCCTCTCGGCAGGTTCCCGGGGCTGCAACTTGGC
>DGZR01000069.1 GCA_002397155.1 Firmicutes bacterium UBA4975 | reverse complement strand
GGGGAAGTGTTGGTGAAGGTCACCGCCACTGCCATTTGCGGCACTGATGTTCACATCTACCAGTGGAATAAGTGGGCCCAAGGCCGAATAAAGCCGCCCCTGGTCTTTGGCCATGAGTTTTGCGGCGAAGTGGCGGCCCTGGGAGAAGGAGTGGACGACCTGCCCCTGGGGACCAGGGTCAGCGCCGAAGGCCACTTTACCTGCGGCAAGTGCTATTACTGCCGCACCGGCCAAGGCCACATCTGCCAGGATGTGAAAATCATCGGGGTGGACACCGCCGGCTGCTTTGCCGAGTACGTGCGGGTGCCCCGGGGCAACATCTGGGAATTGGACCCGGAGATCTCCGACGAAGTGGCGGCCATCCACGATCCCTTTGGCAATGCCGTCCACACCGCCCTGGTGGACTCCTTGGTGGGCAGCACCGTGCTCATCACCGGCTGCGGGCCCATCGGAATCATTGCCGCGGCTATCGCGAAAAAAGCCGGGGCCAGCAGGGTTTTTGCCAGCGACCTCAACGATTACCGCCTGGACCTGGCCCGGAAAATGGGGGCGGACGAGGTTTACAAGGTGGGCCGGGACGATGTGGCGGCCAATGTCCTGGCGGCGACCCAGGGCTTGGGGGCGGACGTCCTCCTGGAAATGGCCGGCCACCCCGCTTCGATCAACGACGGGCTCCGGGCCCTGCGCAAAGGGGGCTGGGCCGCCTTGCTGGGCTTGCCCGAGAGCCCGGTGGCCATCGACTTGGCCGACCAGGTTATATTTAAAGGAATTAAAATCTACGGCATCAACGGCCGCCGCATGTTCGACACCTGGTACATGATGCAGGCCCTCCTCCGGGGCGGTCTGGACCTGACCCCGATCATCACCCATCGCTTTAGTTTTGAGGAGTACGAAAAGGCTTTTGCCCTGGCCATCAGCGGCAACAGCGGCAAGATAATACTGTATCCCTAGGAGGAGAAGAAGAGATGCCTACCGCTCAATTGGACTTTATTGAAAGAGAACTGCAGGAACTAAAGGATAAAGGATTGTATAAAAACATCCATACCATCCAGTCGGCCCAGGGGCCCTGGGTGGAGATCGAGGGGCGGAAACTGCTGAACTTTTGTTCCAACAACTACCTGGGCTTTGCCGCCGACGACCGGATCAAGGCGGCGGCCAAGGCCGCCATCGACAAGTACGGCGTCGGTCCCGGGGCCGTGCGCACCATTGCCGGCACCATGACCATCCACGAAGAGCTGGAGCGGGAGCTGGCAAAGTTCAAGGGGGTCGAGGCCTGCCTCACCGTGCAGTCCGGCTTGATCGCCAACATGTGCGCAATTCCCGCCCTGGTGGGCAAGGAAGACACCATCGTCAGCGACGAGCTCAACCACGCCAGCATCATCGACGCCGCCCGCCTCAGCCGGGCCCAGGTCAAGGTCTACCCCCATAACGACCTGGAGGGCTTGGCCGAGATACTAAGGCAACCCCTCCCGGGCCGGGTCCTGGTGGTCACCGACGGCGTCTTCAGCATGGACGGAGACATCGCCCCTCTGCCGGGTATCGTCAAACTGGCCCAAGCCCGCGGGGCGATGACCATGGTGGACGACGCCCACGGAGAAGGAGTGCTGGGCCGCGGGGGCCGGGGAATTGTAGACCACTTTGGCCTGCACGGCCAGGTGGATGTGGAGGTGGGCACTTTTTCCAAAGCCCTTGGCGTCATGGGCGGCTGCATCGCGGGCAGCGGGGGGCTCATTCAGTACATCAAGCAAAAGGCTCGGCCCTTTACCTTCAGCTCCGCCCTTACTGTTCCCGATACCGCCGCCACCCTGGAGGCCGTGCGGATTTTAAGCCAAGGGGACGAATTGGTGGAGCGCCTGTGGGAAAACGCCCGAGTCTTTAGGCAGGGCCTGGAAAAACTGGGCTTTGATACCGGCCATACCGAGACCCCGATTACACCGGTGATGATCGGCGACGCCCGGGATTCTCTGGAGTTCAGCAAGCGCTTGTTTGCCGAGGGGATATTTGCCACCACTATCGGTTTCCCCCTGGTGGCGGTGGGCAAGGCGCGGATCAGGGTCATGCTCTCCGCCGCCCACAGCCCGGACGACCTGGCTTACGCCCTGTCAGTATTTGAAAAAGTGGGCAGGGAGATGGAATTGATCTAGGGAAGCAAGACCCTCTTTCGGGAGGGTTTTTTCATTAATTTGCAAAAAACAATTACACTAGTGTTTCATCATTGTGTCATTGAAGGAATGGCGGGCTCGAGAGTTGAATGTTAGAGGGAACTCTCCCGCCGACGGGTTCGGCGGGGGTTTTTCCGGACAAGGCAAGGGTTCTTTGAAAATTTAAAATCCATCCCCAACCCCGCGATAAGATTGTTTTTGTATCATGGGCGGTTTTTAAATCGGGCCAAATCCCAGCCATTAACCATTGACCAGCCTGAAGGGACCCGGTATAATTGCGGTTAAAGGTGAAAAGGTTTTTTCCCGACCGTCACGATATTCGGGGCTCTTCCGCCGGGCCTGCTTTTATAAAGAGCTTGACTGAGTTTTTTAATCTAGTATAATAGGGACAAGCTTTAGGCTTTTGGGCCTGCCCCGGGGTTTTTCTTCCCCGGAAAAAGCAGGATTTTTGCCCTTGGCGTCGAATATAGTTTAGTGGAGAGAAGGCCCATACTTTTGGTTTTAGTGCGGATAACCGCCTAAAATACAGATTAAATTTTATCAAGGGAGGAAAAGGAATGAAAAGGCTTTTGGTTCTGGTGCTGGCAACAGCCTTTATCGCTGCCGCTCTCGTTGGCTGCACACCCGAGGGCACTACCCCCAGCATAGAGGCGTCCGGCACACTGATCGTGGGCAGCCCTGAAATTTCCGGCAACTTTGTTTCCGGATTTGGCCAGAGCGCTTACGACGTCTGGGTACGTAATCTGATCAACGGGTACTCGACCTATGCCACCACCCCCGCCGGTGAAATCGTTCTGGACGAAACAGTCGTCAAGGAACTCAAAACCGAGTTGGATGATGCGGGCAACAAGATCTACACTTTTGAAATCCACAAAGACCTGAAGTACAACGACGGTACCAAGATCACCGCCGAAGACTTCGTATTTTACTATCTCTGGTTTGCTTCTCCCATCTGGACTGAGGCGGGAGCAAGCAGCGACGTAGGCGAAGGCCTGGTAGGCTACAGCGCTTACTTCAAGGGCGAAGCCGACCGCTTTAAAGGCATCAAGCTCATCAGCGATTACAAGTTCTCCGTCACCATCGACAAAGAAGAGCTTCCTTACTTCTACGAAGTCCTTTACACTTCTTCCATGCCCATCCCCGCCCATGCCTGGGCCCCCGGCACCACCATCGACCAAAATGACGACGGTGCCAAGCTGGTCGCCCCCGAAGGCGAAGAGTTGAAGACCTTCTTCACCAGGGTCGCCACCCAGGTTCGTTACAACCCGACAGTTAGCGCCGGCCCATACAAGTTCGTCAGCTTCGGGAACGGCACCGTCACTGTAAAGGTTAACGAATACTACAAGGGCACCTATGATGGCAAACTTCCCCAGTTGGAATATGTCATCATCCGCTCAATTCCCCAGGACACCGACGTCGACCAGTGCATCAACGGCGACGTTGACGCGGTTACCGGCGTCATCGAAGGGGAAAAGATTGAAAAGGCCAAGGCGGCGAGTACAACTGACGTTCAGTACTATGCCCGTAACGGCTTTGGCGGCGTGTTCATCCACACCGACTTCGGCCCCACCGCCGACGCCAACGTGCGCCATGCCCTGGCATACCTCATCGACCGCGACGAAGTTATCTTGAACGTCCTCGGCGGCTACGGCTCAGTTACCAACGGTTACTACGGCCTGGCCCAGTGGATGTATGAAGACAACAAAGCCGCCATCGACGCTTTCCCCCACTTCACCTTGAACCCCACCAAGGCCAACGAACTCCTGGATAAGACCGAATGGAAGTTTGAAGCCGACGGCAAAACCCCATTCGATCCGGCCAAGGTAGGCACCGGCGGCTACTACCGCCATAACGCCGAAGGCAAGAAGCTGGTCATCCACCACTTCGGCACCGAAGACAACAACGTCACCGACAACGTCGAAATCCAATTCAAGGCCAACGCTCACAAAGCCGGTATTGAATGGGATATCGCCAGAGGCGACTTTGACGCCCTGCTCGAACTGTACTACTACGCCTACGAACTTGACCCGGCCGAAAGGTACTACCACACCTTTAACCTGGCCACCAACTTTGGCGTAGCTTTTGACCCCTACTACGAATTCCACTCCGACTGGCTGGGCACATGGTATAACTCCTGCCAGGTCAACGACCCCGAGCTGGACGAAATCATGATCAAGATGCGGGGTCTGGACCCCGAGGACAAGGAAACCTTCTCCAAGTACTGGCTCGAGTTCCAGGAGCGGTGGTATGAGATTCTTCCCACCATTCCCCTTTACTCCAACGAGTACTACGACGTCTTCCGCACCGAAGTCAAGGGCTTCGCTACCACTCCCTTTACTGACTGGTCAGAGATCATCTGCGACATCCACAAGTAAAAGGGTTTAGATCCCAGGTTATCAGGCTACCAAGGAATGGGGATGGCTTGCAGCTATCCCCATTCTCTTAATCAAAAATCATTGTCCTGTCCTCTTACCTCCCTCTCCGGATTGTCAGCCCAACGGGCAGTATTCTCATCAAGGTGCGCACATTCCGCTGGCTAAAGAATAGCCTTAGCCGGGCTAATTATAATAGTCCAATCATCAGCAAGTGCGGTAAAGCCGAAAAAAGGAGGCCCCTGTATTGTTACGGTATATTATTAAACGTTTGATCTCGTTAATCCCGGTTATCATCATTGTCTCAATCATGCTCTTCGCCTTGACAAAAATGATGCCGGGGGACCCAGCCAAGCACATGCTCAATCCGGGCTTAAAATTGGAACAGTATGAGGCCGCATATAACGCCATGCGGATTAAACTGGGGCTGGATCAGTCTTACTTTGTCCAGTATTTTCGCTGGGTAGGCAACACCATTCAAGGCGAGTTCGGCTGGTCCTCTCTGTACAACCGACCGGTAAAAGACGCGGTGGCGGAACCTATGCAAAACACGATCATCCTCAACATCTTGGTAATCATCCTGGACCTGGCCCTGACCATTCCGGTGGGAATCTACTGCGCCGTAAAGAGAGGATCGATTTTCGACCGCTTTTGGCAGGTGTTTTCCCTGGCCACCTACTCCATGCCCTCATTTTTTGTCGCTCTATCTCTTATTTTCTTCATCGCCCTTAAACTAAAATTGCTGCCGGCAGGGGGCATGCCAATTACCGCCTATGGCAAGGACTTCTATTATTACACCTCCTGGTTAAAGTACATGCTCCTGCCCGCCATCACCCTGGTCATCATCGGCATTGCGGGGACCATCCGCTATGTCAGGAACGCCATGTTGGATGCCCTCAATGAAGACTATATCCGGACGGCCCGTTCCAAGGGGCTTTCCGAAAAAGTTGTAATCTACTCTCACGCTTTCCGCAACGCCTTGATTCCCATTTCCACGATTTTTATCTGGACGATATTTTCCCTCTTTAGCGGCGCGGCCATCACTGAGACAATCTTTGCCTGGAACGGTCTGGGCCGGGTGCTGGTCAAGGCCGTGAGCAACCGGGACATCCAGCTGGTCTGCACCATGAACCTGTTCTTTTCAATGCTCAGCATCTTTTCCAATTTTGTCGCTGACCTGACGTACGGGTTTATTGACCCCCGCATCAAGTTGGAATAGGGAGTGAGATCGTATGGAGAATAAACCGGTACAAGAAAACGCCGCTCGGAATTCGGATCTGAAAAAAGCGGGGAAATCCTTTGCTTCGATGCTTAAAAGGCTTTTTGTTAGGGAAAAGGACTACATGTCCATTTTGGAAGAAGAAGCCCTGCAGACTCCCGGCAAGACCATCATGAAAAACTTTTTCCGGCAAACCCTGGGGGTCGTCGGCCTGGTGGTCTTTATCCTGGTCCTTTGCTTTTCCTTTATCGGTTCCCGGCTGAACCCCATCGACTTGACCTACGTGGAGACCTCTCTCCGCAACATCCGTCCCAGCCAAAACTTTTTGAACTACCCCAAGGAGCTGGTAAGGGAGGGAGTAAAGCAGGTATCCTCCGGCATTTCTTTTTCCCTGGGCCTGTCCGAAAAGGGCAAGGTCTATGTCTGGGGTGCCGAGCCCTCTTATATCATGGAGAACTACTCCACCCCGGTTCTAAAAATCCCTCAAGAGGTCAGGGACAACGAAATCGTGCAGGTAGCGGCCGGCGACCGCTTTGCTCTGGCTCTGGACGCTCAGGGCAGGTTGTACGGCTGGGGGGTCAACAACTTTAAACAAGCCGAGGTCCCCGACGCCCTGCAAATGCGGCTATCTCGGAAAAAAGTGGCCGAGATTCTCGGCGGCGAGCAGTACGCGGCGGTCCTCTTTGAGGACGGAGAGATTTTCGTCTGGGGCTGCACCATGCCAAACCAGCTCAACAAGGCCGTGCCCGAAGGTATCCAGGGCCGAATCAAAAAAGCGGTGGCGGCACCCATGAATGTCATCCTCCTCTTGGATGACGGCACGGTGGCCACCATCGGCATTCCCAGCAATACCGTGGCCACAGTTCCCGAGGAACTGACCGACGGCTCGGTCAACGTGGTGGAAATCGCCGCTTCTTACCGGGCGGTAATGGCCCTGGACGACAAGGGCAAGCTCTATGCTTGGGGCAACATGGACCACGGGGTCCTGGACATCCCCGACTATGACGGCAAAGTGGTGGCCATGGACGCTGGCAAGAACAACTTTACCATGCTTTTGGACACCGGCAAGGTCGTCTACTGGGGCGCCGATCACTTCGGGCAACTAAAGATGCCTGCCGGCCTTGAGAAACAAAAGGTTACTCAGATCTATACGGACTATTTTCAAAACTACGCCATCACCGAGGACGGGGCAATCCGGGCTTGGGGCAACAAGGGATTTGTCTTTGGCACCGACGAACAGGGCCGGGACATCCTCACCCGCATCATCCACGGCGGCCGCATCTCCCTCACTGTCGGGGCTATCGCCGTGGTAATCGAAGTGATTATTGCTCTGATTGTCGGCCTTTCCGCCGGTTTCTTTGGCGGCTGGCTGGACAACGCCCTCATGCGCCTCACCGATATCTTCATGTCAATACCCTTCTTGCCGATTGCCATCACCCTTTCGTCGATTGTCGTCGGCAAGGTGTCAGAGATGAACCGGATCTACATGATCATGGTGATCTTGGGCGTCCTGGGTTGGATGGGGCTGGCCCGCCTGGTCAGGGCCCAGATTCTCGTAGAGCGGGAAAAGGACTTTGTCTTGGCCGCCCGGGCTCTAGGGGTCAAACAGAAAAACATCATTGTCCGCCATATCCTGCCCAACGTCTTCAACCTGGTCATCGTCAATATCACTTTGGGCTACGCCGGTTCCCTGCTTTCTGAGGCGGGCCTTTCCTTCCTGGGCTTTGGCGTCGCTCCTCCCACCCCGTCCTGGGGCAATATGCTGACCACGGCCCAGAGCACCGCTGTCATCGAGTACTACTGGTGGAGATGGGTAATCCCAGGACTATTTGTCTTCATCGCCGCACTGAGCATAAACCTGGTTGGGGACGCGCTTCGGGAAGCTATGGACCCAAGAGCCAGTGAAAAGTAAGGGGGGAGCGAGATGAGCTTATTAGAGATTAAGAACCTGCACACTTACTTTCATACCCGCCGGGGTTTGATCAAGGCCGTGTACGGGGTCTCCCTTCACCTGGACGGAGGCAAGACTCTGGGCATCGTCGGCGAGTCCGGCAGCGGCAAGAGCCAAATGGCCCTCAGCATCCTCCAGCTCTTTGAACCCAACCAAAAAATCTACGAGGGCGAGATCCACTTTGACGGCCGCTTGATTTCTAATTTGAAGAGGGAAGAGCTGTACGAAATCCG
>DGZR01000020.1:4103-4994 GCA_002397155.1 Firmicutes bacterium UBA4975 | reverse complement strand
GCCGATAATCAGGTCGGTGTTGACGGGGCCCAAGCCCGCTGCCACCGCCAGGTCCAGAGCCCGGTAAAACTGGGCGGCGGTGTGTTCCCGGCCGATGGCCCTGAGGGTGCTGTCCAGGGGGTACTGGGAGTTGACGCTGAGGCGGTTTACCCCCAGCTCCCGGAAAACCGCCAGATGAGCGGAGCTCAAGGTGTCCGGCCGCCCGGCCTCCACGGTAAACTCGCACCGGCTGCCCCGGGCCGGGGCCAGCAGCTCTCCCAGTTGGTCGGGGTCCAGGGCGGTGGGGGTACCGCCCCCCACGTAGATGCTGTTTACCTCGATGCCCTCTTGGCGGCAGGCGGCCAGCAGGGCGGATAGTTCCGCCGCCCCCCGGCGCACATATTCTCCCAGCTTGTCCCGCCACAGGGCCAGGGGCAGGGAGGCAAAGGAGCAGTAGTGGCAGCGGCTGGGGCAAAAAGGGACGGAGACGTATAGGGAAAGGCCTTCGGGACGAAGCAGGGGATACCCGTTTCCCACCGCCGCCAGCAGCAGCCGGGCCTTGTCTTTTCGCAGGAGCCACTCTTTTTCCAAGCGGAGGGCAGCTTGGGCGGGAGAGTAGACGGCCAAGAGACCGGCGGCGATTTTCCCCGGCCTCACTCCGGTCACGATCCCCCAAGGGCTTATGGGACTGCCCCAGTAAGAGCTGAGAAGGGAAAACAGAGCGCGCAAAAAGTCCGGGGACTGGGCCGGGACCCGCCTCTTTACTTGCCCCCGGCCGTCCTTGAGGGCCAGGCACAGTTCGTCCCCCTCCCTTGCCACCTCCAGGGACAGGTCCCAGCTTTCGGGGTTTTCTTCTACTTGGGCCTGGGGAAGCAGCCATAAAAGCTGCACCCCCCTGCTCCGCCAGGGTTC
>DGZR01000020.1:1203-3781 GCA_002397155.1 Firmicutes bacterium UBA4975 | reverse complement strand
TGCTGGGCGATTTCGGCGTCATTTTTACCCCCGTCAATGCCGTCCAGCAACTTGTGCAGGTCTACCCGGCGCAGTTTTTGGGCCCGCAATTTTTCCAGGGCTGTCCTGATGTTCTGCTCCTGCATCCCGACCCCTCCTTTGGGCATAAAATCCGTACCGCTATTATGCCGAAAAGGGTGGTCATTATCCCCGGAGCCAGGGGTTATTGGCTTTCTCGTAAGCCAGGGTGGAAGCGGGTCCGTGGCCCGGCAATACCTGGGTTTCTCCCGGCAGGGGTAGGAGTTTTTCCCGGATGGATTTGAGGAGCAGGCGGTGGTCGCCGCCGGGAAAATCCGAGCGCCCGATGGACTCGCAAAACAGGGTATCGCCGCAAAAGAGGCGCCCGTGGCCATAGAGGCTGATTCCGCCGGGGGTGTGCCCCGGGGTGGCCAGTACTTGCAGGGCTGAGCCGCCAAACTCCAAGCTGTCCCCCTCGTCCAGCAGGAGTTGGGGGGCGGGGCTAGTAAGGGCCCCCCCGATGAAGCCGGACAGATTTTGCCGCGGGTCGGCCAGCATTGGCCCGTCCTCCCTGCCGATGGCGATGGGGGCGCCCAGGGCCTCATGGAGCGCCCGGTTGGCCCCGATGTGGTCGATGTGACCGTGGGTGTTGACGATGTACCGGACTTTTAGACCCAGGTCAGCGATTTCTTTGAGGACTGTGTCCGGCTCAAAGCCCGGGTCGATGACCAGGGCCTCCATGCTCTCGGGGCACCAGGCCAGGTAACAGTTGGTGGCCATGCTGCCCAAGGTCAGTGCTCTGTACTCCATGATCTTACCTCAACTCCTCGCTGTCCAGCACCAGGGTCACCGGACCGTCGTTATGTATCTCCACCGCCATTTTCGCCCCAAAGACCCCGGTCGCTACCGGGATCCCCAGTTGGGTCAAAAAGCGGCAGTATTCTTCATAGAGCGCTTCCCCCTGGTGGGGAGGGGCGGCCAGATGCCAGGAAGGGCGGCGGCCCCGGCGGCAGTCCCCGTACAGGGTGAACTGGCTGACGACCAGGGCTTTTCCCTTGGTGTCCAACAGGGAAAGGTTCATCAGGCCCTGGCTATCGGCAAATATTCGCAGGTGGGCGGTCTTTTCCGCCAGGGCCCGGGCGTCTTCGCTGCTGTCCCCGGCCCCTACCCCCACCAAGATAAGGAGGCCCGGCCCGATTTCGCCTCTCACCCGGCCCTCGACTCGGACGGCGGCCCGGCTCGCCCGCTGCAAGACTATGCGCATGGTATCTCTCCTCGTATCAAAGGTCTAGGCCCGGGTCTGGCGGCTCACGTCCATTATCGAGCGGATTGAGCGGAGCCTGTCGCTGATCTGGCCCAGGTGGTCCAGGCTCTGCACTTCCACCGTCAGGTGGACCTGGGCGGAACCGTCCTTGAGACCGCTGCCGTTAATGCTGAGGATGTTTGCCTTTAGTTCTCCCAGGGCGTTCATGATTTCCGAGAGCAGCCCCTTCCGGTCCCAGGCGTTGACCACCAATTCCACGGGAAAGCTCTGGTTTTCCGAACTGCCCCAAGTCACTTCTAGCAGGCGCTCGGGGGCGGCCTCCCGGATGTTGGGACAGTCGTCCCGGTGCACGGTGATGCCCCGGCCACGGGTGACGTAGCCAACAATCCCGTCACCGGGCAGGGGCTTGCAGCAGCGGCCAAAGTGGACTAAGAGGTTGTCGACCCCCTTGACCAAGACCGGGGCCTCGGACTTGGAGGCAGCGCCCTTGACCAGTTCCACCTCGGCCAGGGAAATCTCCTTTTCTCGCTGGGCCGCGATGAATTCGTATATCCGCCGACCAACGGTGACGGCGTTGAGGCCGCCGTAACCCAGGGCGGCAAAAAAGTCTTCTTCTTGTTCGGGCTGGTAATTGTAGCGCTTGAGCAGGCTGGCAAAGGTCTCCTCGCCCAAATCGGCCAGGACCAAGCCGTAGCGCTTGAGCTCCCGGACCAGGAGTTCCCGGCCCTTTTCGATGTTTTGCTCCCGGCCCTCCCGCTTAAACCACTGGCGGATCTTCGTGCGGGCTTGAGAAGACTTCACCGTCTTCAGCCAGTCCCGGCTGGGGGTCGCCCCTTTTTGGGTGAGGACCTCCACGATGTCTCCCGTTTCCAGTCGGTGACTCAAGGGGACCAGTTTGCCGTTCACCCTGGCCCCCACCGTGCTGTTGCCCACGTCGGTGTGGATGCGGTAGGCAAAATCCAGGGAAACCGAGCCGATGGGCAGGTCGATTACATCCCCCTTGGGAGTGAAGACCAAGACCTCGTCGTCAAAGAGGTCGACTTTGAGGTTTTCGATGAACTCATTGGTATCCTTAGTCTCTTTTTGCCACTCCATAAACTGGCGCAGCCAAGCCAGCTTTTCCTCAAATTGGCGGTCGCCCTTGCCCCCCTCTTTGTAGCGCCAGTGAGCGGCCAGGCCGTATTCGGCCAGGCGGTGCATCTCCCAGGTGCGGATCTGCACTTCCACCGGATTGCCCTTGAGGGCCACCACCGTAGTGTGCAGAGACTGGTAGCCGTTGCTCTTGGGCATGGCGATGTAGTCCTTAAAGTGGCCGGG
>DGZR01000020.1:0-948 GCA_002397155.1 Firmicutes bacterium UBA4975 | reverse complement strand
ACCACCCGGATGGCGGTGAGGTCGTATATCTCGCTCAGCTCTTTTTGCTGCTGGGTCATCTTTTGCCAGATGCTGTACAGGTGCTTGGGGCGGCCGGTGATCTCCGCCTCCAGCCCCGCTTCTTCCAGGCTGGTCCGGAGGTAGTCGATAATCCTGCCCATCACCTCTTCCCGTTCCGCCCGGCGCAGGCGCAACTCGGCCACCAGGGTGTAGTAGTCCCGGGGGTGCAGGTGGCGGAAGGACAGGTCTTCCAGTTCCCACTTAAAGCGGAAAATGCCCAGTCGATGGGCTAAAGGGGCGTATATCTCCAGGGTTTCCCGGGCCATTTCCTTTTGCCGGGCCGCCGGTAGGTAGTCCAGGGTGCGCATGTTGTGCAGGCGGTCGGCGAATTTGATCAGGATGACCCGGAAATCGCTGGCCATGGCCATGAACATCTTGCGCAGGTTTTCTGCCTGCTGCTGGGCCTTGGACTGAAAGCGCAGGCGCATGAGCTTGGTGACCCCGTCCACCAATAAGGCGATTTCCGGGCCAAACTTGGCCCGGATTTCCTCCAGGGTTACTGCGGTGTCTTCAACTACGTCGTGAAGGATGGCGGCGGCCACTGTCTCCAGGTCCTGCTCCAGCTCGGTGAGGATTTCCGCCACCGCCAGGGGGTGCATGATAAAGGATTCCCCCGACTCCCGGACCTGGCCGGAATGAGCGGAAGCCGCCATTTCCCGGGCACGCTCAATAAGCCCCCGGTCAAAGTCTGGGGCGTACTTGGCGATGTTGTCATAGATCCGCTCTAAGGTCAAAGCCTCCGCCCCCCCTCGGGCGACTTTACTCGGAATCATACTCCAAAAGGGAATAGACGGGATAGCCGCCCAGTTTATCCCGGCCCTGTAAAAAGGTCAGTTCTACTAAAAAGGCAAAGCCCACGATTTCGCCGCCCAGGCTGCGCACTAATTC
>DGZR01000019.1:28419-31078 GCA_002397155.1 Firmicutes bacterium UBA4975 | reverse complement strand
GACGTCATGAACCCCGCCGCCCGGGAAAGCGAAGACACCCCGATTTCTGGAATGCCAATCCTGAACGTGGATATGGCCCCCAAGATCGTCATCTGCAACTACGACCTCAAGCCCGGCTACGCCGGGGTGGAAAACCCCATCTATACCCGCAAAGACGGGGTGGTCCTCCTCTTGGGGAACGCCGCCGACACCCTCCAGCACTTGCTTGAAGAACTGAAGTAACCCATTTTAAAAGCCGCTTTTAAAAAAGCGGCTTTTTTTAGTTCAGGGCCCAGGGCAGCAAGCGGGCAAAGAGCCAGGGAACAGTCCCCGCCTCCAAGAGGGCCAGCAAAAAGACGATGAGAAAAGCCAGGAGCTCTAGGCCCAGGTAGCCCAGGATCGGGGTAGGCCGATGGTCCTGGCCGCCAAAAACTTTTTTTAGGATGATCCAGCTAAAAGTCATGGCGGTGGCCCCGGAAAAAAGGGAAGTGATTACGGTGACCAGGGCAAAGGGCAGCAAAGTGACCCCGACAAAGACAACCCCCTTCCAGGCCAGGCGCTGGACCAGGTAGCCGGTGGTAAAGCCCAAAAGCGCCCCCCTAAAGGCCAGCATCCCCACTACCAGGGGTAGCCCGATAACCGCCAGGCCGCAGATGACAGTGTACACAATAAAAAGCCCGTTGGTATTCAGTGAATTGGTGGCGATTCTGGCCCGGGTCACCTCTCCCCCCTCGTCCGTTATCTGCAGGTAGTAGTCCAGTCCGTTTTCCAGCTCTTCCAAGGCGTAGTAATCCATGTAGCCCACGTAGATCGAGCCGAAAATCAGGCCAAATGTGAGAGCGGCCAGGAGGATGAGGAGGGAGGTGCGAAACACCTTATGGTACTCTCCGGGGAACAAAAACAATTGCCGCAGACCCATGACTCCTCCCCCCTTTTAGGCTACTTAATAGCTATGCGCCTACAGGGGGTTTTAGACCTGTCCAAACTCACGGCCAAGCGGGCCGCCGCCCCTAGAGCCCAATAGAACTCCTTATCCTGGGGGTAGCCCCGGCCCATTGTGGAAAAGAGCCGGGGATGCCTGGCGGCAATTTCCCCGATGTACTCTCCCTCCAGCCAGCGCCGGCGGCAGCGCCGGGGGAGCCCCCGGGCCTGGTCCAGCACCGCCCGGCCCTTGCTCCCCGGCAGCAGAGGCAGGGGCACCCAGGCGGGACCCAGGTAAGCCCGGGTCAGCACGGTCAGGCTGTGGTGGCTGATGCCCCGGTGGCGGGGACGACTGTCGGCAAAGCTGATCCTGGGCACCAGAATTGGTTGTCCCCCCAGGGCATAGGCCGCTTGTAGGGTAGCCCCCTGTTCCATACCGGAGAAACCGTAAACCGTGCCGGTGCCGGCAATCCCCGGCCCCATAGCTGCCACCACATAGTCCCCCCGGGCCACCAGCCGGGCGGCCTGCAGCCCGGTAAAGGCGTTAATTGTCTCCAAGTCGCCGCCAAAGGACTGGCCGCTGGTTATAACCCGGGAAATAGCCCCCAGCTCCTTGAGCCGGGCCGTATTATGGCTGAGAGCAGCCGGCAGGGCGCCTCCCTCGGTGACCAGGTAGACCACCCGGGCCCCGGGATCGAGGACTTGCAGGGCCAGGGCCAAGGGGGCCACCATGCTGTGCAGCTCGGCGACCAAGACCGGTATTCCCCCCAGCCCCTTCTCCTGCAAAAACAGGGGGTGCCAAGGGCTGTCTTGCTCCTCGGCCGCCCTTACCCTGAGCTGCAGAGGAGTATAGCGGAGCTTCATCAAGTGGCCCCAGCCCCGGTCCAGCTTGCCGGAACCAGGCAGGACAAAGTGGCAGCCCCCGCTGCCCAGGCCCAAGTCCACTGCCGTGGTGTTTACCACCACTTCTTCGCCCACCGCCACCCTCTCCCCCAGGTCCAGGTAATTAACCGCCCTTTCCAGCCGGTCCCCCATATCCACCGTGAGAAATTGAACCCCTTCCCCTTCTTGGTCGATGGCCTCAACCCGGGCCATTCGCAGGTTAAGAGCGGGCATTGGCCCATTCCTCTAGGATTGCTTTTAACCAGGCCCCCATCTTCGCCATTTCGGGAATCGAGACCCTTTCGGCAAAACTGTGATTGCCCTCCACCCCGATGCCCAGGTTGACCACGGTCAAGCCCAGGCCGTTCAGGCTATTGGCGTCACTGCCGGCAAAGCGGGAGTGGACATCCACCTCAATCTCCAGGGGTCGGGCAGTTTTCCTCAAAAGCCCAATCAGGCCGTGGTCCGCCGGGACCAAGTAGCCGGGGTAAGAGTCCCGGCTCTTCAATTCAAAAGAACCGCCGCTGCCCGCCAGGGCCTTTTCCAGTACGCCCTCCAGCTCCCCCACTAAACTCCGGCGCTGGGCATCGTCAAAGCTGCGCACTTCACCCAAGAGCTGGACCCGGGGGCAGATGGTGTTTGTCGCCGCTCCCCCGCGGATCACGCCAATATTAAAAGTAGAGTCCTTCTCCAGGCGGTGAGGGGGCAGGCGCTCAATAAAACCGGCGGCCAGGCGAATGGCGTCGATTCCCTGTTCGGGATTGGCGGCGGCATGGGCGCCCCGGCCGTGGATGAGGATTTCCAGGTCCGATTCACCGGGGGCCCGGTTGATTACCGCCCCCACCGGCTCCCCGGCATCCAGGACCAGCCCCCACCG
>DGZR01000019.1:27223-28093 GCA_002397155.1 Firmicutes bacterium UBA4975 | reverse complement strand
TTGCCGCCGCTCTTGATGTAGTCCCCTTCAATCCGGACCTCCAGGTCCGCCGTGCTTTCCACTGTGTCCAGGTGGCAGCAAAGAAGCAAGGGTTCGCCCCGGCCCCGGACAGCGATTATGTTGCCCGCCGGGTCCTGTTTCGGGGAAAACCCTCGCCCTGCAAGTAGAGACATTACCTTTTCCGCTATAGCTCCTTCCTGGCCGGAAGGACTGTCGATAGCCGCTAAAACCTTAAAAAGCTCGATTATCTCGGACCGCATCATATCACCCGTCCTAATCTCTCCAAAATTCCCTTAAATATAAAATGTGTCAAGGGGACGGAGTTAGTGACACACTAAAGATTTTCCGGGTCCAAGGGCAGATTAAAGTAGACCAGGTCCGGCCGGGTCACCCAGCCCTGGGAGCGCCAAAAATCCTGGCCCGAAATATTGTCGGCGTAGACAAAAAGGCCGCAGCGAGTGATACCCTTTTCTTTGAGAGCGGCCAAAGCTTTTTCGACCAGCCCCTTGCCGATTCCTTGGCCCCGCAGGCTTTCTCTTACCGCCGTATGGTATATGTAGCCCCGGCGCCCGTCGTGGCCGCAGATAATCGCCCCCACCAGTTCCCCCTTTTCCTCGGCGACAAAGCAGGTATCGGGATTGCGGGCCAAAAAGCGTTCAATTCCTTCCGGAGAATCGTCAACAGAGCGGAGGCCCATTCCCGCCGTCTCCGCCCACAAAGAATACAGCTTGGCATAATCCTCCCTCGTTAGTTTTCTTATCATCCCTTCACCCCTCTTCTGTCTCATGTGTGTCAGGGGGACGGAGTTAGTGACACATCCTTGCCCCGCAGGAGGTGCAGCCCCTTCGAGTGTGTCACTAACTCCGTCCC
>DGZR01000019.1:660-26937 GCA_002397155.1 Firmicutes bacterium UBA4975 | reverse complement strand
TGGCGATGGGCGGGCAAGACTTTGCGCAGGGCTTCCTGGATGGAATCCCGGTTGACGATCTTGGTCTGGGCCAGCAGGGTGCCCATGACCACCATGTTGGCCACCCGGGTGTTGCCCAGCTCGTTGGCCAGGTCGTTGGCCGGGACGGCGATGACGGTGATGTCCTCCCGGCCCCCATCCCGCTCGATGAGGGAAGAGTTGTAGATCAGGGTGCCCCCTGCCTTTAGGGTGGGTTCAAACTTGGTCAAGGAGGGCAGGTTCATGGCCACCACCACGTCGGGCTCGGTGATTATCGGCGAGCCAATTTCTTCGGGGGTGACGACGACGGCGCAGTTGGCGGTGCCGCCCCGCATTTCCGGGCCGTATGAGGGGATCCAGGAGACGTTTTTGTTTTCCAGCATACCGGCGTAGGTCACCATCATGCCCATGGACATGACGCCCTGGCCGCCGAAGCCGGCAAAGATCATTTCAGCCACTTACTTCACCTCCCCGGGAGTGCGGTATTCCCCCAGCGGGTAGTAGGGGATCATGTTTTCTTTCAGCCACTTGAGGGCGTCCAAGGGGGGCAGGCCCCAGTTAGTGGGACAGGTGGAAAGGACCTCTACGATGGCGAAGCCTTCGCCCTTGATCTGGGTTTCAAAGGCCTTTTTAATCGCCTTTTTTGCCTTGATGATGTTGGGGATGTCGTGAACGGAGACCCGGGCCACCGACACCGCCCCCTGGAGGGTGGAGAGGAGCTCGGCCATGCGGATGGGGTAGCCGCAATGCTCGGCTTTACGGCCCAGGGGCGAGGTGGTGGTCTTTTGCCCGACCAAGGAGGTGGGGGCCATCTGGCCGCCGGTCATGCCGTAAATCGTGTTGTTGACGAAAATGACGGTGATCTTTTCCCCCCGGGCGGCGGCGTGGACGATTTCCGCCATGCCGATTGAGGCCAGGTCGCCGTCCCCTTGGTAAGTGAAGACGACCTTGTCCGGATGGACCCGCTTGATGCCGGTGGCCACCGCCGGGGCCCGGCCGTGAGCAGCCTGCTGCATGTCCAGGTTGAAGTAATCGTAGGCCAAAACGGAGCAGCCCACCGAAGCCACACCGATGGTCTTTTCCCGCACCTCCAGTTCGTCGATGCTTTCCGCCACCAGGCGGTGGATGATGCCGTGGGTGCAGCCGGGGCAGTAGTGGGTCTGTTTATCGGTCAGGGCTGTGGGCCGTTCAAAGACAACTTTCATCTGGGCTCACCTCCCATAATTTCCATAGCGACCTTGGTGATTTCCGCCGGGGTGGGAATGACGCCGCCGGTGCGGCCGCAAAAATGGACGGGGTTTTTCCCGTTGACGGCCAGGCGCACGTCTTCCACCATCTGGCCGGCGCTCATCTCCACCGTCAAGAAAGCTTTTACCGTTTCCGGCAGCAGGGCAAAGGCCTTTACCGGGTAGGGGAAGATGGTGATCGGCCTGAGCAGGCCAGCCTTTATCCCCTGCTCCCGCAGCTTGTTTACCACGCTCTTGACGATTCGGGCGGTGGTGCCGTAAGCCACCATGACCAACTCGGCGTCCTCAGTTTTGTAGAGCTCCCAGCGCTGCTCGTTTTCCTTCATGTGCTTGTATTTTTCCTGGAGCCGCCAATTATGCCGTTCCAGGTTTTCCGCCACCAGGGAAAGGGAGTTGATGACGTTGGGCTCTCTCCCGACGCAGCCGGTAGTGGCCCAGTCCTTGGGGGGCAGGTCCCGCTTTTTCGGGGCCTTAAACTCCACCGGTTCCATCATCTGGCCCAGGGTGCCGTCCCCCAAGATCATCACCGGATTGCGGTAGTAGTCGGCGATGTCAAAGGATTCCATGATCAGGTCCACCATTTCTTGAATGCTGGCGGGGGCGAAGACAAAGAGGTTGTAATCGCCGTGGCCACCGCCCTTGGTGGCTTGGAAGTAGTCGGACTGAGCCGGCTGGATGCCGCCCAGGCCAGGTCCTCCCCGGATGATGTTGATGATCAGACAGGGCAGCTCCGAACCGGCGATATAGGAAATGCCTTCTTGTTTCAGGCTGATGCCGGGACTGGAGGAGGATGTCATCACCCGGGCCCCGGCCCCGGCGGCGCCGTAGACCATGTTGATGGCGGCCACTTCGCTTTCAGCCTGCAGGAAAACGCCGCCCACTTCTGGCAAACGCCGGGACATGTATTCCGGCACTTCATTTTGGGGGGTAATGGGGTAGCCAAAGAAGTAGCGGCAGCCGGCCTGGATGGCCGCCTCGCCTATGGCCTCATTACCCTTCATCAATTGCTTGGCCATTTCTATCCCTCCTTTTTTTCTTACTTGTAGACTTTGATTACTGTATCAGGGCAGATGCGAGCGCAGTTGGCACAGCCGATGCACTTATCCATTTCCTGCACGGTGGCCACTTTGTAACCTTTTTTGTTGATCGCCTCGTCCATGAAGATAATTTTGGTGGGACAGACACTGACGCAGAGTTCGCAACCCTTGCAGCGTTCGCGGTCAAACTCGACTCTGGGCACGAAATAACCTCCTTCGTTAAGTGATATCTGCGGGAAACAAGCTCAGTTCCATGATAAAAAGTTCATCCTCTAAGTCGGAAAGCTGGTCCGCCAGGCGGGGCCGGCAGCAGTGGCAAACAAGGGGTATCCCCATTCTCTCGGCCGCTGCCCGGACAATTGAAGCGCCTTGGCGGACGTGTCCGGCGGCGGTCTCCCGGGCCAGGTTGCTGTTGTTCACCAGGGCGGTGATGGGCAGCCCCGCCTTTTCCCCTATCCGGCGGGCAGTGGCGATGATCCCCTCCGGGTCGGCGGTAAAGGGACGGAAGCAGTTGACCACCATCCAGACCTGGGCCCGGCTTCGCAAGAGCAAGGGCTTGTACCGGCCCAGAACCCGGGCCCCGTCGTCGCCGCCCACATCGAGGATTGTGGTGTCCCCTCCGGCCAAAACGGCGTCGGTGCGGGCGGAAAGGGCAGGCAAGTCGGCGTCCCGGAATTCCCGGTTGTACACCACCTCCACTCCCCGCTCCTCCAGGAGTTCGGTGGCGTCCCGGGAGCGAAAGTAGGGGTTGACGATGTCCAGGTCGACCAGGGCCAGGGGCCCCAGGTCGGCGATCTGCAAGGCCAGATTGAGGGCAAACTCAGTTTTGCCGCTGCCGTAAGCGCCGACGATTACCAGTTTGCCGCCGGTAAGCCCGGTGAATTTCATCGATACTCCCGGGCCTCCTCCCGAGAGTCCAAGACCCTGAGGCCCCCTTGAGCCAGGGCCAGCATCTCAAATTCGCCCGGATAGACTTTCACCGGGGCGATAAAAGAAACTCTCTCCACTATCCAGGGCACCAGGTAAGCCCGGTCATTGGCCAGGCCGCCGGAGAGGACGATGGCCTCCACCCCTCCTTTTAGGACGGCGGCGGCAGACCCGATTTCCTTGGCGATCTGGTAAGCCATGGCCTCGTAGACCAAGCGGGCCCTTTCGTCCCCGGCCTCGATCCGGGCTTGGATAGCCCGGCCGTCGTTCAGGCCCAGGTAGGCGACTAAGCCCCCTTGGCCGGCCAGTTTTTTCCCTATTTCCCCCTGGGTGTACTTGCCGCTATAGCAAAGACCCACCAAGTCCCCGACGGGCAAGCCCCCGGCCCGCTCGGGAGAAAAGGGACCGTCCCCGTGGAGGGCGTTATTGACATCGACGGCCCGGCCCTTTTCGTGGGCGGCCACGGAAATGCCGCCCCCCAGGTGGACGCCGATGAAATTGGCTTTTTCGTAATCCAGGCCCAGTTCCGCCGCCGCCCGGCGGACCACCGCCTTTTGATTGAGGGCATGCCAAATGCTGCGCCGCTCAATCTCAGGCAGGCCGGAAATCCGGGCATGGGGGGACAGTTCGTCCACCGCGACGGGATCGACGATGTAGGCGGGCAGGCCCAGCTTATCCGCTATTTCCCGGGCGATTATACCCCCCAGGTTGGAGGCGTGCTCACCTTGGACACCGTCGGTCAAGTCCCGGACCATCAGGTCATTGACCAAGTAGGTGCCTCCGACTATCGGCTTGAGAATCCCCCCCCGGCCAACCACGGCGGACAGGGTCCCCAGGTCAAAGCCGGCCTTTTGAAGAAAGGCCAGAATGATCTCCATGCGAAACTGGTACTGGTCAATGATGCGCCCATAGCCCTTAAGTTCTTCGGCGGTATGGCGCAGGGTCTGCTCCAGGACGGGCTCTTCTCCTGAAAATACCGCGATTTTGGTCGAGGTGGAGCCGGGATTGATCACCAGCAGTAGGTGGGACATTTCTTACCTCCTCCTAAAGGGACAGTTGGGGGCTTTTCTTGGGTAAAGCCCACAACTGCCCGCGAAAGCAAATGATTTAGCGGCGGATGAAGTTGCGCCGGACCCGGCCCAGGGCCTCGATCCGCTCTTCGGCCATGCGGTCGGCGGCTTTGTAGCTGGGGATGCCGTCCCGCTTGGCGATGGCGTAGACCCGGGCGATGTTGTCGTAAATGGTGGCCACTTTTTCCATGGCCCGCTCTTCGTTGTAGCCCATCAGCTCGTCGGCCACGTTCATCAGGCCGCCGGCGTTGATGACGTAGTCCGGGGCGTAGAGGATGCCCTTTTCGTGGAGCATGTCCCCGTGGCGGTCCTCGGCCAGGACGTTGTTGGCGGAACCGGCCACCGCTTTGCACTTGAGCCGGGCCAGGGTCTTGTCGTTGATGACGGCGCCCAGGGCGCAAGGGGCGAAGATGTCGCACTGGACGTCATAGATAGCGTCGGGGGCGACCACCTGGGCCCCGAATTCTTGGACCACCCGGTCCAGGAGCTCTTGATTTAGGTCGCAGACCACCAGCTTGGCCCCGGCCTGGTGCAGGTACTGGCAGAGGTAGTAGCCCACATTGCCCACCCCCTGGACGGCCACCACTTTGCCCGCCAAGTCGTCGCTGCCCCATACTTCCTGGGCGGTGGCCATCATGCCCCGATAGGTGCCAAAAGCAGTCTTGGGGGAGGGATTGCCGCTGCTGCCGCTGGAAGCGGAAACACCGGTGACATGGTCGGTTTCCAGGTGGACAAAGTCCATGTCCTGGACGGTGGTGCCCACGTCTTCGGCGGTGATGTACCGGCCGTTCAGGCTTTGGACGAAGCGGCCGAAAGCCCGCCACATCTCTTCGCTCTTGTCTTTTTTGGCGTCGCCGATGATGACGGCTTTGCCCCCGCCCAGGTTGAGACCGGCCGCCGCCGCTTTGTAGGTCATGCCCCGGGCCAGGCGGAGGACGTCCTCGATGGCGGCGTCTTCAGAGTCATAATTCCACATCCGGGTGCCCCCCAGGGCGGGGCCCAGGGTGGTGTCATGAATAGCGATGATTGCTTTTAAGCCCGTGGTCTTGTCGTGGCAGAACACCAACTGCTCATACCCGTACTTGCTCAAGTACTCAAAAATCTTCATAGCAGAGCCTCCAGTTTTTTATGATTTTAGCCCGGCGGCGTATACCGCGCTGAGGGCTATTGAATCCAGCTTGGCTTGATGGGAATCGGAGCGGGAGGTGAGGACGACGGGGGCCTTGGCCCCGGCAATAACCCCGGAAACCCGGGCCTCCTTGCCAAAGTAGACGATGGCCTTGTAGAGGACATTGCCCGCTTCGATGTCCGGAACCAGGAGGATGTCGGCCTGGCCCGCCACCGGGCTATCGATGCCCTTGACCTGGGCGGAATGCAGGGAAATGGCGTTGTCCAAGGCCAGGGGTCCGTCGACGATGCAGTCCTTGATCTGACCCCGGTCGGCCATTTTGGCCAAAAGGGCCCCTTCCAAAGCGGCGGGCATGTCCGGATTGACCAGCTCGACCGCGGCCAGGGCAGCCACCTTGGGCCGGGCAAAGCCCAGGCCCCGCAGGACGTCTACGGCATTTTGGGCGATCTGGGCTTTTTGCCCCAGATCCGGCGCGATATTCATGGCCCCGTCGGTCATGAAGAGCAGGCGGCCCCAGCCCTGAATTTCAAAAGCGGTGACGTGGCTCAAGAGGCGCCCCGTCCGCAGTCCTTTTTCTTTGTCCAGCACCGCCCGAAGAATATCGGCGGTGCCCACTTTGCCCTTCATGACCAAGTCTCCTTGGCCTTCGGCGACCAGGGCCACGGCCTGGCGGGCCGCCAGGATCGGGTCTTTTTCGGCTATTAGGGTACACTGGGCCAAGGGAAAATCTATTTCCGCGGCGATTGAAGAGATCTGCTCCCGATCCCCGACCAGGACTGCCGAGACGATTCCCCAGGCCACCGCGTCTCCCACCGCCTCTAAGACCTCCCGGTCCTGGGCGGCGGCCACTACCAGGCGCTGGCGTTGGGGCAAAGCCTTGGCCGCTTCCACAATGTCATCCATGCACTTGTACATGCTATTTCACCTCGCCTAAACGTATTCCCGGCTCTCTTCCTTGCCCAAGAGCACCCGCAGGCAGCCCTGGGCCAGGGCCAAAAGTTCGTCTTCGCCGGGATAGACCAAGACCGGCGCGATAAAGCTCACCCTCTCCCGGACCCACCCGCAGAGGAGGTCGGAGCGGGCCAGGCCGCCGGTGAGGACAATCGCCCGCACCCGGCCTTTGAGGACGGTGGCCATAGCGCCCGCTTCCTTGGCGACCTGGTAGGCCATGGCCTCGTAGATCAGCCGGGCCTTTTCGTCGCCTTGGCCAATCCTTTTTTCGATCTCTTGCCCGTCATTGGTGCCCAGGTAGGCCAGGAGGCCTCCTCGGCGGACCAGGATCTGGCGGAGCTGTTTTTCTTGGTAGCGGCCGGAGAAGCACAGAGCGGCTAAATCCCCTGCCGGCAGGCCCCCGCACCTCTCGGGGGAAAAGGGGCCCATCTCGTTGGCGTTATTTACATCCACCATCCGCCCGCCCGCCAGGGGGGCCACCGAAATGCCGGTGCCCAGGTGGATGAGGATGAGGTTCGTCTCGTGATAATTTTCCCCTAAATCCGCGGCAGCCCGGCGGGCGATGGCGCGAATATTCAAGGCGTGGGAAGGGCTGCGGCGGCAGATCTCCGGCAGGCCGGAGATCCGGGCCAGGGGTTCCATCTCGTCCACCGATACCGGATCGACGATGTACGCCCTCACCCCGTGCCTAACCGCCAGTTCGTGGGCAATCAGGCCCCCCAAGTTAGAGGCGTGCTGGCCCTGAACGCCCAGGCCCAGATCCCGGAGCATGGCTTTATTGACGATGTATGTGCCGCCGGGGATTGGTTTTAGCATGCCGCCCCGGCCGACCACGGCGCCGAGCTTATGGCCGGCCAGCGCCGAATCCAGCCAGTCGGCGGTCAGCTTGGTCCTGAGCTCTAGCTGGGCGGGTATTTCCGGGGCCAGTTCTCCCGGTTCATGGCAGAGAGTAGCGGAGGCGTGCAGGCTCTCTCCGGCAAATAAAGCCAGCTTAGTCGTGACAGAGCCGGGATTGACCGCCAGGATCCACGGGGCAACACCTTTTGGGCTAGCGGCCGGTGTAGCTGCGCTTGATTCTGCCAATAGTCTCTATTCTCGCGGCAACCAGGCGGTTGGCCGCCTCGTACGGGGTGATTCCTTCTTCTTTTGCCCGGGCAAAGATGGCCAGGAGGCGGTCATAGATCATGGCCGTCTTGCGGAAAGCCCTGTTCTTGTTGTAGCCCTCCAGCTCGTCACAGACCTGAATCAAGCCCCCCGCATTGGCGACAAAGTCCGGGGCAAAAAGGATTCCCCGCTGGTGCAGGAGCTGTCCGTGGCGGGGTTCCGCCAACTGGTTGTTGGCCGCTCCGGCGATGCCCTGGCACCTAAGCCGGGGGATGGTGTCGTCGTTCAGCACAGCCCCCAGGGCGCAGGGGGAAAGGATGTCGCATTCTACAGTCAAGATCTCCTCGGGAGGGACTATCTGCAAGTCGTAGTCCCGCCGGGCCCTCTCCCGGCTTTCCGGGTTGATGTCGCTGGCGATGACTTTTGCCCCGCTTTCCAGGAGGTGGCCCACCAGGGGATGGCCCACTTTACCCAGGCCCTGGACGGCCACGGTGCGGCCCGTCAGGGAGTCGTCGGCAAAAAGTTCCTTGGCCACTGCCCTGATGGCCATCCAGACGCCGTACGCGGTGATGAGGCCCGAATTGCCGCCGCCGCCGTACTCTTCCGGCAGGGCGCCCACGTGCTTAGTCTCTTTAAGAGCGATTATGAAGTCGTCGTAAGTAGTGCCCACGTCGGTGCCGGTTTTGTACCGGCCCTTTAGCGCTTCGATGTAGCGGGCAAAGGCCCTGAACAGGGCTTCGCTTTTGTCTTTTTTTGGGTCCCCCCAGATAACCGACTTGCCCCCGCCGTAATCTAGTTCCGCTGCCGCACATTTATCGGTCATGCCCTTGGACAGGCGCAGAGCGTCGGTGACCACCTGGTCCTCGTCCTCATAGTTCCACATGCGGCAGCCCCCCTGGGCGGGACCCAGGGTGGTGTCGTGGATGGCTATGACCGCTTTTAACCCTGTTGTTCGGTCATAATTGAAGAATACTTGCTCATGGCCCTCCTGGGCCATGGCTTCAAAAATCTTCATCTTCATCTGCATCCCTCCGTTTTATCAGTAAAAACAGATAATGCCCACAAGGCGCGCCCGGGGAAAAAGGGCCTCTAGCAAAGTTGGCCATAACTTTTGCATGCTAGTCGGTGCAAGGGAAAGAAGCCCTAGAGTCTCGGGAGCTGAGGTCTTTTGGACCCGCCCCGGGAGGCCTTTCCCTCAAGCCTTGTCGGCATTATGGCATACCTAAAGTATTCGCCAAGGATGTTTATTTCCCTGCCTGGGGCCTGCCGATTTGGTCAATCCAGCGCAATAATTTGCTCCCCTCGATCAGGCGGGTGATGGAGAACAGCTCGCCTGCGCCGTTCACCAGGGCCAAGAGGGCTAAGACGGCCAGGTGCCAAGGGGGGTCCAGGAGGGTGACCAAGGCCAGGCCGACCAAGGCCCCCAAGAGGTTGGCCCCGGCGTCCCCCAGCATGTACTGGGCTTTTAGATCTCCCGGGAGCAGGGCCAGGGAAGCACCGCAGCCCAGGGCGGCGGGGAGGCTGCCGGCCAGGGCCAGCCCCCCCAGGAGAAAGAGGGCGCCCTTTAGCGCCCGGCCGGGACGCAGGTCGAGCTGGTTAATGGCGTTGACCGAAAGGGCCAGCACTCCGGCCGCCACCAGTCCCCCCGGGGACAGGGGCAGAGAATAGAGAAGGGCGCCCAGGCCGACGGCTAGGACCTTGAGGACGCCGGTGGTGAGCTGTCCCCCGGCCAGGGCACGAAAATGCCCGCGAAAACCCCGGTTTTTTTTATTGCCCCAGGCGTCGTCCGCCAGCCCCGCCAGGGAGACCAGGGCCAGCCAAAAAGCCTGCTGCCAAAGGATGGCGGCCGAGATAAAGCCTCCCAGGTGCAAGAGAAAAAAACCGGGCAAAAGGGCCAGGAGCAGGCACAGGCCCATGCCGGTAGGTATCTCCTGGCCCCGAAAATTCCGGGCCGGAGGGCCCCCCGCCAGCATGGCGGCGACCGGTTTTCGCAGCGTGGCGGCAAAGACCCAGGCAGCGCCCAAGGCTAGTAGGCCCGCCATCGCGCCGCCCCCCGCCCCAGGGCCCCCAGGACCTGGAAGAACTGACGGCCCCGGTGACAAAAGCCCGCCCAGCTCCAGCCCTGGCCTTGGTGCAAAAAACCCGTGGGATACTCTCGGACCCGATACCCCCGGCCCAGGGCATTTAGGGTGAGTTCGGTTTCCAGGCCGTATCCCCCCCGGGGGGGCAGGCACTGCTCCAAGAGGGGGCGGCTGGCGGCCCGCTGCCCCGAGAGGGGCGCCTGCAGCCTAGCCCCCGTCAGGAAAAAGATTCCCCACTTGGCCAGCCCCCGCAAGAGGCCGACCCCCCCGCCCCGGGAACGGGCAAAAAGGGCGACGGCCATGTCGCAGTCCCCCCGGGCCACTGCCTGGACCAGGGGGGCGATCTCACCGGCTCTGGCCCCCATGTCCCCGTCCACTAAGGCCACTACCTGGCCCCGGCAAGCGGCCAGGCCGCTGGCCAGGGCCTCGGCTTTGCCCCGGTTGGCCGGATGCCGGAGGAGGACCACCCCTCCGGCAGCGGCCAGGGCGGCGGTTTGGTCCCGGCTGCCGTCGTCGATTACCACCAGCTCGGCTTGAGGCAAAGCCCGGCGAAGGCTCTCGATGGTGGCCAGGATGTTCCCCTCTTCATTGTAGGCGGGGATCAAGACCGAGGCCTTCATCGGGCCGGAGGCTGGGGCAGCAGAATTTCCGTGCCGTAGTGCCCCCCCTGGCCCAGGAAAATTGCCTCCAGACAGATCAGGGCCAGGGGGGTGTCCGGATGGGACACCGAGGCAAAAAGGGGATTGGGGGCCAGGTCGGCCCAGTCCGCCCCCCCGGACCCCAGGGCAATCACCGGCACCTCCGCATTGAGCAGCCCTTGGGCCAGGGCCCCGGCCTGGGCCCAGTCGCCCCTTGCTCCGGGGGCCAGGAGGACGTAGTCGGGGCGGACGAAGTCCCCCTCGACAACCAAAGCCTCTCCCAGCTCAGAGAGCAGCTCTTCTTCTCCTTGGACCAGGGCCTGAACCAGGAGGCTGACAGCGTCCCCCTCCAGGGCTGCCAACTGCAACCTGGTCCGGATTACCCTCTCATTGAAAAAATCCCCCAACTGGCCGGGTTCAAAATCCTGGGCGTAGAGGAGGACCGCCCTTTCCGGGATGGGGTTGGCTTCCAGGTAGAGGGGGGTAAGGGCTCCCAGCCAGTCCTGGAGCAGGGAAAGGGTCTCGGCCTGGATCCGCCTTTCCGCCTGCAGGCGCAAGCGTTCCCGGCTCAGGCCCTCCAGGCTTTCCTTCATCTGGTCAATTGTATTTCGCTGTTGGAGGATTATGCTGTCCTCGGTAAAAGTGCTGCCGATGACAATCCCCAGGGCGAGGGCGAGAAAAATACCGATTACCGTCACCAGGTGAAATTTTAGATTGGGCATGCCTAACCTCCCGCCATGCGCGCTAGTTTGTAGAGCAATAAGTAGAGCAGGTGCCGAAAGCCCGGCGAAGCGTACAAGAGGGCGGCAATCGGCATAAAGGCGGCGAAAAACAGGACCGCCGCCCAGGCCGGGGTGAGTCGGCTTTGATACAGTTTGCTCAGGCCCCGGGCGTCCACCAATTTGTCCCCGATTTTTAAGCGGGTGAGGAAGGTGCTGCCCATCCCCGGCCGCCCTTTTTCCAAAAAGTCGATCATACTTGAATGGGCGCCCACCGCTACCACCAAGTCCGCTCCCTTGCCGGCCGCCAGGAGCATGGCCGCGTCTTCGCTGGTCCCGGGAGCGGCAAAGACGGTGTACTTGACCCCCAGTTTTTCCAGCCGCTCCTTCCCCGGCGCCCGGCCGTCGGTATAGGCGTGGACCACCCGCTCTCCCTTGCCCCGAAGGGCCCGGTCGCTGACACTGTCCATATCCCCTAGGATGATCTGGGGCTCTAGTCCGCAGTCCAGGAGGGCGTCGGCGCCGCCGTCGACCCCGATGAGAACGGGTCTGGCTTCCCTGATATAGCTGACGATCGCCCTTAAGTCCCCTTGGTAGCCCCAGCCCCGGACGACCACCACCACCGGGCGGCCCCAGATTGCTGTTTCCAGGGGCGGCAGTTCCCGCAAGCCCAGGACCAGCTCTTTTTCCCGGCGGGCATAGTCCAAAGTGTTGTCGATGAATTTGTCCAGCTCCCGGTTCAGATTGGCCCGGGTCTTGGCCAGCAAGAGGTCGGCGGCCTCCGCCGTCAAGGGATTGCCCAGTTCGACCTGCTCTTTTCCCGCCACCAAGCGCCCCCCTTCCTCCAGGGTAACCCGGGTGCCCTCAGCCAGGGACCACAGGGTGAGCGGGACGCAATCGTACAGCTTAATGTCCCTGGCCAGAAGGTATTCCGGGCCCAGGTTGGGATAACGGCCGCTGATAAATCTCTTTTCATTCAAAACGGCGACGACTCCGGCCCCGGCCAGGCTTTCCGCCGCTACCAGATCCAGGTCCTCATGGCTGATCAGGGCGATATCCCCCCGGGCTAAAGTTTTTACTAAGTCCTTCGTGCGGCGCCCTTTGCGCAACCGGCCCCTGAGCAATGGCCCCACCCCCGCTACTAGTATTGCGCCAGAGGTGGCAAAATTATCCTAAAAAAAAGCAGGTTTTCACCTGCTAAGCGCAACATTTTTTAGTTGTAGCCTGAGTTTATCCCCCAACATGGCGATAAATTCCGAGTTGGTGGGCTTGCCCTTGTCGTTGCGGACGGTGTAGCGGAACAGGCGGTTTATTACCTCTAATTCGCAGCGCTCCCACGAGGTCTCAATCGCGTGGCGGATTGCCCTTTCCACCCGGTTCGGCGTCGTCTCAAACCGGATGGCGATTTCCGGATATAAGGACTTGGTGATGCTGTTCAGGATGGTTATGTCCTCGATTACCAGGGCGATGGCATAACGCAAGTACTGGTAGCCCCGGATGTGGGCCGGCACTCCTAATTCGTGGAGGAGGTTGGTTATTTCTACCTCTAAGTCGGCCTTGGGCGGTTCGGGAATGGTGTATCTCAGCGCGCCTTCCGCAGCTATCTGGGCCTGGGTATCCCCTTGGATCGAGCGAATTCTCCGGGTCAGCGCATCTATATTAAAAGGCTTGAGCACAAAGTAGTCTGCCCCCAGCGTCAAGGCCTGCTGGGTAATGCTTTCTTGGCCAAAAGCCGTCAGCACAATTACCCGGGGCCTTGTTTGCAGTTCCTTGTGGCTATTAAGTTTTTCCAGCACTCCCAGTCCATCTAAGTGGGGCATAATAATGTCAAGGATTAGGACGTCGGGCTGATGTTCGATTACCTTATCGATGGCGTCAAAGCCGTTGTTGGCTGTCGCCACCAATTGGATGTCCTCCTGGGCTGACATGTAGTCTGAGAGCAGGTTGCAAAAATCCCGGTTGTCATCGGCCACCAATACCGAAATCACAAAACTGTTCACCCTCTTCATATTTTTTCAGGTCCAAATATATTGTTCTACACGGGGAGGGGGTATCCCTTCTTTACCAAGGCGTTATTTGGAAAAACAAAAGAAAAAAACTGCCTCCAAGAGTCTTGGAGGCGAAAAGGATTCAATTTCTGACAGCAAACCGGATTTTATGACCATCCATTCGGCAAAACAGGCATAGCCCCGCTTTGGCTCGTTGATGAAGACATGAGTCACCGCCCCGACGATTTTTCCCCCTTGGATTATCGGGCTGCCGCTCATTCCCTGGACGATGCCGCCGGTGGCGGCCAAGAGTTTGGGGTCGGTGATCTTGATCACCATTCCCTTGCAGGCCGGCTGGTTCTGCACAAACAGTTTTTCGATCTCGATGGCAAAGGACTCGACTTTATCCCCCTCGATAACCGTCAATATCTCCGCTTTGCCCACCTTGACCTGGTCTTTAAGACCCAGGGGCAGCGGCGGGATTTCCGCCGTCGGCTTCCGGGCCAAGAGGCCGAAGATGCCGAGCTCGGTATTGCTCTT
The DNA here is from genome assembly GCA_002397155.1 of Firmicutes bacterium UBA4975. GTDB lineage: Bacteria > Bacillota > Proteinivoracia > UBA4975 > UBA4975 > UBA4975. The sequence continues at coordinate 13,488 of DGZR01000019.1, read as the reverse complement.
AATCACTCCCAAGGGCTGGCTGTTCTCCCCGAATACTCCCTGTTTTTCCCCCGGCTTTCCTTGCTGGCCCCGGCGGATGGAGACGATACTGGCCTCGACAATCCGGCCCGCCCTGAGGTCAGCGGCCTTTCCCCCGTTTTCATCGGTAATCATGTGCCCCAGGGCCCCGAAGTAGCCCGTCTTTTCATGGTAGAAGGTCATCGTCCCCACCCCGGCCGCCGTGTCTTTCAGCAAAAGGCCCAGACGGGGCCGTTTTAGCTCGACGTCGAAAATCGGGGTGACGGACAGGGTCAGCCTTTCTGTTCCCCGGACCACCAGGCAATCCAGCTTTACCCCCTCCTGGCACAGGTCCTCCAGGGCCGCGGCCGCCTGCCCCAGGCTTTTTAGCTCGATGCCGTTTACCGCCAAAAGCACATCCCCCGCTTTAAAACCCGAATCCTTGGCGGGCTCGGCTCTGCCCGCCCCGGTCATGATGCTGTCCAAGCCGGCGACGATGACGCCCGACTCAGCCAGCTTAACCCCAATCGAATGACCCGATGGAATCAGCTCCAGGCGGGGGATGACAGTTACCTCTACCTGCCTGAGGGGCAGTAGCCCGAGCAGGCTGTAAGACAGCCGGTAACAGCCCGCCTTGGCGGCATTGAGACTGCCTCCCCCTTCCTCACCCCGCTCTTCGCCCACTAGTTTTACCGCCCAGGGCAGGTCCGGGCCCCAGGACTGTTCCCCCTCAAAGCGGGTGACCTCGGCCGGCAAGAGCAGCAAAGCCTGCATCCCCTGACCGACCGCCAGCAGCACCAGGGCTGCCAAGCAGACGGCAATCTTCTTGGTCAATGCTTCCACTCCCTCGTCCCAACACCTCTTAAAAAATTTTTTGACACTAGGCTTAAGTTGCCTGAAAATCAAAGGCCCTATGCTGTTAATAAAGGGCACAATCGTTAATTTTAGCGACTAAAGGCAAGGAAGGACTTGCCAAGGCCGGTTTTTCGGGAGGGTAAAAAAAAACCCTGGCTTATTCGCCAAAAGGTGTTTTATTTAGCTCGTTTTTCTAGGTTAAATTTTCTTTTAATTTTTTGGCCAAGGCCAGCATCTCCCGGGCATGTTCCCGGGTAGCGGCAGTGACCTTGGCTCCGCCCAGCATCCGGGCCAGTTCCTCCACCCGGCCCTCTTTCTCCAGGCGGTCAACCTCGGTCAAGGTCCGCTGGTCTTTTTCCCCCTTGCGGATAAAAAAGTGGGTGTCCGCCAGGGAAGCGATCTGGGGCAGGTGGCTGACGCAGATAACCTGGCGCCGGACCGCCACCGCCGCCAGTTTTTCCGCCACCGCCTGGGCGGCCCGGCCGCCGATGCCCGCGTCGATTTCGTCAAAAATCATAGTGTGGACAGAGCGGAGCTGGGCCAGCACATTGAGGATGGCCAGCATTATCCTGGACATTTCCCCCCCCGAGGCGATTTTCACCAGGGGTTTTAGGGGTTCCCCCGGGTTGGGCGAGACGAGGAAAAAGACCTCGTCGATTCCCCGGCCGGTAGCGGCCAGGGTCTGGCCCTCCACCGGCAGGCCGTGGTCGGCGGGAACCCGGCTGAAATGAACCTGGAAGCGGGTCTTGGCCATCTGCAAAAAGGCCAGCTCGGCCACCACTGCCGCCGCCAGGTCCTCCCCCGCTTTTTGCCGCAAAAGGCTCAAGTCCTGGGCCAGTCGGCCGGCCCCGGCAGCCGCCTCTTCGATCCTTTGCAACAGTTGGGCGTGGCGGGCTTCGGTGTTGCGAATGGCCTCGATCTCGGCCTTTTTTTCTTGCTGCCAAGCCAAAATTACTTCTACCGAATCCCCGTACTTGCGCTTTAAATCGTAGATCAAGGTCAGGCGTTCTTCTACCAGGTTCTGGCGCCGGGGATCAAAAAAGAAGCTGTCGGCATAGGAGCGGAGCTGCTGGGCGGCGTCTTCAATAGAGTAGAGGGATTCTTCCAACTGGGCCGAAGCCTGCTCCAAGATGCCGTCCAACTGGCGAAATTCTTTGAGGCCCGCCAGCACCTCGGCCACGATCCCCCGGGCGGTAACTTCTTCTTCTTCCCCGCCCAGGCTCTGGTGGCTGGAGCGGCAGACCTCTAAAAGCCGGCGCGAGTTTTGCAGCAATTTTAGCTCGGCCTGGAGGGCTTTGTCTTCTCCCGGGGCCAGACCGGCCTGTTCGATTTCGTCCACCTGGTACTTGAGCAGGTCCAAGAGCCGTTCCCTTTCCCGCTTGTCCCCATGGAGGCCGGCTAGCTCATTTTGGAACTCGGTCAGTTCCCGCCAGGCTCGGCTGTACTCCTCCCGGGCCGCCGCCAGAGCCCGGCCCCCGTAGGCGTCCACCAGGGCCAGGTGGCTGCTCTCGTCCTGCAGGGCGTGGTTTTCCTGCTGGCCGTGAATCTCCACCAAGAGGGCACCCACTTCCCGCAGGGCGGCCAGGCTGACGGGGCGGCCGTCAATCCGGGCCTGACTCCGGCTGTTGGCATAGATATCTCGCTGGAGCACCACCGTGCTCTCCTGGGTTTCCAGCCCCAATTCCGCCAGCCGGGCCCTGAGCTCCGGTCCCACATCGGCCACGGCGCTCACCGTCGCCTTTTCCTCGCCGGAGCGCACCAGTTCAGAAGAAGCCCGCTCGCCCAGAACCTGGTTGAGGGCGTCGATGATGATGGACTTGCCCGCTCCGGTTTCGCCGGTAAGAATGTTCAGACCTTCGCTGAAAGCCACCGTGAGCTCTTGGATCAGGGCAAAATTTTCAATGTGCAGTTCCCGGAGCATGCCTTATCCCCCTTTACCTGTTCTCCATGATTTTTCGGGCGAGGATTTCAAAAAAGTCAATGCCCTTGAGGCGGACCAAGGAGGTCTGGTGTTTAGAGTCCGTTATTTCCAAGCGGTCGCCCCTTTCCAGCCTAAAGCTCTGCTGGCCATCCAGGGTCAAGTAGGTATCGGCGCCGCAGTCCTTCATGTCCACCGAGATCTTTGTGCACCGGGCCACCACGATGGGTCGGACGTTGAGGGTGTGGGGGCAGATCGGGGTTATGAGGATCATGTCCACATTGGGGGCGACAATCGGCCCTCCGGCGGAGAGAGAATAGCCGGTGGAACCCGTGGGGGTGGCGACGATCAGCCCGTCTCCCCGGTAGCTGCCGATTCGCACACTTCCCACCGCCACTTCCAGGTGGATTATCCGGGCCAGGGGTCCCTTAGTGACCACCACATCGTTTAAAACCAGGGCGGCAAAAACCCGTTCACCCCGGCGCTGTACCCGGGCGGCCAGCATTCCCCGCTTTTCCACCACATACTCCCCCGCCACCAGCTTGGCCAGGGCTTGTTCTAGCTCCCCTCGCTCCACCTCGGCCAAAAAACCCAGTCGGCCCAGGTTTACGCCCAAAAGGGGGGTCTCTCCCGGCCCGTACATCCCCGCGGCCATGAGAAAAGTGCCGTCTCCCCCCAAGACTATAGCCAGGTCCACCGGCGGCAGGGGCTGGCCCAGGATAAAGGGTTTTCCCACCCCCAGCTCCCGCTGCCCGTACACAACAATACCCCGGGCTTGCAGCCAGCGGCCGATCTCGGCGGCGATGGCGCGAACTTCGGGTTTGTCCAGATTGGCGATGAGGGCCGCCCCTTTCACGGCAGGCTCCTGGTCAGCAAGTATACCAGGGCCCCCAGGCAGGCGACAACGCCGGCGGCCACCACCTGGGTGAAGTAGCGGCGGTTGCCGATGGTGATGATTTTCACCCTTTCCCGGTCCATGTCCACCGTCATGATGCCGCTGGGGGCAAAAGCGATCTGGTATTCTAAGATGCGGCGGCGGATATCAGCGTTGCGCACGCTGCCCGCCTCCTTGGCGTTCACCTCGGCCACGTACTTTTTTAGGCCCCGGCGGACCACCAGGTCGGCTTTAACTTTTTGCCGCTGGGTTTTGCCCTCGATGGCAAAGTCGATGTACTTTACCGCCGCCCGGGCCTGGATGCGGTAGCCCTCTTCTCGGAGGAGCTTTGCCGCCTGTTCGTCAATTTTGCGGGGGACGTCCCGGGTGCCGTACCAGTCCCGCAAAAACTTATAGAGCAAGAGTAAGAAGCCAAAGATTCCCATGATTGCGTAGTCCATGGCCCTCAGCAAAACGCATCACCTCTTTTGCCCTTAATACTTCAACAAAAAAAGGGGGTTTCCTGTTTTTCCTCCGGCTTAGCGGAAATGAGCGTGGGCGGCGGCCACTGCCTCCGGGATTGCCGGTGCCTTGGGCGGCAGATCCCGGCGGAAATGGGCCAAGTACTCGATGTTGCCCTGGGGCCCCCGGAGGGGGGAATAGTCCAGGTGCCAAAGGTTGTACCCCTGGGCGTCGGCGGCCTGAGCCACTTTTTCCAGCACGGCCAGGTGCAGGCCAGGGTCCCGGACGACCCCTTTTTTCCCCACGCTCTCCCGGCCCACCTCAAATTGGGGTTTGACCAGGGCCACCAGCTCCCGGGGCCCCAGCCCGGCCAGGACCGGCAGGACTAAGCCCAGGGAAATAAAGGACAAGTCCAGACAGGCAAAGTCCGGCGAGCCCCGGGTAAAACTTTCCTTTTTTAAGTAGCGGAGGTTGGTCCGCTCCAAACTGACCACCCGGGGATCGGTGCGCAGGGACCAAACCAACTGGCCGTAGCCCACATCGACGGCATAAACCAGCAGGGCCCCCGCCTGGAGGCAGCAATCGGTAAAGCCGCCGGTAGAGGCACCGGCGTCCAGGACGATTCGCCCCTCCAGGTCTATGGCGAACTTGTCCAGGGCCTTGGCCAGCTTTTGCCCTCCCCGGCTGACAAATGGTTCCTCAGATTTCAGTTCAAGCCGGGAATCGGCGGCCACCTGAGCCCCCGGCTTGTCGACGGGGGTCCCCTCCACCAGGACCTGGCCCGCCATGATCGCCGCCTGGGCCTTGGCCCGGGTCTCGCTCAAGCCCCGTTCCAGGACCAGGAGGTCAAGCCTTTTTTTCACGGCTGCCCCCAACTCGGCCCCTGGTCAGCAGGTTCTGGGCCGCCGCCACGATATCGGCGGCGGTGAGGTGGCAGAGCCGGGCCAATTCGGCCTGATCCCCGTGGGGGACGAACATGTCCCCCACCCCCATGAGGCGGGTGAGAGGAGTTAGCCCCAGAGCGCTGCAGCCCTCCAGGATGGCGCTGCCCAAGCCCCCCGCCGCCGCCTGTTCTTCGACGATGAGCAAGCGGCCGCAGCGGTTGGCATATTGCATTAAGAGCTCAAGATCCAGGGGTTTGACAAAGCGGGGATTGAGGACGGCGGCGCTCAAGCCCAAGCTGTGGAGGGTGGCCTGGGCCTGAAGGGCGGGGTAGAGGGTGGGCCCCAGGCCGATGATGGCTATATCCCGGCCGTCTCTTAGCACCTCGCCCCTGCCCGCTTCCAGCGGTCCGGACAAAGTGGCCGGCAAGACCGCCGCCCCGGCCCGGGGGTAGCGGACGACAGCGGGACCGGGCAGGGTCAAAGCCAGGTCCAGCATCCCCTCCAGCTCACTAAAGTCCTTGGGCATCATTATCGTCAGATTGGGAATGTGCCGGAGCATGGAGAGGTCAAAAAGGCCGTGGTGAGTCTCCCCGTCCTCTCCCACCAGGCCGGCCCGGTCCAGGGCAAAGAGCACCGGCAGCCCTGGCAGGCAGACGTCGTGCAGGACTTGGTCATAGGCCCGCTGGAGAAAAGTGGAGTAGATGGCCACCACCGGCCGGTACCCGGCCCGGGCCAGCCCCGAGGCCAGGGTGACCCCGTGCTGCTCGGCGATGCCCACGTCAAAAAAACGTCCGGGAAATTGACGGGAAAATGGTCTGAGGCCGGTGCCATCGGGCATGGCGGCGGTGATCGCCACAATTCTCGGGTCTTTTTTTGCCAGAGCGCAGATCTTTTGGGAAAAGACATCAGTATAAGTCCTGGCCCCGGGCTTAGTAGCCCCTGTCTCCAGGTCAAAAGGACCGATGCCGTGGTACTTGGCCGGTTCCGCTTCGGCCGGGCCGTAGCCCTTGCCTTTATTCGTCACCACGTGGATGAGGACCGGGCCCCGGTAATTCTTGGCCTGGTTCAAGATCCTTTGCAGGCCCCCCAGGTTGTGCCCGTCGATCGGGCCCAGGTAGGTAAAGCCCAGTTCTTCAAAGAGCATGCCGCTGACCAGCAAGTACTTGATGCTGGACTTAATTCTCTCGGCCGCCCGGTAGACCTGGTCCCCCACGGCCGGGATTTTTTTTAGGACAAACTTTAAGTCCTCGGCCAGCCGGGTGTACTTGGGATCGGTCCGAACTCGGGAAAGGTAGGAAGAAAGCCCCCCCACATTGCGGGCGATGGACATTTCATTGTCGTTTAAGATTACCGTCAGGTTAAGTTTTTGGGCCCCGGCGTGGTTTAATGCTTCCAGGGCCATACCCCCTCCCAGAGCCCCGTCCCCGATTACCGCCACCACGTTGTACTTGTCCCGGTTTAGGTCCCGGGCGATGGCCATCCCCATGGCGATGGAAATAGAGGTGCTGCTGTGGCCGGTTTCGGCTGCGTCGTGAACGCTCTCCCGGGGCTTGGGAAAACCGGAAAGCCCTCCCAGGCGGCGCAGGCTGGCAAAATCCTCCTGCCGCCCGGTCAAGAGCTTGTGAATGTAACATTGGTGCCCCACGTCCCAGATTATCTTATCGGTGGGGCTGTCATAGACCAAGTGCAGGGCCAGGGTCAGCTCCACCACTCCCAGGTTGGAGGCCAGGTGGCCCCCATTAGCGCTCACCACTTCCAGCACCTCTTGCCGCAGTTCGGCAGCAAGCCGAACTAACTCCTGGGGCGTCAAAACTTTAAGGTCTCCCGGGCAGTGAATCCTTCTCAGCAACTCTTTGTCCATCTCTAACTGCCTCCCTTTCCCTCCGGGGCCTTGTCCCGGTTGGGAGAAAAAGGCCACAGTTTTTGGCCAAAGCCGATCACTTTGCCGGCGATCATCAAGATCTCCGTCGAATGGTCGATGGCCAGCTTTTTGCCCAGGCCCTTGCCCCCCACCGTTACCGAGGCGACGACGGCCATGGTGGCAATAATAATATACCTCTGGTTGGGGTTTTTAGCCCAGAGGCTGAAGACGATGGCCGCCGCGGCCGAACCGCTGATGATCCCGCAGACGTCCCCGATGACGTCATTGCAAAAACTGGCCACTTTTTCTGAGTTGCGGGCCAGGGCCAGGGCCTGCTTGGCCCCGGGCACTTTTCTCGCCCCCTGGGCGTTTAGAGGAGGCATTTTTGCCGCGGTGGCGGCCACGCCGACGATGTCAAAGACCACCCCGGTGGCGATGATCAGCACCAGTATGGCCAGGGAGGCGATGGGGCCTAAGTCGTCTAAAAGGGTCTGAGAAAGACCGTTGAAAAGAAGGGATAAAAAAAAGGTCCAGATCAAAATCTTGCGGATCCATTTTAAGCGATTTTTATTGTTGGCGGCCACGGTCTCACCTCAAATATGTAGGGGTGGCGGCTGCCCGGGTAAATACTGCGGCTTAGGTCAAGCTGGTTTTCCCCCCGGAACACCATCCGTCGCCGGCCTGGCGGTTCCCCCTTAGGTCCCGGTTTGCCCTGTCACCAGGAGCAATGCTTGATTGCCACTTAGTCCGCACTTTAATCCCCGCGCAACCTCTTTTTATAGAACAGCCTAGGAGATTTCCTCAACAGTGCCAGTCCCGCCCTAGCCTCTTTTGCAGCAATGGTTTCAAGCGCAAAGCCAACAATCCGTAGGCCTACGGATTTTTAAGGCCGAAATCCGCAATTCACCAATGCCACTTCAAGGCAGGCTACGCTGCACACAACCCCTCTTAGTATCGGTCGGAACCGCATGCAGGTTCACCCCAAGCCGTAGCAAGATGCCCTCTGCATAGAGCCACGCACTTGGGTCTCCGCGGAAAAGGGGTCAACGCCTACATGCCCTTGCAGATCGCCCCTAATCCTTAACTCCCAGCACCGACCCCCAACGGGGCGTCAAAAGCCGGCACCAGGAACTTCATCGATATGCCCTTTGACGGATTTTTAGGCCCGCCTTTGGACAGGCTGCACTGACTAGGATACTGCACCACCCAAAAAGATTTGTTTTCAGTTTATCATTTTTTTGACCAATAGACAATGTCAAAAAAAAACGCCCCTGTAAAGAGACGGGAAGTAAATGTTTACCAAAAAAATAAGGCGACTTTGTTAGATCTTTAAAGACCGGGCCAAGCCCGCCAGAAGGGAGAAATCCCCAGCCAGGGCGACTAAGGCTTTTTCGCCCCGGCTGATTTCCTCCAGCGCCAGGGCCCGGGCTTTTTCCAGGCCAAAGAGGGAGGCATAGGTGGACTTGCCCTTTTTTACGTCGCTCCCCGGGGATTTACCTAGTTCTTGGCGGGTCTTGGTCACGTCCCGGATGTCGTCGGCGATCTGGTAGGCCAGCCCGTAGGCCCGGGCAAATTCCGTCAAGCCCGCCAGGGTCTCTTCCCCCGCCCCGGCGCTCATCGCCCCCAGGCGCACCGCGGCCTGGATCAGGGCGCCGGTCTTGAGAGCGTGCAGGCGGCGGAGGGCTTCCGGGTTTCCGGCCCCGGCCCCGGAAATGTCCAGGGCCTGTCCCGCCACCATGCCGACGGGGCCGGCGGCCAAAGCCAGCTCTTCGCCGGCCCTTGGCCCCGCCTCTCCCGCCTCCCGGGCCAGGACCAAGAAAGCCTGGGTCAAAAGGGCGTCTCCCGCCAGGATAGCCATCCCCTCGCCAAAGACTTTGTGACAAGAGGGCCGGCCCCGGCGGAAATCGTCGTCGTCCATGGCGGGCAGGTCGTCGTGAATGAGGGAGTAGGTGTGGACCATCTCCAGGGCCGCCGCCAGGGGCAGGGCTTTTTCCCGGCTGCCCCCGCACCCTTCGGCGGCGGCAAAAAGCAATATAGGCCGCAGGCGCTTACCTCCGGCAAAAAGGCTGTACTCCATGGCCCGGAGCAATACCGGGGGACAGTCCTCCGGGGAGGGCAAGTAGCCGGGCAAGCGGGAGTTGAAAAATTCCCGCCTGGCCTCCAGATATTCCTGAACTTCCACTACTTTTCTTCCCCCTTGGGGTCCAGTTGCTCCAGCTTTTGCTCGGCCTCTTTCAGATGCTTGTCGCAGAGCCGGACTAAGCCGATACCCTCTTCAAAGAGCTTGAGGGCCTCGTCCAAGTCCTGCTCGCCGCCCTCCAAGCTGGCCACCACCGCTTCTAAACGGGCCAGGGCCTCTTCAAATTTCAGTTCCATCTTCATCCCCTCCCACTGCCAGAATGCCGGCCCGGGCCCGGCCGTCCCGCACTCGGATAGAGACCTGGTCCCCGACCCGAAGTTGGTTTATACTCTTTACTATGCCCTTTTCTCCCCCCACAATCGCATACCCCCGGGCCAGCACCGAAAGGGGGTTGAGATCGGCCAGGCGGGCCGCCGCCCCTTTCAGCCGGTTTTGCCCCTGGGCAAAAAGACGGGTAAAGGCGTGGCGCAGCCGGTGAGATCCTAAGTCCAAGCTCTGGCGGGGAGACAAGAGAAGCTGCAAGGGCCTGGCGAGAACGGGGCGGCTGGCCAGGTTTTCCAGGCGCCGCCGCCGGTTCCCCGTCAGGGTGAAAGCCGCTCTTTCCAGACGCCGCTGCTGCCGGGCCAGCCCGGCCAACAAAGCGTCGGCCGCGGGCAGGACCAGGCGGGCTGCCGCGGTGGGGGTGGCGGCCCGGGCGTCGGCCACATAATCGAGAATAGTGAAGTCGGTTTCGTGGCCCACGGCGCTCACCAGGGGCACCGGCGAGGCTGCGGCAGCCCGGGCCACCGCCTCTTCATTAAAGACCCACAGCTCTTCGGTAGAGCCGCCCCCCCGGGTGACGACGATGACCTCCGCCCCCGAACTGTAGAGCCGCTCCAGGGCAGCCGCCACCGAGGCCGCCCCCTTCGCGCCCTGGACAATGGCCGGGGCCAGCAAAAACGTGGCGGGCCAGCCCTGCTGGGCGGCGGTGCGCAAAAAGTCCTGGAGGGCGGCGGCTTGGGGGGAGGTGACCAGGCCGATCCGCCGGGGAAATCTGGGCAAGGGCCGCTTCCGTTCCGGAGCAAAAAGCCCTTCCTTGGCCAGCTTTTCTTTTAGCTGGGCAAAAGCCAGGGCTAGAGCACCCTGGCCGACGGGTTCCATCAGGTAAGCGTTGAGCTGGTAATTCCCGCCTTTTTTATACACCGCCACGTCCCCCCGCAAGTAAACCTGCAGGCCGTCGGCGGGGGTAAAGGGCAGGAGCCGATTCCAGGTGGAAAACATCACCCCTTTGATGCTGGAGTTTTTGTCCTTGAGGGTGAAGTACATGTGCCCGGAACTGTGACGGACAAAGTTGGACAGCTCGCCGGCCACCGTCACGTCGGTGAGCCGGGGATTGCCCTGGAGGGCCCGGCTGATCTCATCGGTGAGTTCGCTGACCGTCAGCAGCCGGGCGCCCCCTAGCATCTCTGGGCGGCGGCCAGGGTGTTTTTCAAGAGCATGGTTATGGTCATGGGGCCCACGCCGCCGGGAACGGGGGTGATGCTCCCGGCCACTTCGCTGACGGACTGAAAGTCCACGTCCCCCACCAGGGCCCCATCCACCCGGTTGATGCCCACGTCGATGACCACCGCCCCGGGCTTGACCATTTCCCCCCTGATGAAATTGGGTCTGCCCACCGCCACCACCAGCACGTCGGCCTGGCGGGTCACCGCGCCCAGGTCGGCGGTGCGGGAATGGCAGATGGTCACCGTGGCGTGTTTTTGTAAGAGCAGCATGGCTATGGGCTTGCCCACGATGTTGCTCCGGCCCACCACCACCGCCTGCTTGCCCCTTAAGTCCACGCCCCCGTCGGCCAAGAGCTCCATGATGCCGTGGGGTGTGCAGGGGATAAAGCTTTCCTGACCGGTAAAAAGGCGGCCGGCGTTGACGGGGTGAAAACCGTCCACATCCTTAGCGGGGTCGATGGCGTTTAGCACCTTGGTCTCATCCATGTGCCCGGGCAGGGGCAACTGGACTAAGATGCCGTGGATCTTGGGCTCTTTATTCAGCTTGTCCACCAGGGCCAAGAGCTGGGCTTCGCCGGTCTCGGCCGGCAGGCGGTGGACCTCGGAGTACATGCCAACCTTGACGGTGGATTTTTCCTTGCTCCGCACATAGGTCTGGGATGCCGGGTCCTCTCCCACCAGGACCACGGCCAGGCCGGGCGTGACTCCCGTAGCCTCTTTAAAGCGGGCCACTTCTTCGGTAAGCTCCCGGCGGATTCTCGCGCTGACGGCCTTGCCGTCGATCAGCAGAGCGGCCATTATTCATTACCTCCTTTTTTTTCTTGCAGGTAGGCGTCAATGGCCTCGGCAGCGGCTTTGCCCGCCCCCATGGCCAGAATGACGGTGGCGGCGCCGGTGACCACGTCACCCCCGGCAAAGACCCCGGGCATAGAGGTGGCGCCGGTCTCGTCGGCGATGATGTTGCCCCATTTATTGGTGTCCAGTCCGGCAGTGGTGCGGGGTATCAGGGGGTTTGGCCCCTGGCCCACCGCTACCACCACCACGTCCATGGGCATGGTAAATTCCGAGCCCTCTACGGGCAAGGGGCGGCGGCGGCCCGAGTCGTCCGGTTCGCCCAGTTCCATCTTGATGCACCTAAGGCCCTTCACCCAGCCCTTCTCGTCCCCGAGGATTTCCACCGGGTTGGTGAGCAAGTCAAACTGGATTCCCTCTTCCCGGGCGTGTTCTATTTCTTCAATCCGGGCGGGCATTTCCGCCTCGGACCGGCGGTAGACGATATGGGCTTCTTGGGCCCCCAGGCGCAGGGCGGTGCGGGCCGAGTCCATGGCCACGTTGCCCGCCCCCACCACCGCCACCCGCTTGCCGATGTGGATTGGCGTGTCCCACTTGGGGAAAAGGTAGGCGCGCATCAAGTTAGTCCGGGTCAAGAATTCGTTGGCTGAGTAGACCCCGTTTAGGTTTTCTCCCGGGATGCCCAAAAAGTAGGGCAGACCGGCCCCGCTGCCGACAAAGACGGCCTGGTAGCCCTCTTCTTCCATGAGCTCCGCCACGGTGATGGTCTTGCCCACCACGGTGTTGACCCGGATTTCCACCCCCAGGTCTTTCAGGCTGTCGATTTCCTGTTGGACGATGGCCTTGGGCAGGCGGAACTCGGGGATGCCGTACATCAGCACTCCCCCGGGCTTGTGCAGAGCTTCAAAGACGGTGACCCGGTAGCCCTTTTTTGCCAGCTCCCCGGCGGCGGCTAAGCCCGCCGGCCCCGAGCCGACGATTGCCACTTTTTCTCCCTGGGGGGGGGCGGCTTTTTCCTTCTTTTCTCCGTGTTGGGCGGCCCAGTCGGCGGCAAAGCGCTCCAGGCGGCCGATGGCCACCGGCTCGTTTCTGATGCCGACGATGCAGACCTTTTCACACTGTTCTTCCTGGGGACAGACCCGGCCGCACACGGCGGGCAGGCTGTTCTTATCCTTGAGGACGTCAATTGCCCCTTGGAAATCCTCTTCTTTAATCTTTAAGATGAAGCCGGGAATGTTTATCCCCACGGGGCAGCCTTCGACGCACTTGGGCTTTTTGCACTGGAGGCAGCGCTGGGCCTCGTCGATGGCCAGCTCCCGGGTGTAGCCGTAAGGCACTTCTTTAAAGTTCTTGATCCGCTCCTGGGGGGGCTGGGCCGGCATGGGGTTTTTCCGGGTTCTTTTATCAGCCATTATGCTTTGACCTCCTGCTCCTTGTCTTTGTACATCGAAAGCCGGCGCATCTGCTCGTCAAAATCCAGTTGGTGGGCGTCAAAGGCCGGGCCGTCCACACAGGTGAACTTCACTTCGCCCCCCACCGTCACCCTGCAGCCGCCGCACAT
>DGZR01000019.1:0-362 GCA_002397155.1 Firmicutes bacterium UBA4975 | reverse complement strand
AAAGTCGATCGGCCGTCCCTCGTCGATCAGCTCCTGGAGGATGGTAGTGACAAAGCCCTTCCGCCCCTTGCTCCCGTCGTCGGTGGCCACATGCAGTTCATCGCTGACCCCGGCCATTTCTTTTTCAAAAAACAAAAGCTCCTCGGTGCGGGCACCGATGATTGAGGTGACGTGGTAGCCCAGCTCGTGCAGGCCCTTGGCCTCGGGATACACCGGGGCAACCCCGACACCGCCGCCGATGCAGACTGCGTGCTTGCCCTGGGGGTGTTCGGTGGGTTCGCCCAAGGGACCCAGGAGGTCGGGAATAAAATCCCCCTTATGCAGCTTGGCCAATAGGCTCGTAGAAAGCCCCACCACTTGAA
>DGZR01000075.1 GCA_002397155.1 Firmicutes bacterium UBA4975 | reverse complement strand
TGGAAACAGGCCGGGCAGATTTCCGGAGCTTCGGGGCCGGTGTGGATGTAGCCGCAGTTGAGGCAGCGCCACTGGACCGGCTCCTCCCGCTTAAAGACCCGGCCGGACTGGACGTTGGCCAGCAGCTTGAGGTAGCGCTTTTCGTGCTCTTCTTCTACCTCCGCCACTTCGTGGAACCAGTCCGCTATTTCGGCAAAGCCCTCCTGGCGGGCGATCTCTTCAAATTCTTTGTACATCGTGCTCCACTCGTAATTTTCCCCGTCGGCGGCGTCTTTTAGGTTTTCCGCTGTGTTGCCCAGACCTCCTAAGTACTTAAAGGCCTGCTTGGCATGGGTCCTTTCGTTCTCGGCGGTCTCTAAAAAGACCTTGGCGATGTGCTGGAATCCCTCTTTCTGCGCCACCTGGTGGTAGAAAAAGTACTTGTTGCGGGCCTGGGATTCCCCGGCAAAGGTAGCCAAGAGATTCTTTTCTGTCTGGGTTCCTTTGATGTTGGCCAAAAGGTTCACTTCCTTTCTAGATATTGTATCTCTTATTTTAACCGTAATACCCGAGGGGGGCAAGGCATTTTGTGAGAACGCTGTCCCGTGTTAACCTTAGCCCGGCCGGGGTTGTCTGCCAGGGGGGCTGGGGCACAAAAACCGGCCCCAGGCCGGTTGGTTTAGCACAAAACCCGAAGGGCCCCCGGGCATACCCGGATGGTGGCCGGGGTCTTTCCCGGAGTCTCTCCGTCCATCTCCAGTTCGATGGGCTTTTCGCCGGTGATGACGACTTCCCGGACCCGGTGGGCGCTGACCTTGGGGTGGGTGAGATGGGTGCCCCGGTAAATTCGCACCAGGTTGACCAGGAGGCTGAGCTTGCCCATGCCCCGGACCAGGATGAGGTCCAGTTCGCCGTCGTCGATGAGGGCCACCGGTGCCAGGTGCATGCCGCCGCCAAAGTAGCGGCCGTTGGCCGCCCCGGCCAGGGTCAAAGGGCCCCGGTAGAGTTCCACCCCGTCGGCTGTCACCTGGGCCTGGTAGCTTTTGAAAGCCAGGATGGTCTTTAAGGTGCCCAGCAGGAAGGAGAGAAAACCGCCGGCAGATTTTGACACATCGTTTACTCGGGCAGCCACCACCGCCCCCAGGCCGGCGTCAAAGATATTGGCAAAGTAGCGCTGCTGGGGGGCGCCGTCCTGGCTGAACTCAACCCGGGCCAGGTCGATTTTTCTCTCTCGGTTGGCCAGTATTGTCTCCAGGGCCGCCGGAAAGTCCTTGGGGATGCCCAGGGTGCGGATGAGGTCACAGCCCGTGCCCCGAGAAATTAGACCCAGACGGGCAGCGGGGTTTATTGGAGCGCCTCCCTCAAAAAAGCCGTTCACGACTTCGTTGGCGGTGCCGTCGCCGCCGATGGAGATAACGGTGGTCCGCCCCTCTTTCAGGGCCCGGCGGACTGCCAGGGTTGCGTCTCCCCTGCCGGTGGTGAGGTGGGCTCTAAATTCCAACCCCCGCACCTTCATCTCCCTCTCTATATCCGGCCAGACTTTTTTTGTGCTGCCGTTGGCCGAGGCGGGGTTGACCAGGACAAAGACATCTTTCATCATAGCTGCTCCTTTCCCGGACTTTAGATTAGTGCACCATGAAAATTCGACGCCGGCGGGGGAAAGTCCTTTTGCGGGCAGAATTATAGGCCGCCCGGAGGCGGCCCTGGGTATTAGTGCACTTTTTTTCCGGGAGCGGCGCTGTGCAGATCTTTTAGCAGTTTGCGCACGGCGTTTACCCCTTTTTCCGGGATGACGGTGAACTCGGTAATCGCTTCAAAGGGGCAGGGCCCCGTTCCCTCCCGGTTCTTGATCTGGGGTACCACTTGGGCGGCGCAGTAGAGGATGCCGTTGTCGGCCAGGACCTCGGCGGCCCCCTGGCTCATAACCAGGCTGTGGAGGGCGGTGACCTGGCCCAAGGCCAGCACCATGGCGGCGGCCCGGCCGGTGATTTTGTCGGCCACGGCGCTTCCCGGCAGGACGTTGTTGTCCAGGGCGTCCAGCAGGGGCTGAATGCCCGCCAGACGGCTGCTGAAGAGCAAGCGCCCGTTTTTCACTACCACCAGGGTTTGCCCTTCCTCCTCCAGAAGCTCCGCGGCGATTTTTAAGTCGCCGCTCATAGGATTGGCCCCGTCCGGCCCGGACAGCGGGACAAAAGGGGGCGACCCCGGGGCTTGCCGGGGCTAAGGGGGCTGGGTGCCGGGGGCAGGTCTTGGGCAATCGTTATGTTAGGGAAAATAAAGGCCTGGACACAGGTGACGTCTTCGGCGAAAAGAAGTAAAAGCAAGTTGTGACCTCCTCGTACAAAAAATATTCGTTCCGATGATTAGTTCTAGAAAGATAGCGTTAATCCTGCCCCTCCGGCCTGGTAACTAGTGGAACCCCGGGGATCAGAAGAGCTCCAGCTCCTGACTGAGGACCTGGGCCCCCGCCTGTTCGGCCAGGTTGAGGACGCTTTCTAAGACTCGCTGGGCGCTGTCCGGGTCGGGGCCCACCCAGGCCGCCGCCAGCCGGGACCGGCCGGGAAAATCCTGGTGTCCCGCTTCGTGGACGGAAAGATTGTGGCGCTGGCGGAGGCGGCTGAGGAGGGATTTGACCAACATGCGCTTTTCTTTGAGGGTGCGGGCTGGGAGGCTGAGCTCCAGGGTTATCAGGGCGACGACCATGTACTCACCTGTCTTTCTCGGCTTTTTGGCCGGGAAGAGGTAATAAGAAGAAAAAACCAGGCATACTAAACCTGGTCGGCAAATTCCCTAGCCGGCCTGGGCGGGGGACTGGAGGATGAGGCGGTGAATGGCGGCAGCCACCCCGTCTTCGTCGTTAGTCAGGGTGACTTCTCCGGCGATGTCTTTTAACTGGCTGTGGCCGTTGCCCATCACTATCCCCAGGCCTGCCGCCTGAATCATGGTGTGGTCGTTGAGGTTGTCCCCGATGGCCGCCACTTGGGCCATGTCCAGCCCGTAGTGGCCCGCCAGCCTTGCCAGGGCCCAGCCCTTGGAGATGCCGGGATTGGTCACTTCCAGGTACATACAGTCTTCAGTTTCCGGATAGTAGTCCACCGAAAACCCCAGGGCCAGGGCTTGGCGCTGGAAGCCGTCCAGCTTATCCCGGGGGCCGGCGGTGAAGATCTTGTGGCCGATGTACCTGTCCTCGCCCTTTTTCAGGGGCGATAGTTTCCGCACCCGGCACAGGCGAAATTCTTTTAGGCTGTATGCCAGGCGGCCGAGTTTCGGCCTTTTGGGGCCGATGGCCCCCAGCCAGGAGACCAGGCTGTTGGTCTTGCCGCTGGTAAAAATGCCGTCTTTGTGGTAAACAAGGGTATAGAGGCCTTCAGCCGCCATTTCCGCCAGCAAGGGGTAGGCTGCCCGGCTGTCCAGACTCTCTTCCGAGAGGATGGTTCCGTCCCGGTGGCGGATGATGGCGCCGTTGGAGCAGATGAGGGGGGCGTCCAGACCCAGCCGGTCGGCGTAATTTTTCGCCGAGTTGTAGCTGCGGCCGGTGGCCAGGGTCACCCTAACCCCGTTCAGCCTGGCCCCAGCGATCGCCTGGCGGGTGGGAGCGGTGAGCTGCATGCTGGTGTTGATCAGCGTGCCGTCAATGTCGATTGCCACTAGTTTGTAGATAGTATCTCCTCCCTTCCCATTACCTTATTATAGCCGAGGGTCCGTTTCTCTGCCAGGGGAGATTTTTGGCTCCTCCTCAGGACCCGCGCTGCCGGAGGTGAAAAGCTATGGCCCTTCGCCCCTTGGAACCCGGGGATTTTCCTTTTTTAATGCAAATTGAAAACGACGCCTTCTCTTCGGGGTACAGCCCCTACTTTTTGCGGGAAATGCCAATTTTATTCGGGAACTCTTCATATATTGCTATTGCGGGCAGGGAACCCCAGGGCTATGTGGCGGCGGCCCGGGAACAAGGCAGCCGCCGGGGCTGGATCTTGAGTCTGGCCGTGCGGCCCCAGTACCGAAAACAGGGGCTGGGCCGGGCTCTGATGAAAGCGGGCCTGGAGGGCTTGGCCGCAGTGGGCGCCCGGGAGGTCTTTCTCTCCGTCGCCCCCAGCAACGAGGGGGCGATAGCCCTTTACGAAAAGTTGGGGTTTAGCCGGGGGGAAATCGTTGCCGATTACTTTGGGCCCGGCGAAGACCGGCTCATTATGATGAAGGATTTGACTTCTGGGGAGGTGGGCTGATGGCCCGCAAAGAACTGTGGAGTTGGGTAAAGACCCTGCTGGTGGCGGTAGTTCTCGCCTTGATCCTGCGGCAATACGTGCTGGCTTTTTTTGTGGTGGACGGCAGTTCGATGCTGCCCACCCTCAAGGACGGCCAGATGGTGGCGGTGAATAAGCTGGCCTATCGGATCGGTTCCCTCAAACACGGGGATGTGGCGGTCTTTGAGGCAAAAAAGACGGCCATTGGTCCCACGGAAAAGAGGGTCTTGATCAAGCGCATAATCGCCTTACCCGGTGATACAATAGCGATCAGTGCAGGAAAAGTCCTCCTGAACGGCGAAGAATTGCGGGAAGACTACACCGACGTACTTATTGACACCGATATGGAGCTTTTGCTGATTGAGGAGGGCCAGGTCTTTGTCATGGGAGATAACCGCAACCCCCGGGGCAGTTGGGATAGCCGGGAGTTTGGCCCCATCCCCATGGACTCGATTATGGGCAAGGCTTTTCTCATCATCTACCCCATCCCCAAGCGGGTTAAGTGATCGGAGGCAGTTAGCATGGGCAAAGAAATCTGGAGTTGGATAAAGACCCTTGTATTGGCGGTAATCTTGGCCTTGGTGATCAGGAATTACGCTTTTGCTTTTTACGTGGTAGACGGCCAGTCCATGGAGCCCACCCTAAAAAACGGCCAGGTCCTGGTGGTCAACAACTTTACCTACAGGTTTTGGGAACCCAAGCAGGGCGATGTCATCATCTTTAACAAAGAGGAAATCACCGGTCGGCGCAAAAACATATTTTCCAGCAAGTTTGCCCTGGTGAAGCGGGTTATCGCGCTGCCCGGAGACACGGTTTACATCCAGGACGGCCAGGTCTACGTGAACGACCAGCCCCTGGCCGAGGAATACATTGACTGCGAAATAACCGAGGACTACGGACCGATCACCCTGGAAGAAGGCTGGCTCTTTGTCCTGGGGGACAACCGGCACCAGGGCGCCAGCATGGACAGCCGCAGCTTCGGGCCAATTGAAATGTCCTGTGTCCTGGGGCGGGCGGATTACATCATCCTCCCTTCTCCCCACAAGGTAGATTAAAGGAAGTTTTTGTGGTATACTGGCGGTAATGGTAGAGTAGATACTGCGCGTCAAGTGCCAGGGGATGGGATGTAGCCCCCGGACGAAAGGCATTAACCTGCGGTGCAGTATCGCGTCCGCTGCCGCCCAATAGGAGTCAGCCTCCTTGGGCTGGACGTTAAACCTGCCCAAAATATAGGGAGGTTTTTTTGTGCATAATTCCAACCGTCCTGCAGGAGAAAACCTGCGCGCCATGATCCTCACCGGACTCTTTGCCGCCCTGGGCATTGTCTTTCAGCGCTTTTCTATTTCCATGCCATTGATGCGAATCGGCATCGGCCCAATCCCCACCATCGTTTCCGGGATGTTGCTGGGACCGGTGTACGGGGGGATTACCGGACTGATAAAAGACGTCGTCGGTTTTCTTCTCGCTCCCCCGGCCAGCGGCGGTTTTTTCCCGCCGGTTACCGTCATTCAGATGCTCTACGGCATTCTCCCCACCCTCTTTTTGCCCCTGTTCCGCCGGCCCGTGGACTGGCTGTGGGGAAATTTATACCCCCCCTCGGGTAACCAAGGAAAGGGGCGACGCTGGCTGGCGGGCTTGCCCGCTCGCCTGGTGACCTGCTTCCTGGTGGTCATCCTCACCCAATTCATCACCGGCGGACTCTTGATGCCGGCCGCCCTCAACCTGCTCTATGACGGACAGGTTACCTGGACCCTGTGGCTGGCCCGCTTTACCACCCGCATACCCCAGCAGGTGGCCTACTTCATCGGCTACCCCCTGGTCACCTATGTGGTAATCGAGGCCCTGGAACGGGCCCCGGTCTGGAGGGGCCTGCCCCGCCAAACCGTCCTCTCCCGGCATTTTTAGGGAAACATAAATCGTCGGGGGGTGGTTTCCGCCCCCCCCCCATCCAACGACGGGC
>DGZR01000001.1:78956-79294 GCA_002397155.1 Firmicutes bacterium UBA4975 | reverse complement strand
CGATCCTCCCCCGGGTCGCCAGTTAAAAAAATAAACGGGGCCCCAAAGGCCCCGTTCTAAACTCTAGTGGGGGATCTGGCCTCCGTGGGCCAGGTCTCTTTCCACCAGTTCAATCATTCTCCGCACCATGTTGCCGCCGATCTGGCCGCACTCTCTCGGATACATGTTGTGGTAACCCACGCTCTCAATCCTTTGGGTGTACCCCAGGTCGGCTGCCACTTCATTCTTGAAATCTTCCATGACCCTTTCGGCTTCATGAACAAGAATTTGCTTTTTCTCAAAACCCTGGTTTCTTTCCGGGGTATATTGCATTTACTTTCACCCTCCTTTCCGTTTTT
>DGZR01000001.1:78478-78775 GCA_002397155.1 Firmicutes bacterium UBA4975 | reverse complement strand
CTTTCACCCTCCTTTCCGTTTTTTTTATTACTGGATCTGCTTACCGCTGCCCATTATCCTGTTTTCAGCTTCCTTGAGCATTTTTTTAACCATCAAACCACCCACGGTGCCCACTTCTCGGGTGGTCATATCTTCCCAGCCCTTGCTCTGCAGTTGGTTGGCGATACCCAGCTCGTTAGCGACTTCTAGCTTGAAACGGTCCAGTACTCCTTCGGCCCCGGCAATTAGGGGTCTGCGGCGGCTGCTGCGACGTGCCATTCTCCTCACCTCCTTTATTGAATCTATTTCTATTATTGC
>DGZR01000001.1:77795-78223 GCA_002397155.1 Firmicutes bacterium UBA4975 | reverse complement strand
AGCTTTTTAAGTTTGCAATTTTTACCTCTACCTGGGCCGCTGCTTGCCGCCAGGCCGGGTCCTTGGTTAAATAAGGCAGAGTTTCAGCGGCGGCCCGGCGGGAAATACTGGCAATTCGGCTATCCCGGACTAAGTCGACCAAGGTAAAATCCCCCAGGCCGTGCTGGCGCTGTCCGAGGAACTGGCCGCTGCCCCTGAGTTTGAGGTCCGCGACCGCCAGGGCAAAACCGTCGGTAGTTTTTTCCAGGATTTGCACCCTTTCGCTTCCCGGCCCTTCCGTCATCAAAAAACAGTAGCCCTGTTCCCGGCGGCGGCCTACTCGGCCCCGAAGCTGGTGGAGCTGGGCCAGGCCGTAGCGCTCGCTGTTTTCGATGACGATGAAAGTGGCGTTGCCGCTGTCCACCCCCACCTCGACGACGGTGGTCGCC
>DGZR01000001.1:16534-77636 GCA_002397155.1 Firmicutes bacterium UBA4975 | reverse complement strand
GACCCCCCCCTCGACGACGGTGGTCGCCAGGAGAAAGTGCAGTTCTCCCCCTTGCATAGCCGCCAGAATGCCGTCCTTTTCCGCTCCCGTCAGGCGCCCGTGGAGGACACCGTACTTGTAGCCCGGCAGCCCTCGGGCCAGGATTTTTTCATAGGCCGCCAGAGACAGGGCTTGGACCTCTTCGGAGTCGTCAATGAGGGGACAGATGATGTAGCCGGAATTTCCCTTGCCGATTTCCCGGCGGATAAAGTCAAAGACCTTTTGCCGCTGGGAGGCGGGGACGATTTTTGTCACTACTTCTTTCCGCCCCAGGGGCTTTTGCCTGATGGTGGATATATCCAAGTCGCCATACAGGGTCATGGCCAGGGTGCGGGGTATTGGCGTGGCCGACATGGCCAAGACATGGGGATTGCCGCCCTTTTCGCTGAGGGCCAGGCGCTGGCCCACGCCAAACCGGTGTTGTTCGTCGGTCACCACCAGGGCCAGCTCCTCCATGATCAAGCCCTCCTGAAAAACGGCGTGGGTGCCCACTAAGACGAGGCCGCCGGGGTTGAGCAGGGCGGCCTGGACTTGGGCCCGCTCGGTTTTTTTGCTGCTCCCGGTGAGGAGCAAGAGGTTGACCCCCAAGGCCCGGGCCGGAGTCTGTAAAGTGCCGTAATGCTGCTGGGCGACAATTTCCGTCGGGGCCATGAAAACCCCCTTGCCGCCGTTTAAGGCGCAAGTAAGGAGGGCGTGGGCGGCGACGGCGGTCTTGCCGCTGCCCACGTCCCCCTGGAGCAAGCGGCTCATGGGCCTGCCCCTTGCCAAATCCCCTTGGATTTCGTCGACGGCTTTTACTTGGTCCTGGCTGAATCCAAAGGCAAAGAGCTCTTCCAGCTTTGCCAACAATCCTGGAACAGGCTTTAGGACAAATCCCTGGGGCTCGATTCTTTGGCGCCGCCAGAACATAAAACTCAACTGGTATAAAAAAAGCTCGGTGAATTTGCCGGTGTAGAGAGCTTTTTCCAGCTCATCGCTGCTGCTGGGAAAGTGCAGGGCCGCCAGAGCCCGGTGGGCGGGCAAGAGGCCGTATTTTTCTCTAAACTCCGGGGGAAACAGTTCGGGCTCTTCATATTCTGCCAGGGCCTGCCCGATAATCTTGGCCAGCCCTTGCTGGGTAATGCCTTCGGTCAAGCTGTACACCGGCTGAATTTCCGCCAGGGGCCCGGTCAGGCTGTATTCCTCAACGACAATGTTGCCGCCGTACTCCGGGGAGTACTTACCGGCTACGCTTATACCCCGGCCCCGCCCCAGCTTGTCCCGGAGGTAGGCCTGGTTAAACCAGGTGCAGCGTACCCAGCCGCTGGAATCTGCGACAGTGGCGCTGAGAATGTGCACCCGCCGCCGGTATTCTTTAGGAGTATCGGTCAGCCTGCCCGAGATGATCACTGTCTCCCCGGCCAGCCCGGGCAGGCGGCTGATGGCGGCGGGCCGACGGCGGCTGTACTCCCGGGGAAAGTGCCGGACCAGATCCCGGCAGGTGACGAGGCCCAGCCGGGCCAATTGGCGGGCCCTGACCGGCCCCACTCCCTTGAGGTACTGTACGGCTTTATTCACGGACTAAAACCTCCTAAAGAGGAGAAAAATCACTCGATGGCGATGATCAGGTAGTACACCGGCTGCCCCCCCGGATGGAGCTCGATCTCCAAATGGGGAAATTTGGCCCGGAGAAGGTCGGCCAGGGCTTCTGCTTTTTTGTACTCAAAGTCTTCGCCGGAAAAAAGCGTGATGAGTTCCGCCTCTTGGTCCAGCATCTTTTCAATGAGGCCCAGGGCCGTCTCTTCAATTTCGACGCCCACCTCCACTATTTTACCCTCGGCGAGGCCGAGAATGCTGCCTTCGGCAATGGGCTGGCCGTCAAAAACTGAGTCCCGGACAGCATAGGTCACTTGGCCCGTTTTTACCTGGGACAGGCCCTCCCCCATGGCCGCCTCTAAATTTTCCAAACTTTCTTCTTCGGGGGAATAGCTGAGCAGGGCGGTAAGGCCCTGGGGTATAGTCCCCGTCGGAATCACCACCACCGGCTTTTCCGCCACTTCGGCCGCCTGCTTGGCCGCCATGAGGATGTTGCCGTTGTTGGGCAGGATGATTATCCTCTGGGCGTTGGTCTCCTTAATTGCCTGCAAAAAATCCTCGGTGCTGGGGTTCATGGTCTGGCCCCCGGGCACGATGTAATCGGCGCCGATGCTCTTAAAAATCTCCACCATGCCCTGGCCGGCGGCGACGGTGACGACGCCGTTCAGCTTGGCCTCGGCTGGCGGCGGTTCCGGCGCCAGGGCCAGGATTTCTCGGTGCTGGTACTTCATGTTGTCTATTTTAATGTCCTGGAGCTCGCTGCCCTGGGATAGGGCAAAGTCTAAAACCAACCCGGGATTGTTTGTATGAACATGTATTTTTATGAGTCCGCTGCTCCCCACCACAACCAGGGAGTCCCCCTGCTTGCCCAGTTCCCGGCGAAAGACCTCTTCATCCAGGTCGTCCCCCAGGAGGAGAAATTCGGTGCAGTACTTGTACTCCAGTTCCCCTTCGTCAACGCCTTCATGATAAGCCGGCCCCTCGACGGCGGGGACATAGTCTTCGACGGTCTGCCGCCCTTGCAAGAAATCCAGCCAGCCCTGAAAAATGTAGCACAGGCCCTTGCCGCCGGCGTCGACCACCCCGGCCTGTTTGAGCACAGGCAGTTGCTCGGGGGTCCGGGCCAGGGTGCGCTGGGCCGCTTCCAAGACCTTTTCCATCAGCTCGTTTAAGCTCTCGGCCCGGGAATGCTTGGCCGCCTCACGCGCCGCCCCCTTGACCACGGTGAGGATTGTCCCTTCCACCGGCTTGATCACCGCCTTGTAGGCAGTGTCCACTCCCATCTGCAGGGCTTCGGCAAAGACCCCCGGCGTGATGCTCTCCGCTTCGGCCAGCCCCCGGGCCAACCCCCTAAAGATCTGGGAGAGGATTACCCCCGAGTTGCCCCGGGCCCCCATCAGCGAACCCATGGAAAGGGCGTCGGCCACCTGCTTAATCCCGGCCGTTTTTTCCTTGGCCATTTCCCGGTTGGCGGCTTCAACGGTAAGATTCATATTTGTCCCGGTGTCCCCGTCGGGGACGGGAAAGACATTGAGACTGTTGACCTCTTCTTTGTGCCGCCCCAGGACCAGAGCGCCGGCCATCAACATGCTACGCAGTTCTTCGGCATTTAGCGCGTTGTATTTCATAGGTAGGTTCCTCCTCTACTTGCCGTTGATAACTCGCACTCCCTGAACATTGATGTTCACCGTGCCGACGGGTAGGCCGGTGTACTTCTCCACCGAGTACTTCACCGTGGAAATGACATTATTGGCAACTTCATCGATTCGGGTACCGTACCCGACAATGATGTACAGATCAATAAACAGCTCGCCCTCTTCTTCCCTGACCTCAACCCCGCGGCTGAGATTGTCCCGGCCGAGCAATTCTACTATGCCATCTTTAAGCTGCTTGCGGGAGGCCATGCCCACCAGGCCATAGCTTTCCACCGCGGCTACTCCGGCGATGGTGGCGATGACATCGTTAGTTATTTCGATACTGCCTAAATCTGTCTCTATTAACATCCCGGTAACCCTCCTTTACACCTGCTTAATTTTACTATAAACCATTTTAAATTAAAAGTCATAGGACCAAGCCTTGTAAACCCCCGGCCCTTTGTGTTAAAATGGTTTTTGTCATTAAGGAGGTGTTAGTCATGGCCAGGCAATGCGCTATCTGCGCCAAGGGCGTCAAGTCCAGTTTTCAGGTCAGCCACTCCCACATACGCACTAAAAGAACATGGGCCCCTAATCTCCAAAGGGTAAGGGCCCTAATCGACGGTAAAACAAAACGGGTGAATGTCTGCACCCGCTGTCTTAAATCCGGAAAAGTCAAAAGAGTCATTTAATGGGGACGGTTCTCCTGCTTCATCGGCAGGAGAACCGTCTTTTTTTCATTTCAGGACGGCCCGGCGGAAAAAAATGCGGGCTATCGCTGACAGCACCGGGTGAAGTTTGACGGCATAGATTTTCATCGCTACCCCTCCCCTAGCTCAAGAATAGTCTGGCGCCCAAAAAAATGAGTCCGCCCCCCAAAAGAAACCACCAGAACAGGGAGGGCATTTTCGCGGCGATTATCCCCAAGCCCGAGACCGCCAGGACTACCCCCGCCAGCTTGCCAAGTAAATTGCCGCCTCCCAGCGCCCTTCCCGGCCTTCTCAACGGCTTCACCCCTTGCTTCATCCTATGCATAAGCCCAAGAGATGTGCAAAAGAAAAAAAGACCCCCTGCTAGGTCTTCCCCTTCATTTGCCTGATGACAGCGGCGGGGTCGGCGGCGCTAAAGAGAGCGGAGCCGGCCACCAGGACATCGACGCCGGCCGCAGCCAGGGCGCCGCTGTTTTCCGGGCCAACGCCGCCGTCCACCGCCAGCAAGGTCTGGAGCTGGTGCTCTTTCCGCTTTGCCGCCACGGCCCCCACTTTGGCCAGGGTGGCCGGAATAAAGTCCTGACCGCCAAAACCCGGATTGACAGACATGAGGAGAACCAGGTCCACCAGGTCCCAGACATAGTCCAGGGCGGAGGGCAGGGTGGCCGGGTTAAGAGATACTCCGGCCTTGCATCCGGCTTCTTTGATCGCCGCCAGGGTCCGGTGCAAGTGGGGACAGGTTTCGGGATGGACAGTCAGGTAGTCGGCCCCGGCCCGGGCAAAGTCCTGGATGTAACGGTCGGGTTCACTGATCATGAGGTGGACGTCCAGAACCCGGGTACTCAGGCCCCGGAGAGCGCCGACCAAGGCGGGCCCGTAAGTGATGTTGGGCACGTAGTGTCCGTCCATGATGTCCAGGTGGAGCCAGTCGGCGCCCGCCTCGATGATTGAGAGAGCGTCCCGCCCCAGGTTGAGGGGATCGGCAGCGAGAATAGAAGCTGAAATAAGGGGGCTAATAGCGGTTTGCCTCCTTTTCTTGAAGTTCGGCATAGATCTTCAGGTAATTTTCGTAGCGGCTGGAGTCGATATCTCCCTGCTGCCAGCCAGCTATAACGGCGCATTCCGGTTCGTGGACGTGGTAGCAGGGAGAAAATTTGCATGCGCCGCCGGTGAACTCGGGATAAAAGCGATAGAGGGCGGTGCTGTCGATATCCAGGTCCAAAACGCTGAAACCGGGGGTGTCGGCGATCTTACCCCCGCTTTTTAGGGGTAGGAGGGACACCTGGCGGGTGGTGTGCTTGCCCCGCCCGATTTTTTCGCTCAGCTTGCCCACTTCGACGGGCAATTCCAGCCGTCCCCCTGCCACTTGGGCAATGATTTGACTTTTGCCGGCCCCGGACTGGCCGGCCAGGACGGCGATTCCCTCTCCCAGCATTGAGACAAGCTCATCTAGTCCCTGACCGCTCAAGGCGGAACAGGCCAGGCTGGGAAAACCGGCCCGTCTGTACCTGGCCGCCAGGGCTTGGGCCCCCTGGGGGTCTAAGTCGGCTTTATTGACGCAGACAACTGCCTCCATCTCCTGGGACAAAGTCTGGGCCAGCAGCTTGTCCGCCAGCAACAGGTTGGGCGGGGGATTTTGGGGGGCTAAAACCACGACGACAGCGCCCACATTGGCCACCGCCGGCCGCAAAAGCCAGTTAGTCCGGGGCAGCACGGCCAAGACCGTGCCGGTCCCCTCCGGCCCGGGGCTAAACTCTACTCGATCCCCCGCCATGGGGGCGAGGTCGTCCAACCTGAGCTTGCCCCGGCCCCGGCAGCGCCAGAGGTTTTTTTTTGCTTCGACAAAGTAGTAGCCCGCAATGATGCTCACCACTATCCCTTGTGCTTGCTCCATCCTATCACCTGCGCTTTAAAAAGGTATTTTATCTACCAGGCCGTCGTTGACGTAGACGCTGATTGTGCCCGACTCCCAGCCGGTAACGGTTTGGCTGTATGAGTACCGGCCGGAGATCGTTTCTTGAAAGACAATTTCTTCCCCGGCGGCGTCCTTGACGACGATCTTTACCCTGCTCTCTTCCCAGGGGTTGAGAAACACTTCGACCTGCTTGACGATTTTATTGAAGGGGCGCAAGTACAAGTAGACGATATCCCCGGGCTTGACTTCTTCATTGCCGGCGGGGGTCTGATTGGTGACGATGCCGCCGGGAGAACTGCCCTGCCGCGGGTTCCAGACCTGGCGCACCTCTACCATCAGCCCTTCCATTATTTCCAAGGCCTCGGCCAAAGTCTTGCCGACTACCCCGGGCATCTTGAAGGGCCGGGGCCCGGAACTGACCACCAGGCTGACCACAGAGTTCTTGGGCAAGCCAACCCCGGCTAGCGGATCTTGGCGTATGACTAATCCCGCCTCGTGCACTTCACTGTACTCGCTAACCCGGGCGGATTTCAGACCCTTGGCCAGCAAGTTTGACTCGGCTACCCGCACGTCCAACCCTTCCACCGGCGGCACTTCGATCAAGACCGGTCCCTTGCTGATGATGAGCTCAATAGGCCGACTCTGCTTGACCACCTGGCCGCCGGCTGGTTTTTGCCGCGCCACATAACCGTCGGGGATAGTGTCGTGAAAGGTCTCGGATAGAATGTGATTTCTAAAGCCGGCCGCTTCTAAAAGGGCAATGGCGTCCTCCTTGGTCTCTTCCACCACGCTGGGCACTTGGATCTCCTTAATCTCCCACCTCTTGGCCAAGGAGGAGATGCCGAGGATGGCCAGGGCGACAAGGGCGGCCGCCCCCAGAATGACGGCCAGGCCGGTGATGAGACGCCTTTTCCCCACACTGGACCGCCAGCCCTTTTTTGGGGGGAAGGCGGGCAATTCGCTCTCAGGGTCGTCAGCCTCGCTCTTTTCGGGATTATGCCCGTCGGGAGCGGGCGAGTTCCAGTACCGAAGGGCGCCCAGCAGGTCCAGGGCGTTTTGGTAGCGCCGGGATTTGTCCTTTTCCAGCAGCTTGTCGAGGATGGCCTGCAAACCGGGGCTGATTGCGGGATTGAGCTGGACCGCCGGGGGTATGGTCTGCTGCAGGTGCTTTAGCGCTATACTCACCGGGCTGTCCCCTTCAAAGGGCAGAGTTTTTGTCAGCATTTCGTAGAGGACAATGCCCAGGGAATACAGATCGGATTGCTCCGTCGCCACTTTGCCCCGGGCTTGTTCGGGAGAAAAGTAATGGACCGAACCCATAAGAGAGTTAGGAGAAAAGGTCTGAGTCGTGGAAGTGACGGCCCTGGCGATGCCGAAATCCGCCACTTTTACCCGGCCGTCCTTGGCGATTAATACATTGTGGGACTTGATGTCCCGATGGATTATCTTGTTGGCGTGGGCGTGGTAAAGAGCGCTGGCAATCTGGCGGGCGATGCTGACCCCCCGGGCCGGGTCCAGGGGCCCCTCCCTTTCGATCAGGTCCTTGAGAGTCTCTCCCTCAACGTATTCCATGACAATGAAGTAGACCTCCTTGTCCTGGCCCACGTCGTATATGTTTACAATGTTGGGGTGGGATAGGCTGGCCGCCGCCTGGGCTTCCCGGCGAAAGCGCCGGACGAAGTCTTCGTCCACCGAGAATTGCCGTCTCAGGACTTTGACGGCGACAATGCGGTTGAGCAACGTGCAGCGAGCTTTGTAGACAACAGCCATGCCGCCTCCGCCTATCCGTTCAAGAATCTGGTACCTCTCCACCAATTTTGTTCCGATCATTTTCGTCACCCCTCCCCTGTCACAGTTGTGCGAGGATAATTGTCACGTTATCGGGAGCGCCTCGCTCCAGGGCCAGGCCCAGCAAGGCACTGACCCTGGTTCTCAAGCCGCCGCTGCCGGTGGCGGCCTTATGCATCTCCTGGGGAAGAACCACTTCGGTCAGGCCGTCGGTGCAAAGGAG
The DNA here is from genome assembly GCA_002397155.1 of Firmicutes bacterium UBA4975. GTDB lineage: Bacteria > Bacillota > Proteinivoracia > UBA4975 > UBA4975 > UBA4975. Next base: position 69,752 of record DGZR01000001.1, on the reverse strand, counting down.
CAATTTCTGGCCGGGCTGCCAGCGGTGGCGCCCCACCTCGATTTCAGGACAGGTGTCGATGCCCAGGGCCCGGGTCAAAACATGGCGCTGGGGATGCTGGGCCGCCTCCTCCCGGGTGATCTTGCCCGCGGCTAAGAGCTGGCCACTGACGGAGTGATCCCCAGTGAGGGGCCTAAAGTCCGAGTCGATGAGAAAAGCCATGGAATCACCGATTTGCCCGGTGACCAGGTATTCGGGAAACACCAAGACCAGGGTGCAAGTGGTGCCCATCCCCGCCAGGGCGGGGGCGGCGGCGGCCTTGGCCAGAATCCCGCGGTTTGCCGCCTCCAGGGCTTCTTTTACCCCTTCTTCGGGCTGTCCCCGCCAATTTTCTAGGCTGCGGACAATTGTTCTCACCGCCAGCCTGCTCGCCTCTTCCCCGGCGGCATGGCCGCCCATGCCGTCGGCGACTAAGAGCAGCCCCAGGTCCCGTCTGATGGCGTAGGCGTCCTCGTTATTTCCCCTGACCAGACCCGGGTTGCTGGTTCCTACAACTCTCATGGCCCTCCCCCTCCCTACTGTTCGAGCTTTGCCCGCAGTTGGCCGCACGCCCCGGCGATATCCTGGCCTAGGCTGCGGCGGATTGTCACTTGAAGGCCCCCCTGTTCAAGCTGCCGCAAAAAAGCCGGGGCCCTGGAACTGGGGCGAAAAGAAGCGCCGGCCACCTGATTGTAGGGGAGCAGATTTACCAGGCAGTTCTCTCCCCTGAGCAGGCGCACCAGTTCGGCGGCGTGGCTTTCCTGGTCATTGACGCCGCCCAAGAGCAGGTACTCATAAGTTACCCGCCGTCCGGTTGTTTCAGTATATTTTCTACACGCAGCCACTATATCCTGCAAGGGCTGCTTGCGGCTGATGGGCATTAAGCGGTTGCGCAGAGCCTCATTGGGGGCGTGGAGGGAAACTGCCAAAGTAACGGACAACTTTAACTTGGCCAGCTCCAGGATCTGGGAGACCAACCCCGCGGTGGACACGGTAATCCGCCGCTGGCCGATGCCAAAAAGCTGGGGATCATTGGCCAGGCCGATGAAGTCCACCGTATTGCGGTAATTGGCCAGGGGTTCGCCGATGCCCATCAAGACAACATTGCGCAAAGGAGGCAGCTCATTTTTACTTACGTACTGGCCGCAGTGCCAGAGCTGTTCTCCGATCTCTTCGGCGCTTAAGTCGCGCTTTAAGCCCAAGGGACCGGTGGCGCAAAAAGCGCAGCCCATGGCACAGCCCACCTGGGTGGAGAGGCAGGCGCTGGACCAGTCGCGATAGCGGAGGACGACCCCCTCGATTTTTGCCCCGTCGGGGTACTGGATCAGCAGCTTTACCGAGCTGTGGCCGGGCTTTACCGCCACTACCTGGGATTCGGTGACCCGGTACTTGGCGGACAGGGTCTCTCTCAGGGCCAGGGAAAGGTTGCTCATCTCGTAAAAATCGCTAGCATAGCGCCGGTAGATCCATTCCCGGATCTGGGAAAGCCGGTAAGCCGGCAGCTCCAGCTCTTCAGCTATTTTTTGAAAGCGGTTAGCCTGTAGGGCAAACATGGATTCACCTCAGTTTTTCTAAAAAGACTATAAAAAGAACTCGCCCGGCCGCAGGCGGTAACCGTTAGCAAAATCCTCGGCCGTCGTCAGTTTTTTCCCCTCGGCTTTTAGGGAAACTAGGGCCAACAGGCCCCGGCCGGTGCCTACCAGCACCCTTTTCCCTTCCAGGACCAGTTCGCCGGGGGCGGCCTGGCCGGGAAAAGCCCCTCCCCGGTACACCTTTAGTCTCTTCCCGCGAAAAATGCAGTAGCAGCCGGGTTCGGGTGCCAGAGCCCTGACTTGGTTGGCCAGGATTTCCGCCGGCTGGGTCCAGTCCAGGCGTTCATCCGCCGGGCTGAGCGGCGGGGCGTAATTGGGGCACTGGGTGGGCTGGGGCCGACGGGGTGCTTTGCCCTGTAAAATGAGCTCGATAGTCTCCAGCAAAAGCTCCTGACCCAGGCCGGCCAAGCGCTCCATTAGCTCTCCCCCGGTTTCTTCCGGGCCGATAGCGGTCTTTTCTTGGAGAATGATATCGCCGGTATCAAGACCGGCATCCATGTACATGGTAGTGACCCCGGTTTCGCTAAAGCCCAGCATTATTGCCCGCTCCACCGGGGCGGCCCCCCGCAGATCGGGAAGCAGCGAGGCATGGACATTGATGGCGCCAAGGGAGGGCAGGGACAGGACCGAGGGTCCCAGTAGGCGGCCATAAGCCACCACCACCAAGAGGTGGGGCCCAAGGGACCTGAGCCGGGCCAGACTCTCTTCGCTGTTTATGTTTGCCGGCTGCCATAGTGGCAGTCCCCTTTTTACAGCCCACTTTTTCACCGGAGGGACTTGGGGTCGGCCCTTTCGGCCCCCGGAGCTGTCCCGGCGGGTGATGACCAGGGCGGGCAAGCGCCGGGCCCTTTCCAGGCCGTCCAGGGCCCGGCAGGCAAACTGAGAGGTGCCAAGGAAGGCTATGACTGCCACTGGCCTTCCTCCTCGTCCACCAGGCTGCTGGCTTTGTCCAAGAACAATATGCCCTCAAGGTGGTCCAGCTCGTGCTGGATGACCCGGGCAAGAAACCCCGTGGCATTAAGGGTCTTGCGCCGGCCCCGCCGGTCCTGGTACTGGAGCTCTACCTCGGTGGCGCGGGGGACTTGGCCAAAAGTGCCGGGGCAGCTCAGGCAGCCCTCTACCTCCAGTTCTTCGCCCTTTTTTTTCAGGATTCTTGGATTGACAAGCTCAAGCACCGGCAGCTCCTCGGCGGGCCGGATGGTGACAAGGGCTAAACCCAGGCCGATTTGGGGCGCGGCCAAGCCCACCCCTCGATAGTGTTCCATAGTTTGGGCCATATCTTCCAGAATCGGACCCGCCTTTTTAAAGTCTCTCAGCGAAACCGCCTTTTGCCGCAGGATCGGATCACCGAGCTTTCTTATCTCTCTTAGTGCCATAAAAGCCACCTCCTACATAAAACTATAGGGATTGTTATCTATAACGAGGCGGACAGCGCGATCGGGTTTTACCTCCCGGCGCAGTTTAGCCACCCTTTGCCAAGGTTCCCGGGGGGGAAGTCTCAGAATAAAGTGCCAGCGCCACCGCCCTTTTAGCCTCTCCAGGGGGGGAGGCCCGGAAAATAAGAGCGCAAATCCTTCCTGCTCCAAGAGACTCTCCAGGATCCGGGCTTGCTTGAGCAGGGGCCCTTGCTCCCGGGCGCTGAGGACGATCCGGGTTAGAGCGGAATAAGGCGGCAGTCCGGCCTTTTTTCGCACCGCCATCTCCTGGCGGTAAAAGCCGGGATAGTCCCCCGCCAGGGCGTGCTGCAGGCTGTAATGGTCGGGCTGGTAAGTCTGGATGATCACTCGGCCGGGCAGTTCAGCCCTGCCCGTCCTGCCCCCGGCCTGGGTCACCAGTTGAAAAGTTCGTTCGGCGGCCCGAAAGTCCGGCATGGCCAAGCTCAAATCGGCCAAGACGACCCCCACCAAGGAGACTTTGGGAAAATCCAGCCCCTTGGCGATCATTTGGGTTCCCAAGAGTATACCCGATTCCTGCCGGTAAAAATCATAGAGGCGCTTTTCCCGGCCGGAGGCGGTGCCTGCCGTATCTCCGTCCAGACGGCTGAGGGAGGCGCCGGGAAAAAGGGAGGCCAAGAGGGTCTCCAGCTTTTGGGTGCCCACCCCCAGCTCACGCAAGTACTTGCTGCCGCAGCGGGGACAGGCCAGGGCCACCCGGCCGCTGGCCCCGCAGTGGTGGCAGCGGAGCAAGCCCCGGTCGTGCAGGGTCATAGAAGTAGAACAATTGGGGCAGGTGTAGCGAAAGCCGCAGTTGCGGCAAAGAACAGAGGGGGCAACCCCCCGGCGATTTAAAAAAAGCAGGGCCTGCTCCTTTCGAGCCAGGGTATCAGTGAGGGCCTGGGTCAGAGCCCGGCTGAGCATGCCCCGGTTTCCTTGGCTGAGCTCCTGGCGCATATCGACGATCTCCGCTTCTAAGCTGCTGGCGGCAAAAACCCGCCGGGGCATGCAAAGGGGAGTCCAGTGACCGGTATGGGCCCGAGAATACGTTTCCAAAGAGGGGGTGGCACTGCCCAAGAGGAGGATGGCCCCGTGGTGCCGGGCCCGGAATACCGCCACATCCCGGGCATGGTAGCGGGGAGCTTCTTCTTGCTTGTAGGCCAACTCATGCTCCTCGTCGATGACTACCAGGCCCAAGTCGGCGAAGGGGGCAAAGACGGCGGACCTGGTTCCCACCACCACCCTGGCCTCGCCCCGGTAAATTTTATCCCACTGGGCGGCCCGCTGACTGCCGGCCAAGCTGCTGTGCCATAAAGACACCGGGCCAAAGGCGGCGCGATAGCGAGCGACCAACTGGGCGGTGAGGGCGATTTCCGGGGCCAGCACTAGAACCTGCCGGCCGGCGGCCAGAACTTGGCGGGCCAAACGGATGTAGACTTCGGTTTTGCCGCTGCCGGCCACTCCGTGCAAGACGAAGACGCCGCTTTTTTGCCGCCCGACTTGCTCCAACACTGCGGCTTGATCGGCAGTCAATTGACGCACCGGGGGCAGATCCCAGTGGGTAGGGGAAAGGGTGTCCTCCACCGGTTTCAACCCGCCCTTGGCAATCAAATTGTCGATGGGGACGGTAGAAATAGCCAAGGCCCGAGCAATTTCTGCCTTGGCCAGAGAGGTCTGGTTTCGCATAAAGTCCGCCACCAGCCCCTGTTTTTCGGTCAAGGAAAGATTAGCGGCGGCTTGGTCATCCAACTGCCAGCGCAGGGGCGCCTGGCCGGTACCGGCCGGAGGAAGCATGGCGGAAAGGGCCTGAGCCGTTGAACAGCCGGCCTGAACCGCCAGCCAGGGCGCCAGCTCGAGGAACTCCTGGGGCAGCTTTCTCTCATTGAGGGCCAGTACTTTTTTTAAATCCGGGACCTGGGCCAGCTCGGGGCGGGAGGTGACCAGCCCTTCGACAACCCTGGGTCCTAAGGGCACCCGGACGATACTCCCGGGGGTCACTTCTAAGCCGGCAGGGATCAGGTAGTCCAAGGGTTTTTCGATATCCGCGTACTTGCCAAAAATGACGACCCGGGCCACCTGCATTTTTCTCCCTCCCTGCCCAACATTATAACACACGCAAACAGGGGGTGAAAACCTTGGTTCCGGAGGCAAAAAAGGTAGTCCGGGTAAAAAAAATAAACGTCCCCGACGTCTATTTTTTTTCGGTGCTCTTAACGGGAGCGTACTCCAATTGGTCATTGAGGATCTCTTCCAGAGCGGTGGTGACCGGTTTTTTTTCGCCGGTTTTCGGGCCCCCGCTATTTTGAATGTTCCGGGCCCGGCGAGCGGCCGCCAGGACCAGGGTGTACTTGCTGTCCACCTTTTCCAGCAGGCTGTCTATTGAAGGCTTGAGCATTTTTTATCCCCCTATTCGCTAAAGTCTGCAGGCTTGCCGACTAACCGGCCGGCCACGGTTTCCGGTTGGACCGAGGAGAGAATGATGTGGCCCGAATCCATTATGACCACCGCCCGGGTGCGCCGACCGTAGGTGGCGTCGATCAAGGTCCCCTTGTCCCGGGCTTCCTGGACGTTCCGCTTGATCGGGGCGCTTTCGGGGCCGACGATGGCGATTATCCGCCCCGCCGAGACGATGTTGCCAAACCCTATGTTTACTAAACGCAAAGCTTCCAACTCCTATTCGATATTTAACACCTGTTCCCTGATCTTTTCAAGCTGGGATTTTATTTCGACGGCAGTTTTGGAGATTTCGTAGAGAGCGCTCTTGGCGGCAATGGTGTTTACCTCCCGCAACATTTCCTGGCCCAAGAACTCCAAGCGGCGTCCCACCGCTTCCCGGCGCCCCCCCCACTTCTCCAATTCCCCCAGATGGGCCCGAAAGCGCACCATCTCCTCGTTGATGTTGGACTTATCGGCCAAAAGGGCCACTTCGGTCAGGACCCGGTTTTCCTCGAGCTCACCCAGTTGGGACAGGCGCTGGCGCAGTCTGGTCCCCACTTCTTCCTCCTGAAGGGCCGCCAGACCCTCTAACCGATTGAGCAGTTCGGCAAGAGACCGGACTTTGTCCTTAATGTCCGCCCAGAGCAGGTCCCCCTCCCGCTCTCGGTCTGCCCGGAGCCGAGCCAGGGTGTCCTCCAAAAAAGGCCAAAAGGACTCCTCGGGGAGTTCTTCTTCCCGGCTGGTGAGGATTTGGGGAAGGCTGAGGAGAGCCACAGGGTCCCAGGATGTCCCCGGCGGGGAAACAGCCTGAAGAATCTGCAAGTATGCGGCATAGACCGGCTGATTTAATTCAATTGCCCCCGCATTTTCCTGCTCCAAGGTAATCTTTAGGTCCACCCGGCCCCGGCAGACATAGTCTTTTACCCGTCGGCGCAGGGGAACATCGAGGGCCCAGTAGGGCTCCGGCAGGCGGCAGTGTATGTCCAGGGTCTTGTGGTTCAGAGTCTTTACCTCGATGACCAAGGCCGATCCGGCCAGTTCAAAGCGCTGCCGGGCAAAACCAGTCATGCTCGTCGCCATAGCCCCACCTCCAGTAAACTATTTTATCTAAACTGGCAGGGGTTTACAAGTTTTCTCCCTCCCTTTTGCCCCTCTTCATTTTTCCCAGGCCCATGCTGACCAGGAGGGGCAGGAAGGAGACGGCCAAGACCAAGGCCCAGTCCCGTGGGGTCAGTCTCACGGTGCCAAAGACCCGGGCCAGGGGGGGAGAATAGAGGACCAGGCAGAGCAAGCCGTAGGAGACGGTCAGGGCCCCCGCCAGCCAGGGGTTAGCCCTTAGACCCGGAGTTTTCCCCTCTTCATTTTTCCGACAGGCCAGGGCAAAAATGAGCTGGATGCTGATCAGAGCGGCCAAAGCCATAGTCTGGGCGTAGGCCAGGGATTGGCCTCCCGCCAGGTAAAAAGCGAATACCGCCACTGTCAGCCCCCCGATAAAAAGACCGGTGCCCAGGATATCCCTTCCCATTCCTCCGGCCATTATCCCCTCTTTTTGCGAACGGGGGGGCTGGTCCATGCTGCCTGCCCCAGCCGGTTCCAAGCTCAAGGCCAGGGCGGGCAGACCGTCGGTCACCAGGTTGATCCAGAGGATCTGAATCGCCCGGAGGGGCAGGGGCAGGCCCAGGAGGATGGCAAAAAACATGGTGAAAACCTCTCCGGTGTTGCAAGTGAGCAAAAAGCGGATGAACTTGCGGATATTGCTGTAAATGACCCTCCCTTCCTCCACTGCGGCGACGATTGTGGCAAAGTTGTCGTCGGCCAGGACCAGACTGGCCGCTTCCTTGGTCACCTCGGTCCCGGCAATGCCCATGGCGATGCCGATGTCCGCCTCTTTTACCGCCGGCGCATCGTTTACGCCGTCTCCGGTCATGGCCACCACCTGCCCCTGTTTTTTCAGGGCTCGGACGATGCGCATCTTGTGCTCGGGATAGACCCGGGCGCAGATGGCCAGGGAAGAAATCCTCTCGGCCAGTTCACCCTCGCCCATAGCCTCCAGTTCCCGGCCGGTCACCACCCCCTCCGGGCCAAAGGGCAAACCGATCCGCCGGGCGACAGCCACTGCGGTTTCCCGATGATCACCGGTGATCATTATCGGGCGAATCCCCGCTCTTAAGCAGCGGCGGATAGCGTCGGGCACCTGGGGCCGGGGAGGGTCGTTGAGAGCGACCAGGCCGGAAAAGATCAGGTCCGATTCGGTTTCTCGCTGGCCCAAGTCAATCTGGCGGCACTCCTTCCAGGCGACCGCCAGCAGGCGGTAGGCCTGGGCCGCCCACCCCTCGCCGGTTTTGTTCACCCCTGCCAACTGCCTGGGTCCTATCGGCGCCGGTTCTTCCCCCCACCGGCCCTGGTAGCGAGTGCACCGGGCCAGGACTACCTCCGGCGCCCCCTTGATAAAAGCGTACATCGTCCCCGTCCAGGTATCTCTGACGATAACCGACATCATTTTGCGCCGGGAATCAAAGGGGTATTCCCGAATAGGCTCAAATCTAGACGCCAGCCCCTCCCTGGTCAGTCCTGCTTTTTTCGCTGCCAGCAAGAGGGCGCCGTCGGTGGGATCCCCGATTATTTTTACCCGGTTTTTCCCTTCCTGGAGAACGGCCCCGTTGCAGACGGCCCCGATGGTCAAGAGCCAGTTCAGGGCCGAGGGCGCCTCCCCCAGGGGCGGGCTTTTGCCATTTTCCGCTAAGTCGCTGACGGCGCCGCCGGAAAAAACCCTTTCCACCGTCATCCGGTTCTGGGTCAAAGTGCCGGTCTTGTCCGAGCAGATCACGGTGGCCGAGCCCAAAGTCTCCACCGCCGGCAGTTTTCGGGCGATGGCCTTGCGCCGAAGCATGCGCTGGAGGCCAAAGGTCAGACAGAGGGTGACCACGGCGGGCAGCCCCTCGGGGATGGCCGCCACCGCCAAACTGACCCCCGCCATAAACATCTTGTACAGGGCTTCCCCCCGCAGCACCCCCGCCACCGCCACCACCAAGCAAATGGCGGCGCAGATGGCAGCCAGGGTGTTGCCCAACCGGCTCAGCCTCTTTTGCAGGGGGGTGGGGCCCTGTTCGGCCTTTCCCAGCAAGTGGGCGATTTTGCCCATCTGGGTTGACATGCCAGTGGCGATTACCAGCCCCTTGCTCTTGCCCCGGGTTACCAGGCAGCCCATGTAGGCGTAAGGTTTTTCCCCCTCCTCATCCTTGGGCACCGGCAGGTTTTCCCCGGTGAAAGGGGATTCGTCGATTTCCAGGCCGCTGCTGCGAAAAACCTGGAGGTCAGCGGGCACCCGGTCCCCCGCCTTGAGAAAGACCACGTCCCCGGGCACCAACTCCGCTGCCGGCACCTGGATAATTTCTCCCCCGGAAAGCACCTGGGCCAGGGGCCCCGTCAGGTCTTGCAGCGCCTCCAAAGAGCGTTCTGCTTTGTACTCCTGGATAAATCCCAGTAAGGCGTTGAGAATGACGATTATCACTATGGTCAAAGCGTCAGCGTATTCCGCCAAAACCGCAGAAACCAAAGTCGCCCCCAGGAGCATCAGCACCATGGTGTCGGCAAACTGACTGAAAAAAACTAAAAGAGGGCTGCTGCGAGTTCTGTCCAGCACATTGGGGCCCTCTTTCAGGCGACGGCGCCGCTCGGCCGGCGAAAGCCCCTTCTCCAGATCAGTTTTCAGCTTTACCCCCATATCTTCTATTCCCATGGCCCTCCCCTCCCATCTTTAAAACTTATGCGGGGGCGGGCCGGGGTATTATTTGCATTGTAAACCTGGAGGCAATCTTGTTATACTGGCGAGGAAAGGAGGGGGCTTGTAATGCACCTCGACGGCTTTTTCTTTAACGCCCTGGTCCGAGAAATCCGGCCCCAGGTAGCCGGCGCCCGGGTCGAAGACGTATATGGCAGCCCCCGGGGCAGCTTGATCATTCAAGTGCGAGCCCCGGGCCAGACCAGGCGTCTGGAAATCCCCCTGCCGCCCCGGTCCTTTTTTTTGAGCCAGGCCCCGCCGGAGCAAAAAATTGGGACGCCCCTGGCCCAGACCATAAAGAAGCACATCGACGGGTATTTTTGCCATTCCCTGACCAATCCGCCTTTTGAGCGGCTGGCCACCCTGGCTTTTTCCTCCGCCCCGGAGGAGGCCCCCGGCTTTTTTCTCCACTTGGAGGTCATGGGCCGCCAAAATGACCTCTTTTTTTGCCGGGAGGACCGGGTCATCGCCACCACCCGCACAGCCAAGCAGGGGGCGGCCCGGTCCCTCTTGCCGGGAGACCTCTACTCGCCTCCGGCCCGGCCTGCCAAGGCTCTTCCCCTGCACCTAGAAAGCGCCGCCTTGGCCCTGCTCCTCTCCCTTAACCCCGACTGCTCCCACGCCCTCTTAAATGCAGTATTCGGCCTGGGCCCCCTCTTGGCCCAGGAGATCTGCGCCCAAGCCGGCCTGGGCCCTGTTCCGGCCCACTCCCCGGCCCAGGGGGCCCCGGACCGGCTGGCGGGCGTCCTGGCCGACCTGGGCCGGGCCAGCCTGGAGGAAAAAGCTGAGCCCGTTCTCTATGAGGACCTAGGTCCCTACTGGCGCCCCCTCACCCACCTCCCCCCTCCCGAAAGGACCTTTTCCTCATTGAGCGCCGCCTTGGCTTTCTGGATTTGCCGCTCCCGGGAGGAAAACCGGGAGGGCCAGCTGCGGCGGCAGTTGGCTAAGGCCCTGGCCACCGCCGCTCTCAAAGCTGAGAGCACCCTGGCCAAGCAAAAAATAGAGCTCAGCCGGGCCCAGGGCTTTTCTCTCTACCGGGAGACCGGCGACACCCTGCTGGCTTCCCTGGCGGCGGTGCCCCGGGGAGCATCGGCCGTCACCCTGGAAAATGTCTATGGCGGGGGCCCCCTGACGATTGCCCTCAATCCCGCTCTCTCCGCCAGCGCCAACGCCGCCTTTTACTATAAAAAATACAACAAGTACAAGACCGCCGCCGCCAAGGTGGCTAAGCTGATCGCCGCTAACCAGGAGCTCCTGGCCTACTTGGACTCCTTACAGTACACCCTGGAGGCGGCCCAGTCCCTGGCCGAGCTCCAGGCGGTGCGGGCCGAGGTGGAAGAATATGGCCTGGTCAAGGGGCCGCGGCCAATAAAGGCGGTCAAGCTCCCCCCTCCGGACTATCACCGCTTTTTTACCGAGGGAGGGACGCCGGTGTGGGTGGGCAAGAATAACCGGCAAAATGAATGGCTCACCCTCCAAGCCGCCGACAAAGAACACTATTGGTTGCACTGCCGCCGCTCCCCCGGCAGCCATGTGATTTTGTGCAGCAAGGCGCCCGGCGAGGCGGACTTGGCCTATGCCGCCGCCCTGGCGGCTTGGTACAGCCGGGAACGGTCCTCGCCCAAAGTCGAGGTGGTGTGGACCCAGGTAAAAAATGTTAGAAAAATACCCGGGGCCAAGCCCGGGCAGGTCAGGTATACGGAATACCGCTCCCTTTTTATCCCTCCGCGGCCCGGTTGAGCTCCCGCAGCAACTGGAGAAACTCCTGGGGCGGCTCGGCGGTGACTTGGATTTTCTTGGGCAAGAAGGGATGGTCAAACCTTAAAGTCCGGGCATGGAGCATGTGCCCGGCATATTTTTTATCCTGGTGCCGGGGTCCGTAAAGCCTATCGCCCACCACCGGCCAGCCCAAGTGTGAAAAATGCACCCTGATCTGGTGGGTGCGACCGGTGAGCAGCCCCGCCTGAACCAGGGTGTAGCCGGGAAAGTAACGGAGGACTTTAAAATCCGTCAAAGCGTCCTTGCCCCTTTCGGAAATGGCCATGCTCTTTCGCTGGCGGGGATGGCGGCCGATGGGGCCCCTGATCCGGCCCCGGGCCTGGGGAAGCTTGCCCAGGAGCAGGGCCAAGTACACCCGTTCAACCTCCCGGGCTTTTAACATTTCCGAAAGCCGCAGGTGGCAGGAATTAGTCTTGGCCACCATCAGCAGGCCGGAAGTATCCTTGTCCAGGCGATGAACTATGCCCGGCCGGAATTCCCCGCCCAAATCAGAGAGACTGCTGTACGCCAAAAGCCCGTTGACCAGGGTGCCGCCGCTGTGGCCGGGGGCGGGGTGGACCACCATACCCGCCGGCTTGTTCACCACCAAAAGCCACTGGTCTTCATAGCGGATATCCAGAGGAAATGCTTCCGGAGCCCCGGCAAGAGGCGGGGCCCCGCCGGGGACAAACTCGACTCTGTCCCCCGGGCTCAAGACAAGACTTTTTTTAAAGGCGGTAGCGCCGTTAACCCGAGTCCGGCCGGCGGCGATGCCGGCCTGCACTTCGCTGCGGCTAAACTCCCCCAGGGCCCCGGCCAAAAAGACATCCAGCCTAAGGCCCCCCTGTTCCGGCCCTACGGTAAAATCATAATCCACTTGGGTTCCCCCTCTTGCCGCCAAAGATCATGTCCAAGGCAAAAAGACAGACGCCGATGACCAGGGCCGAGTCGGCGATATTAAAAGTGGGGGGAAAAAAGCTAAAATCGATGAAGTCGGTCACCTGGTGAAATAAAAGCCGGTCCACCAAGTTGCCCGCCGCCCCTCCCAGCATGAGGCCAAAAGCCGCTACCAGCCAGGAATTCCCCTTGACCTCCCGGGAATAGGCAATCAGGGCGGCCGCCACGGCCAGGGAAGCGACAATAAAAAAAGTGTTTTTGCCCGCCAGGATGCCAAAAGCCGCTCCCGAATTGCGCACATGGGTAAAAGAAAGAAGCCGGGGGATCAGGGCAAATGAATGCCCCACCTGGAGCCAAAGGCGCACTGCCGCCTTGCTGGCCTGGTCGACAATAAGGGCGGCCAGGGCGATTATGTACATATTCCTCATTTTAACTTTCTCCTCTCCGGATAAAAAACTATTCCCAATCCGGCGGCGGCGCCTCCGAATCCCCGCTGGACGTGCCGTAACTCTGGAAAGTGGGCCAGGTAAACTCGCCCCGAAAGGGAGTCTGGTGGGAAAAGCCGGGATCCCCCCTCTTTATTTCGGCGCACTGGCGGCAGGTTCGGGCATAGGGCAGGGCTTCCAGGCGCTGGGGATCGATTTTTTTGCCGCACTCCATGCAGCCCCCGTATTCGCCCCTATCCAGGCGAGCGAGGGCCTGGTCGATTTCTCCCAGGAGGCACCGGTCGTTTTCCCGAAAAGAAGCCTCCAGGTTGCGCAGGTAGTCCTCGCTGGCTACATCGGCGGGGTGGTTGTCGAAGACCGACAACTCGTGGGCATAATCCCTGAGGGACTCTTGGTAGTCGGCGGTGCTCCGCCCTTCTAAGCGGGTGCGCATGCCCTCCAGAGCCCGCCTTTGCTGCTCGATATCCATGTCTTTTTTTCTCCTTTAAGGCTGCAAATTATCTTGGACAATGCGGACTATGTCGGCAATAAAGTCCCCGACGAGGGGAAGGTTGAGGTACATCAATCGGCGCAGGATCATGATGACGACGGCGCCCAGAATGGTAAAGCCCACGGCGATTCCCAACCCCCGGGCCAAGCCCCCCGCCAAGTTAATCATAACATATCGGCGAGGGTTGTTGAGCAGCTCCATGTACTCGGCCAAATTAAACTTCTCCATGTTTTGGGAGAGCCGCTCTAATTCATGGATGACTTTTTCGGCTAGGTCTTTGACCACTGGCACCCCTCCGCCTCTACTTTGCCCCGGGGCCAGGGGTTTTAGCCCAAACCGGCCAGAAAAGAAAAAAGCCCTTACCCAAGGGCCAAGACGAAAAGGAGAACCTAAATCCCGGCGGCTGCCGGGTTTTGCCGTTCAAACTCCCGCCAGTCTTCGCTGTTGACTATTTCTAGCTGAGCTTCTAAGAGGGTTTTGAAGCGGCTGCGAAAGACAATGGCCTGTTTGACCAGCTCTTCAATCTCTTGACGGATTTTTTCCACCCGGACAAAGGTGGCCTCCAGGCTGCGCTTTCCTTCCTGTTCGGCCTCTTTGCGGATGAGCTCGGCCTCGCCCAAAGCGTTTTCCTTGACTTCTTGGGCTGTCTGTTGGGCGACGATTATGGCGCTGTGCAGGGTCTCTTCGATCTTGGTGTAGTGCTCCAATTTACCCGTCAGTTCTTCTATCTTTTGCTTTAGGGCCATGTTCTCCTTGATCAGGTCCTCGTAGTCCTTGACAACCCGGTCCAGGAACTCGTCTACCTCGTCCTCGTCATAGCCGCGAAAGCCCTTGCTAAACTCTTTGTTGTGGATGTCTAAAGGTGTCAAAGCCATCTACTCACACCCCCGCAATCTATTTATTCCTTACCTTTAAAATTCGACAGCATTTGCCAGGTTTCCTGCCTTTAGCTGAATTTGTTCACTTGAATCCGGATTCTGCCCTTTTTCGTCTCGCCGCCCACCTCGCTCAGCTCCAGGCGGCCCCGCCCCCGGATTGAGATGATGTCTCCGGCTTTTAGGGTAAAACCGGGCTGAATTATTTTACGCCAATTGACCTTTACCCGGTCCCCCTTGACCAGTTCAACGGCCTTGCTCCGGCCAATCCCCAAGCCGGTGCCCAAGACGGCGTCCAGGCGCAAAGAGGCGACGGTGGCGTTTATCTGGCGCAGGGGGTTTTCGCCGGCGCTGAGAGTGTATGGGGGCACCTCAGTTGTCTGGGCCTTGAACTTGTTGACCTGGTCCAAGTTCAAGGCGGCCCCGGCAACCTCCCGGGCGACGACGATGTGAGCGCCCCCGGCAAAGGGCAGGATGTCGCCGAGCCAGGAGCGGTTCAGGCCCAAGCCGATGAGGGCGCCCAAGTAATCCCGGTGGGAAAGGATGCGGGTGGGATCGGACAGTCTGATTTCCAGGGCACTCAAGGGTGCTTCGATGTCGGCGGGGGAATAGTAGTCCGGGAAAATCGCCAGCCGCTTTTTTTCGGCCCCGGGGAAACCCCCGTCCGCCAAGTGGCGGATGCCAAAAAAACCGGCGGTCAAAGGAGCGGTAAATTCCAGATGAAAGGGGTCGAGAAACTCGGTGAATTTCACCTCTTGCTTTTCGCTGGCCCCCCGGCAGCAGTCCAGCACCCGGGCGACCAGGCGGGAGTCCACCCCGGCGGGCAGGTTATCCAGGAGGCCGGGCCTCAATAGAGGAGCCCCCGGATAAAGTTCAGGAGCAAGAGCAAGAGTAAGGGGGACAGATCTAGGTACATGGCACCCATGGGGATGGGGGGAATAATCTTGCGGATGGGGGCGAGCAAGGGTTCGGTCAAGCTCTTGAGGACTGAAAAAATGTCGGCCAAAAGGCCCCCCGAGCGGGCGGGAATCCAGGTCATGAGGATCCGGGCGGTCAGGATCAGGTAAAAAACCGTAAAGAGGCCGTCGAGAATCCGGGTCAGGGAGCTAGGCATATCTGCCGTCCTCCCCGGCAAAAATCGCGCTGCCCACCCGCACCATGTTCGCCCCCGCCGCTATAGCCAGCTCAAAATCCCCGGACATGCCCATAGAAAGCCAGTCCATCCGGACATTGTCCGGCAGCCGCCCTTGAGAAAGGGCCCGGAATTTTTGCGCCAGACTGTCAAACCAGGCTCGGGTCTGGGCGGCGCTCCCCGCCAAAGCCGTTATCGTCATCAAGCCCCGCAGTTCAAGTCCTTTGAGCCGGGCCGCCTCGGTAATAAAGTCCTCGACCTGGTTCAAAGCCACTCCGGCCTTGGCCGGGTCGGCGGCCACATTGACCTGCAAGAGGCATTGGCGGGCAACACCCGCCTCGGCCGCCCCGGCGGCAATCTTTACCGCCAGGTCCCAACGATCCAGGGAATGGATGAGCCAAAAAGGCGGGAGGTCTTTTACTTTGTTGCTTTGGATGCGGCCGATCAAGTGCCAGCGCAGTTCCCGGTCCACTGCCGCCATTTTTGCCAGACCCTCCTGAACCCGGTTTTCGCCAAAATCCAGGTGGCCGGCCGCGGCTAAGAGCCGGACCGCTTCGGCCGAGGCCAGCTTGCTCACCGCCACCAGGGAGATCTCCTCAGGAGCGCGCCCCGCCCCCCGGGCGGCACTGGCCACTCTTTGCCGCACGGAATATAAATTCTTCACTACATCAATACCTGCATTCATTTCAGCCACCACCGTTTTGCCAATCTTGCCCACCAGGGCAGGGTCAAAACTCTTTGGCCATGAGCCAGGCCGGTCACGGCCACTTCTTTACCTTCGCTGCCCACGACTTCTACCGGATTGAAGACAGACTTGCCCCGAAAGAGGACGATTACCCCCTGGACGCCGTCCTTGACCAAAATGGCCCGAGAGGGCACCAGCACCGCTTCTTGCCGGTTAGTGATCACCCGGCCGGAGAAAACCCGCTCCCGGCCCAGGGCGTCGGAAAGGGGGGCCACATCCCACAGGGCCCAGAATCTGTCTTGGACCTGGAGGATCTGGCGCGGGACCAGGGTGTAACTGGTGCCGTCTTCGGCCTCAATCTTTTGCCGCTGGTCCGGCCGGTGAAAGGTGAGCCCGGTGAGGAGGCGGTAACCCCCGTTGGTGACGATGACCCCGATCACTTGTCCGGCCTGGACGGGGCCCACTCTTTCCGGGACCGGGGGAACGGCAATATACGCCGCCACCGCCTCGATCAAGGCGGGCGTCAGGGCCGCCTGCAAAGGAAAGCCACCTTCAGAACCGTCCAGACTATGTAAGACCAAGCCCGCCTCGGGCGCCCAGACCGGCTGACTGCTCCCCCCTGCCTCCAGGCGGCCGATAACCTGCCCCTTGCGCACCTTGGCCCCGTCTTCAACCAAGGGGACGTAGTCCCCGGCGGCGGGTGCCCGGAGCAGGCATTCGTCCCGCAGGACAAAAAAACTGGCGGGAGCGCTGGTGACGACCTCGCTCTTGGCGGCGACGGTCACCTCCGCCGCCCAGATGGCCAGGTAGCCCAGGCTGTTCCAGACCAGGAAGAGGGCGAGGATCACCGCTCCCGCCCGAAAAAAACTGCGCCAAACCTTGCTTTTTCCCTTGGCGCCCCCGGGAAGGACTTTCAGTCGGCTTGTTTTCAAAATTCTCACCTCGGGCCCTGGATGCCCTTAATTATAGCACAACCCCGGGGCCAGTTTCACCCCGGGGCAACCAGAAAATACCTCTCTTCCCTCTAGCCTCGGACCACTAGACGGCGGGTGGAACTTTTCAGGTACTCGTATATCTTGGCCGCTGTTTCAAAGCGGTTAGTGCCGGAAAGGTCGACCAGCTTGGCCTCGGGAGCGGCTTCTCTCACCGGGGCCAGGCTTCCGCCGCAGACATAGACGGTCTTGACCGCCCGGAGCTGGCCCAGGGCCGAACGAGAAAAAAACGGGCAATTCAGAGCGTCCCCCAAGGGAGCGGCGCTGGCGTAATCCACATCGCTGCCCAGGACAATGGCGCTTTCCATTTTTACCTCCTCTTCGGGAAAAAAGTACAGGTCGGGGTCGCCGAAGTAGCCGCTGCCGTTGACTCCGGTGCCCGGGCGGTTGATCTGGTAGTGAAGATGGGGACCGGTGGCCTTGCCGGTGCTGCCCAAGGTGCCGACAGGGTTTCCCCTTGCCACAGTCTGGCCGGGCACCACCAGCAGGGTCCGCAAGTGGGCGAAAAGATGGTTGTAATTTTGCCAATCCCTTACCCCGACTAAGTTACCCCAACCCTGGTAGGATTTGGCGGCAAAGACCGTCCCCCCGATGGTTGCCGGCACCGGCACCCCGGCGGGGCGGCCGCCGTAATCTATCCCGGTGTGAAAATCCGCGCTCCCGGGGTTAAAGGGATCCGTGCGGGGGCCAAAGGGTGAGGTTATTTTAAAGCCCAGAGCTCCATAAAACCGGGTCGGGAAACCATAAGCCATTGCTGCCTCCCCCTTTCCCTACACTATATGCCCCCAAATCCCCCGCCGGACTGGGGATATGCCTTTATTCTTTTTCTTTTTGCGCCCAGGCCAGGGGCATGTCGACGATGATGACATCCCGGCCGATTTTTTTGATGTTCTCCCAGGGCACTTCAACTTCCCGGTCGCTGCTCCAGAAGATCGGCCACTTGCTGTCCCCGGGCATGACGATGGCCTTTACATAGCCCTTGGTCACATCCATGACCAAGTCCGCTATTTTGCCCAGGATTTTGCCGTCGGCCATGTTGACAATCCGCATCGAACGCAGGTCGGAAATTTTCATTTCCCCTCCCCCCCTTAATAATCTATGAAAGGGACCCCGATAAAGACGAAAAAACCCCCGAACTTTTCCTCAGTTCAGGGGTTCTTCTTTAACGTACTTGCGCAGATTTTTTAGGGCTGCCTTTTCTAACCGGGAGACTTGGGCTTGGGAAATGCCGATCTCCTCGGCCACCTCCATCTGGGTCTTGCCGTCAAAAAAACGCAGGTTTAAAATGGATTTTTCCCGCTCATTCAAGCGCTGGAGCGCTTCTTTCAGGGCAATTTCTTCAAGCCATACTTTGTCGCTCTGCCGCCCGTCGCCGATCTGATCCATGACAAAGATCGGGTCGCCCCCGTCGTGGTAAATCGGTTCAAAGAGGGACACCGGTTCTTGAATCGCATCGAGGGCAAAGACTACTTCTTCGCGCTTTACCCCGAGGGTTTCGGCGATTTCGGATAGAGAAGGCTCCCGAGAGTTTTTATAAATCAACTCGTCCCGGGCTTGCAGGGCTTTGTACGCCACGTCCCGGAGGGAACGGCTTACCCGGATTGGATTATTGTCCCTGAGGTAGCGGCGGATTTCCCCGATTATCATGGGCACGGCATAGGTGGAAAACTTGACGTTGTGGCTCAGATCAAAATTATCTATGGCCTTGATCAGGCCGATGCACCCTACCTGGAAGAGGTCGTCGACACATTCTCCCCGGTTGTTGAAACGTTGAATGACGCTCAGGACCAGGCGCAAATTGCCGTTGATCAGTTCTTGACGGGCCGGGTAATCCCCGCCCTGCATGGCGACAAAGAGCTTGCGCATCTGGGGATTTTTTAAAACTGGCAGCTTCGCAGTGTTGACCCCGCATATTTCAACTTTGTTGATCATGTGTGCCCTCCCCGAATTGGTGCCAGTACAGGACTAAGTATCTCCCGGGCCAATATAAATATGCGAAGGGAAAATCAACCTAATTTTGCCATCTCCTTTTTCAGGCGGAGGATTATCCGCTTTTCCAGGCGGGAGATGTAGGACTGGGAAATGCCCAGGTGCTCCGCCACCTGCTTTTGCGTGCGTTCCCGCCCGTCCCCCAGGCCAAAGCGCAGCTCCATGATTCGCCTCTCCCGGGAAGTCAGTTTTTCCAAAGCCCCCAGCAGGAGTTTTTTGTTGACCTGGTGTTCTAAGTCCCGGTAGATCACATCGGGCTCGGTGCCCAAAACGTCGCTGAGGAGCAGTTCGTTGCCGTCCCAGTCCACGTTCAGGGGTTCGTCAAAGGACACTTCTGCCCTGAGCTTGTTGTTGCGGCGCAGGTACATGAGGATTTCGTTTTCAATGCACTTGGAGGCGTAGGTGGCCAGCTTGATCTTTTTTGCCGGGTCAAAGGTATTGACGGCCTTGATCAGGCCGATGGTGCCGATCGAAGCCAAGTCCTCCAGGCCGATGCCGGTGTTGTCAAATTTACGGGCTATGTACACCACCAAGCGCAGGTTGCGTTCAATCAGTATGCGCTTTACATACTGTTCCCCCTGGCTGAGCTTGCCGATCAAGTACTGTTCCTCGTCGAGAGAAAGGGGCGGAGGCAGCGCCTCGTTGCTGCCGACAAACATCAGCTCCCGCCCCAGACCCAGGGCGTCCAGGACTTTGGCAATGGTCAAAGTGATTTCCCAGCGCAGTTTCATCCACATCTTTCGAATTTTTGTCCATCCTCCTTTTCCCCGTCAATTGGAAAAGCCAGAGCTTCGTACTCCAAGGGTAGCCGCCCTTTTTCTTCCAGGGCAATGTATACCTGGGTCAGCTCCCTGCTCCGGCCGGCCAGGGCTACTGTCAAGCGGTCCGGCCTGAGGGCCCCCAGCAGCCCCTGCCCCCCCAGGGTGACAAAGGGAATCAGCGCTACCCGGGTTTCCACCCGGGAGGGAGGTTCCGCCAGGGGGCTCTCTAACCAGGAGAGCAGATCTTCTTCCAAGAGCCTGGCCGCCGCCCGCCTCTTCAGGAGGACCACCGGCCAACTGCTCAAAGGGTGGCGAAGGGTGTTGCCCGAATCCAGCAGGGCCGAGAAAGAAACCGTCCTTTCCCCCCAGGTGACAGTGACCTGGCCCAGGTGGGAGGCCAAGTGTCTGGAGCGATGAATTCGCCCCGCCCACCAAGCCGCCACGGCCAGCCCCAGCCCCCCGCCCGCCGCCGCCAGGCCCAGGGAGACCCCGCCGGGACGGCCCAAGATGTCCCCCTCCAGGCAGTAGAGCAGGCTGTATATCCCGCCTCCCACCAGTTGCCCCACCACCAGGACGGTAAAGCAGCGGGTGAAAAGGCCCTTAAATCCGGCGGGACGCCAGGCAATCCAAGCCATAGCCAGTCCACCGGCCGCCCGGCAGAGCCAATTAATTAATATGTATTGGGGAGAAAAGAAAAATATGAACCAAAAAACCGTTCCCGCCAAGGCGGAAGCTGCGTAGCGGCCAAGGTTGAACTGTTCAAGCCCCAACCAGCCCGAAGCGGCCAAAAGGGCAAAATTAAAGGCAAAATTGATGAGGGCCAGCAAGTCAAGGTAGACGGCCAAGGAAACACCCCCTCCCATACTACCAAATGGGCGGGGGCGAAATTTGTCAAATGAGGGGAGGGGACTAGAGAAAAAAACCGCCGACCAGCTTGGTCAACGGTTAAAATTGTATTTATCTCTTTCGGCGCAGGTAAGCGGGGATGTCGATATCTTCGGCGGGCTGTTCGGTGGGCTGCCAGCCTTCCGGTCCTCGGACGCCCCCTCCGGTGTCGATGCCGGTGGCGATTACCGTGACGCTGACCTCGTCTTGCATCTGGGGATTGATGACTAAGCCGTAAATCAAGTTGACGTCTTTGTCGGCCTGCTCCTTGATGATCCTGGCCGCTTCCCCCGCTTCAAACATGCTCAGATCGGCCCCGCCGGTAATGTTGAGGATGACCCCCTTGGCTCCGGCGATGGAGGTCTCCAGGAGGGGACTGGCGGTAGCCAGCTTGGCGGCGTCGGCGGCCCGGTTTTCCCCCTTGGCCCGGCCGATGCCCATCAGGGCCGATCCCGTCTCCTTCATTATCGTCTGCACGTCGGCAAAGTCCAGGTTGATCAGGCCGGAGGTGGTTATGAGGTCGGAAAGGCCTTGGACACCCTGGCGCAAGACGTCGTCGGCGATGCGAAAAGCCTCCATGATCGGGGTCCGCTCCTCGACTACCTGGTAGAGCCGGTCGTTGGGTATGACGATCAGGGTATCCACCTTGTCCCGGAGGAGTTCGATGCCCTTGACGGCAAACAGTTCCCGCCGGCGCCCCTCAAAGGAAAAGGGCTTGGTCACGACACCCACGGTAAGGGCCCCGGCCTCCTTGGCCAGCTCGGCCACAATTGGGGCGGCGCCGGTGCCGGTGCCGCCGCCCATGCCGGCGGTGACAAAGACCATGTCCGCTCCGGCAATCTGTTTTTTTAGCTCTTCCATGCTCTCCTCGGCGGCCTTGCGGCCAACTTCGGGATTAGCCCCGGCCCCCAAGCCCTTGGTCAGCTTGGACCCGATCTGGAGTTTTACGTCGGCGCAGGACATATGCAGAGCCTGGGCGTCGGTATTGACCGCGATAAATTCCACTCCCTGCACCCCCGCCTCCACCATGCGGTTGACGGCGTTGCTGCCGCCACCCCCCACGCCGATGACCTTTATGCGGGCATACTGTTCAATTTCAACATCAAAATAATCTGCCAAAAACCGACGCCTCCCTTCCTAGCCGAAGAATTCTGCGATAAAGGACTTGATTCGTTCAATAAACCGTGGTGACTTGCCGCTCCGGGCCTGTTTTTGCAGGATAGCCGGGTTGACCCGGGAGGCAAAGAACAGGACGGCGGTGCTGGCGGTAAAGGAGGGGTCTGTCACCCCAATTTGACGGGGACGGTACACCCTGACATTGGCCCCTAATTTTTTGGCCGCCACGTCGGTGAGGCCGGGAAGCTGGCTGGCGCCACCGGTCAGGACCAGTCCCCCCGCCGGGGGCTTATCAAAGCCGGCCTTGATCAGTTCGTTGCGGATGCAGTCAAAGGTCTCTTCAACCCGGGGCTGTATGTATTGGACCAGCTCGGCAGAGTCGACCTCGGTGGCCTGGGTAGCGCCGACTGTTTCAATCTTGAAGGTGGTGTTGCCGCTCTTTTCGGCGGTGGCCGCCCCATAGAGCAGCTTGATCTGCTCGGCTTGGGAAATAGGCACCCTGAGGCCGTGGGCCAAATCTTGGGTTACCAAGTCTCCCCCCTGGGGCACCGAAGCAAAACTCAAAAGAGTGTCGTGCATGTACACCGAAACCTCGGCCACGCCCCCGCCGATATCCACCAGGGCACAACCCAGTTCTCTTTCGTCCGCCGAGAGGGCCAGGGCCGGAGTAGAAAGGCCCTTGAAGATCATGCCGTTGATTTCCAGGCCGGCCCGCTCGACACAGCGCCTGATATTTTGCAGGTAGGTAGCTTTGCCGGTGACAATTAAAGCGTCCGCTTCCAGGCGCACACCGATCATGCCCACGGGGTCCTTAATCCCTTCATACCCGTCGACAATGTACGAAAGCGGACTGACATTTATGACTTCTCGTTCCGGGGGAATGGCCAAGACCTGGGCGGCGGCGATCACTCTGTCCACATCGTTGGCGGACACCTCTCTTTGCTCACCCTGGACAGCCACCACTCCTTTATTGGGCAAGAGGGCGGTCTGGGGGCCGCCTACGCCCAGGAAAACGCTGTCCAGATTTTCGCCGATCATCCGCTCGGCCTGGCTCACCGCGTCGGTGATTCCGCGCACCGTTGCCTCTATGTCGATTATAATCCCTTTTTTCAGGCCGGTGGACTTGCTCTGACCGATGCCGATTATGCTCAATGACCCGTCCCGGTCAAGTTCTCCGACTATTGCGCGGGTATTGGTTGTGCCGATATCCAAACTGCAGATTAAATTGCTTTTTGCCAATTATGTACACCCCCGCCCTCATCCTGTATTTCTAAATTCCACAAGGCCCGCCCTTTTCCCTTTTTTTATAGCCGGGAATATTTGCCCCCTCTTCCTTAGGGCCAGGGGATAAAAACTCCCCGGCCCTGCAAACCCCTGAAATCGATTATCCCCTTGCGCTTTGCCCTTCTCAATTCTTCCAAAAGCAGGGCAAAGTCCCCGATAGAATCCCCCGGCTGGGCGGAGGAATTGAATAGCGCTTTGTAGCCGTCGGTGGTGTAGATGGAGATAACCGTGGGGTACTCGGCAAAGCTTATTTCCGAAACTTGGGAGGCCACGGGGGCAAAAGCGGCCGCCCAGGCCAGGGCTAGCTCGGGAACCCGCCCTTCCACCCTATCGCCGGGGCCAAGGTCGCCCAGGGTAAGGCCGGTGAGCCAGGGCAGGGAAAAGCCCTGGTTCTCCGCCAGGATGACCCTGTCCTCAGCCACCACCCAGTTCTTCTCTTCACTCATCAGGACGGCCAGACCCACCCTCTCCTCCACCCGGATGCTCAAATGGTTTGGCCAGCGGCGGCGGATATTGACCGCGGCCAGCCAAGGATTGGCTGACAGCTTGTCCCTGCAGGAGCCAAGACTTATGCGCCAGTAATGCATTCCCTTTTCCAGCCCTGCCAGCTCCCGGAGCTGGTCAGAGTCCAGGTGGGAAGTACCCTGCACCTCCACCTTGTCTAACCTGGCCAGGGGCGAGGCCAGGTAGTAAGCGACGAGGGCGACGATAACAAAGGAAAAAAGCAGGCAGGCAAAGAGGGGGCTCAGCTTCTTTTTCTCTGTCCTGGCCCTAAAGTTGTATACATTGTCGGGCTGCATCCTCATGCCTCCTTTTCCTTCGTTATCCGAGCGCCCAAGGCTGCCAACTGCTGATCAAAGGCGACGTAGCCCCGGTCGATGTGCCCTACTCCACTGAGCTGGGTCACTCCTTCCGCCGCCAAGGCGGCTATAGCCAAAGCGGCGCCGGCCCTAAGGTCGGTGGCTTCGACGCTGGCACCCCGCAGGGCGTCTACCCCGCGGATTATGGCGGTGCGGCCGTCCACACTGATGTTTGCTCCCATTCGCCTGAGCTCATCGATGTGCTTAAAGCGTCCGTCAAAGATCTTTTCGGTGAGCATGCCCACCCCTTGAGCCGAGGCCAGAGCGGCCATGAACTGGGGTTGCATGTCGGTGGGAAAGCCCGGAAAGGGAGCGGTAATGATCTTATCCACCGCCCTCAAGCGCCGGGGTGCGGCCAAGGAGATCCAATCCTTGCCAGTCTGGATTTGGGCCCCCATGTCTGAGAGTTTAGCCAGGACCACTGACAGGTGGGCGGGGATTACCTTGTTGAGAGTTATGCTGCCCCCGGTAACCGCCGCCGCCAGGAGCAAAGTGCCCACGACAATCCGGTCGGGAATGATTTCATGCCGGGCGGCCTGCAGGCTCTCCACCCCTTCAATGGTGATCTGGCCCCCGCCGGCCCCGGAGACCCGGGCCCCCAGTTTGTTCAAAAAGGCTTGGAGATCGACGATTTCCGGCTCCCGGGCGGGATTGTTTAGCAAAGTCGTACCCCGGGCGGTGACTGCGGCCATCAGTATGTTCTCCGTCGCCCCCACACTGGGAATGTCCAGATCGATAAAGGCACCCCGCAGGGAATCGGCCCGAAATTCAATTTGGCCCGACCGCCCGGTGATGATTTCCACGCCCAGCTTTTCCAGCCCTTGCAGGTGCAGATCAATAGCCCGGGTCCCGATGGCGCAGCCCCCGGGATAAGTGACCCGCACCCGTCCCAGGCGGCTGAGGAGGGGCCCGACCACAATAAATGAGGAACGCATCCTTCGCATCAAACAGTCGGATATGGCCCAGTTGTCGATATCGGTACAGTCTATCTCCAGCCGGCCGGGGCCGGTCCATTCCACCCGGGCCCCGATGGTTTCCATAATCTCCACCATTACCGCCACATCGCTCAAAGCCGGCACATTTTCCAATACGTTGAGACCGGGTCCTAGAATGCAGGCCGCCATTATCGGCAGGGCTGAATTCTTCGCACCCTGGACCACCGTCTCCCCAAAAAGCGGTCTTCCACCCTGAATTATATAACGTTCCACAGCCCTTCCCCTTCCTGTCAGCATGCTAAAACAGTGTATGCAAAGCCGGGGAAGGCTGTGTTTTTGTCCCTATACCGAGTAGCGCGATATGTTGAGGAGAACGCCGATAAAGGAAAGAGTCATCATCAAAGAGGTCCCGCCGTAGCTGAGCAAGGGGAGGGTGATGCCGGTGACGGGCAGAGTGCCCAGGACGACCCCCAAGTTTATCGAGACCTGTACGGCGATGAGGGTGGTGAGCCCCATGGCCAAGTACTTGCCAAATAGATCCGGGGCGGAAATGGCGATGCGGTACCCCCGCCAGATGAGAATGAGAAAGAGGATGATCACCGCCGCTCCGCCGATAAAGCCCAGCTCTTCGCAGATGATGGCGTAAATAAAGTCGCTCCAGGGCTCGGGGAGGTACAAGAATTTTTGGCGGCTGGCCCCCAGGCCGACACCCCCCAGGCTGCCGGAGCCGATGGCCAGAAGGGACTGAATGATTTGCCAGCCCTTGCCGCCGGGGTCGGCCCAGGGGTCGAGAAAAGAAGTCAAACGGCTGAGCTGGTAAGCCAGCTTTTCGGGAAAGATGAACATCGCCAGTCCCAGCAAAGATCCGGCCCCGGCCACCAAGCCGCCGAGATGCAACACCCGTGCCCCTCCGCCAAAGAGGAGGAGAAAAACCGTCGTCAGTATTGTCAAAGTGGTCCCCAGGTCGGGCTGGGCCATGATCAGGCCCAAGTTGAGGGCGGTGACCACCAGCACCGGCACGAGACCCCGTTTAAAAGTCTGTATGTAATCCTTTTTCACCACCAAGTAGTTGGCAGTGAACAAGACCAAGGCAAATTTCGTCACATCGGAGGGCTGAAACTGAACAAAGCCCAAGTTGATCCAGCGCTGAGCATCAGTGCGGGCCACGCCGATACCGGGGATGAAAACCATAATCAGCAAGAGCAGGTTAACAGCCAGCACGGCTTTGACCAAGCGCTGCCAAGTCCGGTAGTTAAAGTGGGTAAAAAAGAACATGGCGACCAGGCCCAGGCCGGCAAAAATCGCCTGCCGCCGCAGGTAGTGGTAGCTAATCTTGAATTCATAGAGGGACCAAACAGAGCTGGAACTGTAGACCATGACCAGGCCAATCCCCAAAAGTAAAAAAGTAGCCAAGAGCAGCAGGGCGTCGGGACCCTGCCTGGGTTTCAAGGTTTCTCTCCCAAAGCCCGGACCAGGGCCTTAAAGTGATTGCCCCGCTCTTCAAAATTGGCGTACTGGTCCCAACTGGCGCAGGCCGGGGAAAGGAGGATCACATCCCCTGCCTCTGCCCGAGCCAGGGCCTGGTTAAAAGCATCGGCTAAGTCCAGGGCGGGGGTCACAGCCCCAAAGCCTGCCCCGGTGACCTGGCGGCGGATTTTTTCACCGGTGCCGCCAAAGGTAAAGAGGCCCTTTACCTTTTCTTGAAAAAGAGGGGCCAGGCTGTCAAAATCCGCCCCTTTGTCGTATCCCCCCGCCAGGAGCAGCACTTTCTTGCCAAAGGAATGGAGGGCGGTGCTGGTTGAGTCCGGGTTAGTCGCCTTGGAATCGTTGTAAAACTTAATGCCCCTGACCTCTCCGACAAACTCCAGTCGGTGCTCGACGCCGGCGAAACTGCGCAAACCCCGGCTGATTTCTTCGGGCTTCAAGCCCAAGACCAGGGCGGCGGCCAGGCCGGCCAGGGCGTTTTCTTGATTGTGGCTGCCGGGCAGAGCCAGATCACCGGTAGGGGCGATTCTCTCGTTCCGCCAGCAAAACCAGCCCTCCTCCACCCAGCAATCGGCGGCACCGGGCCTGAGACTAAAGCCGATCCGCTGGCCCGGGCCAAACTCCTCTCCGGCCAGGACGGGGTCGTCTTCATTGACTATGACAAAGTCTTCCTTGGTCTGGTTTTGCACCAGGCGTTTTTTGGCGGCTAAGTAGGCGGCCATCGTCCCGTGCCGGTCGAGATGATCCTCGGTCAGGTTGGTGAATATTGCCACCCGGGGATGGAGCCGGTAACAGTCCTCTAGCTGAAAACTGCTGGCTTCAACCACCAGCAGCCACTGGGGCCCCTTGCCCAAGCTGATGCTGGTCAAGGGCACGCCGATATTTCCCCCCACGGCCACCGGGCGGCGGCCCTGGGCCAGAATTTCCCCGGTCAGGGCGGTGGTGGTGGTCTTGCCGTTGGTGCCGGTGATGGCCACAACCTCGGCTTCGGTGATGAGCCAGGCCAGCTCGAGTTCGCTGATCCAGGGCACCCCCCGCTCTCGGGCCTCTTTGAGAAAGTCTATGTCAGGAGCAATCCCGGGATTTTTGACAATTAAATCGGCGCCGGTCAGCAGGTCCCCGGGGTGAGAGCCGGTGACCAGGCGAATATTAAGCTCTTGCAGGGCGGAGCGGTCCCCCTCCGCCATCTGGTGCAGGGGAATTTTGTCGGTCAGGGTGACGACAGCCCCCAGCCCGACTAAAACCCGGGCTGCTGAGATGCCGCTCTTGGCCCCGCCCAAGACAATTACCTTTTTCCCGGAAAACATAGCTTTTTCCCCCTTTAGTGGGTTCCTCGCCAAACCGTCAGGGCGGCCAGGGTTCCGATGAGCTGGACGAGCCAAAAGACCGAGCAGACTTTCCATTCGCTCCAGCCCTTGAGTTCAAAGTGGTGGTGGATAGGGGCCATCAAGAACACCCGGCGTCCCGTCATTTTAAAGTAAGATACCTGGATGATTACCGAAATGGTCTCGAGAACAAAGATGATGCCCAGACCCAGCAAGAGCAAGAGCTCGGTGCCGGTCAAGAGAGCCAGAGCGCCAATGGCACCCCCCAGGGCCAATGAACCCGTGTCCCCCATTATGACCTTGGCCGGATGCAGGTTAAAGACCAAGTAGCCCAGCACCCCTCCCGCCAGGGCCGCCGGAATGTATGCCAGGCCGCTCCGGCCGGAGAGCCAGCAGATCGCCCAAGCGCCCAGGAGAGTGATGGCGCTGAGACCCCCGGCCAGGCCGTCCAGGCCGTCGGCCAGGTTGACGGCGTTGGCGGTTCCCACCAGGACAATGGTGGCGAAAATCGGGTAAGCCCAGCCCAGCTCGATAAAGCCCAGCCCGGGCAGGGCCAGGGACCCGCCTAGACCCAAGGCCCTGAGGACCAGGTAAAAGACCACAGAAATGGCGATCTGCCCCGCCAGTTTGTACCGGGCTTTTAGCCCCAAGGGCCGCTTGAGGACGACCTTGAGGTAATCGTCGGCAAAGCCGATGGCGCCAAAGGCCAGAGCCGTGCCCAGGGCCAGGTAGCCCTGGGGATTGCGGGCCGGGACAAAGAGGGCCAGGGCCGCCACAGCAGCTAAAAGAAAGATGACGCCGCCCATGGTGGGGACTCCCGCTTTTTTGAGGTGGCTCTTGGGCCCCGCCGCCCGGATACTTTGACCTATCTTTAACCGCCTGAGCAGGGGTATCAGGAGCAGGCCCAAGGCCAGGGCTAGGATAAAGGCAATGAGCAGTATTCCGGCATAGTCTAACACTTTTTCGTCCCCCTAGCTTTTATCGCTTCGACAATTTTATCCATCTTCACCCCCAAGGAGCCCTTGACCAGGACCACATCCCCCGGGGCCAGGCCATCCACCGAAGCCAGGGCCTCTTCGCTGTCCGCCCAAGTACGGACGGCTTTGCCCTTCATGCCTGCCAGGACGGCCCCATATTCCAGGTCCCCGGCGTATTGACCCACAGCGACCAGGTAGTCCACCCCCTGGCGGGCCGCTTCTTTTCCTACCTGCCGGTGTTTTTCCGCCGACTCCGGTCCCAGTTCCAGCATGTCCCCCAGAAAGGCGACTCGGCGGCGGGCGCCAGAAAAGGTGCCCAGCACCGCCAAGGCTTTGCCCACCGAGTCCGGGTTAGCGTTGTATGAATCGTCGATGAGGGTGAGGTCGGCCACTGCAAAGGCCTGCAGCCGCCTGCCCTCCCCTTTTGCCCCGGCCAACCCCCGGGCAATCCCTTCTGGTTCCACCGCCAGGGCAAGGCCGGCGGAAAAAGCCGCCAGGGCATTGTAGACGTTGTGAGCGCCCAGGAGATTCAGCTTGATGGGAATAGATCCCCCCGGCCACACCGCCGTAAATGAAGTCCCCTCCTGGCTGGCCCGGATATCCGTTCCTTGAACGCTGTTTTCTGGGCCGAGGCCGTAGAACAGCACCTTGATTCCTTCCAGCCCGGCTTGAGCCCGCCGCCGCTGCCAGGGGTCGTCGCCGTTTAGGATGAGGGTGCTCCCCGGGGCCAGCCCCTCGGCCAACTCAAACTTAGCCGCCGCAATCGCCTCTTGAGACCCCAGGTATTCTAAGTGGGCTTCGCCGATATTAGTGATTATCCCCAAGCTGGGGCGGCTGATCTGGCAGAGTTCCCGGATTTCACCGGGGGCGCTCATCCCCATCTCCAAAACCGCCAGGCGCTGCCGGGCTTCGATCTCAAAGATCATCAAGGGCAGCCCGATGGCGTTGTTGTGATTGCCCCGGGACTTAAAGGTCTCATATTTCTGGGCAAGGACGGCCGCGGTAAGCTCCTTTGTCGTGGTCTTGCCGCTGCTCCCCGTCACAGCCAGAACCCGCAGGTCTCTTAGGCGTTGGCGCTGCCAGGCGGCCAGGCGCTGCAGGGCGGCCAGGGTGTTTTCGCTCTTAATTGTCACCATTTCCCCCCGGTAAGGGGTGTCCCGCTCGATTAAGGCGGCCACCGCCCCTTGCCGGGCGCACTGGGACAAAAAGTCGTGGCCGTCGGCCTTTTCACCGGCAAAGGCGACAAACAAGCTGCCCGGCGCCGCTTGGCGGCTGTCGATGACGACAGAGGAAACCGCCCGGGTGTAATCCCCGGGGGTAGGTTGGCCCCCAACGATATTTATAACATCTTTTACTGAGAATTTCACATTCATCACCTTCTATACTGTGCCCTTTTTCTTTAAAAAAGGACAGAGCTTCTCCGGCGTTTTCTCGCCCTTTTTCTAGGGGCCGGGTTCGCCAAAGGTCACTTCGACCGCCGAACCCGTCGGGGCTAAGGAACCGGCGGCGGGAATCTGGCTCTGGGCGACGCCGCTGCCCCTTGCTTGCAGGCGCAGGTCAAACAGGGCCAGAAGCTCGCTAGCCTGGCGCAGGGAGAGGCCCTGCAGGCTGGGTACCAGCACTTCATCCCGGCCTTCGTGGCCCTGGCCGGTATAGATGATCACCGTGGTGCCAAAGGGGACATCGGCCCCGGCGGCGGGCACCTGCCCTACCACCAGTTCCCCTTCGCCTTCAATCCTCAGGCCGAACCCCGCCTCATCGGCCCGATTGATCGCCTGTTCCCGGGTCATATTGATAAAGCTGGGCACCTTGGTTTCTTCCGGC
The DNA here is from genome assembly GCA_002397155.1 of Firmicutes bacterium UBA4975. Taxonomy (GTDB): domain Bacteria; phylum Bacillota; class Proteinivoracia; order UBA4975; family UBA4975; genus UBA4975. The sequence continues at coordinate 39,776 of DGZR01000001.1, read as the reverse complement.
AGAACAAGCTTGGGCACTTCATCTCCGGGAGGTATGTTCCAGTACTGCATAACCTGGCTCACCACCCGTTTAAAAACCGGACCCGCCACCTGCCCCCCCCAGTTAGGCCCCTTGGTGGCGCCGTCGACAAATACATAGACGGCGATCTGGGGATCATCGATAGGGCCGTAGCCCACGTAGGACAGGATGTAGATGTTATTCAGGTAACCGCCGCCGGGAGCGATTTTTTCTGCCGTGCCGGTCTTCCCTGCCATGCGGTAGCCTTCAACCATGGCAAAGACCCCCGAACCCCTTTCCACTCCGTCGGCCAATGCTACCGAGAGCTCGGCGGCAGTCTCTTCGGATATGACCTGGCGCAAGACTTTGGGCTCGATTTTTTCCACCAGGTTACCCTCTTCGTCCCGGATTTCTTTGACCAGCATGGGGCGCATCAACTTACCCCCGTTGGCGATAGCGGCGGCGGCCATGGCCTGTTGAATCGGGGTCACCGCATTGCCCTGGCCGAAAGAAGTGACGGCCAGGTCGGCATTGCTCATCGTCTTCACATTGAACAAGATACCCGTGTTTTCCCCGGGCAAGTCGATGCCGGTTTTGCCGCCGTAGCCGTAAGCCCGTATGTAGTCAAAAAGCTTTTCCTTGCCCAGCTTAGTGCCCATGTTCATAAAGCCCGGGTTACACGAGTTCCACAGCACCTCCCGGATGCTTTGGGACCCGTGGCCGGAGCTCCAGCACTTAATGTTGCGGCCACTGGCGGTAAAAAACCCCCGGCAGTAATAGCCGTCGTCCAAGGTGACCACATTTTCTTCTAGAGCGGCGGAGATGGTCACCAGTTTAAAGGTGGAACCGGGCTCAAAGGAATTGCTGATAACCGGATTCCGCCAAGTCGTGTTGGCGTAACTCCCGTACTTTTCCGGATAAAAATCCGGCCGCCCGGCCATGGCCAGTATCTCACCGGTCTTGGGCGCCACGGCGATGATGCCGGCGCATTCCGGGGCAAAATCGAGCATGGCCTGGTCCAGTTCTTTTTCAACGATGTGCTGAATTACCTCGTCGATGGTCAGCACCAGGTCGTAGCCGTTGATTGGAGGCAAGTAGGCCTGCACGGCATCGGGAAGCTCCCGCCCCTTGGCGTCGGCCTCATAGACCACGTATCCTTTTTGTCCCATGAGCTCTTTTTCGTAATAGAACTCGATACCCTCCAGCCCTTCGTCGATGCCGACAAAGCCCAAGACGTGGCTGGCCAGGTTGCCGCCGGGATAAAAGCGCTTAGTCTCTATTTTGGTGCGGATCCCCCGCAATTTCAAGGCCTTGACCGCCAAGGCCACCTCGTCTGGGACTTTGCGCTTTAAAAAAACCTCGAACTGGCCCTTGTGCATTTTTTCTAAAAGGACCTGGACCTCCATTTCCAGCACCGGCGCCAGGGCCTGGGCCGTCTCCAGAGGCTCAGTAATTTCCGAGGGGATGGCGATAATCGACTCGGCGGTGGCGCTGCCGGCCAAGAGGGTGCCGTTGCGGCTGTATATCGAGCCCCGCTGGGGTTGAACGGTGAGGCCCCGGTTCCATTGGGCCAGGGCTTTATCCCGCAAATCCGCGCCCTGGACAAACTGAACCCAGGCCAGGCGACCCACCAGGTAAATCATAAAAAAAGCAAAGACTGCAAGAGACTTAAGCAGCCTTTTCCGAACCAGGGTATATGATACTCTAGCCTCCATCCCCATCCCTGCCTTCTGAAGAGTTGCCGCCAACATACCTAATTTGACTGGGGGCGGGGTACTTCATGCCCAGCTCTTCAATTGCCACCCGCTCTAGCCGACTGAGGGCCGTCAGTTCGGAGATGGTGATTTTCAAGTGCCGCTGTTCGTCCAAAAGCGAATCCCGGGTCTTGGTCTGCTGATTTATCTGTATGTTGATTTCGCTGATAATTCCGTAGCGGTAGACCACAACTAGGGCCAGCAGGACGACCAGGACCCCGGCGGCGCCGCGGCGCAGGCCTCTGGCGACCCTGGGATTTTGGCGACTTTTTTTTCCCGCCGCCGACCGGGGACGCTCCGGGAGGGGATACACCTGCGGCCTTTGCGCATAGGCATTGTTGGCTACTACCATGCTATTCACCCCTGTCTTTCATTAGAACCCAGCTTGAGAACGGCTCTCAGCTTGGCGCTGCGGGACCGGGGGTTTTCCTCTAGTTCCCTGGGCCCCGGTTGTATCGGTCTCTTGGTCAAGATTTTCACTTCCGGCCTATGGTTGCAGCGGCACACCGCCGCTTCAGGGGGGCAGACACAGCCCCTGGCTTTTTCCCGAAAAAGGTTTTTCACAATCCGGTCCTCCAAGGAGTGGTAAGAGATCACCACCACTACTCCCCCAGGAGCGCACAGGGCCAGAGCCCCTTCCAGCCCGTGGCTTAGGTTTTCCAGCTCGGAATTGACGGCAATGCGCAGGGCCTGGAATATTCTCCGGCCGGGATGGCCTCCTTCCCTTCTGGCCGCAGCGGGAATCGCCGCCTTGATTATTTCTACCAACTCGTGGGTGGTCTCAATGGGCTTGACCTGCCTGGCCCGCAGGATAAAGGCCGCCACTCGGGCCGACCATCTTTCTTCACCGTAGGTGCGAAAGATCTCTGTCAGTTCCCGGGCCGAGCGGGTGTTGATAATTTCCCGGGCGTCTGTGCCCCCTCCCTGGTTCATCCGCATGTCCAAGGGGGCGTCTAGCTGGTAAGAAAATCCCCGGCCAGGACTGTCCAACTGCCAGGAAGAGACCCCCAGATCAAAGAGAAAACCATCGAGGGGCAGGGGCCAGTCCGCCAGCAATGGGGACAGCCGTGCAAAATTGCCCTGAATGAGCTTAAAATTGCCTGAGCCGGCCAGGACAGCCGCCGCCGCATCCAGGGCATCTCGATCCTGATCGATGCCCACCAGCCAACTTTCCCGGCCAAGGAGGCCCATGATCTTTTGGGCATGGCCGCCCCCGCCCAGGGTGCAGTCCACTATGGTGGCACGCTTTTCCGGCCGAAGCAGGGCCACAACCTCTGCCGCCAATACCGGCTTGTGCTGAAAACTCAAAGTCTAGATTCCCTCCAACTTTTCTGCCAGTTCTTCATAGCGTTGGGCGGCGTCGGCATTGACCCGAGCCCAGTTTTGGGCCGCCCAAATCTCTATCCGGCTGGAGACCCCTATACTCACCACATCCCGCTCTATGCCGGCGTATTCCCGCAAATTGGCGGGCAGGGAAACTCGCCCCTGCTTGTCGCATTCGCCTTCGGCAGCGCCGGAAAAGAGCATCCGGCTAAAAGCCCGGGCATCTTTTTTTGCCAGGGGCAGGGTCTGTACTTCTTGGGATAGTTTTTCCCATTCGGCGGCGGGGTAGACAAAGAGGCAGCCGTCCAAGCCCCTGGTGATTATGAAGTTGGGGCCCAGTTGGTCCCGAAAGCGAGCAGGCATTATCACTCTGCCCTTTTCATCGATACTGTGCTGGTACTCTCCGAGAAACATCCTGCTCACCTCCTCCACATCATACCACTTTCCACCACCGGGATGTTACTATTCTCCCTTTCCCCCTGAAATTCCTTCTTTTTTCTCAAATCTTTATAGCAAAAAAAAACGGCCCAGCCGTTTTTCAATCAGAAATCAAGTAAACTACTTGGGAAATAACCTGCAGACTGGTGCTGTCGATCAACCTTACGGTATTTTGCCCTGGCTTCAACAGGCTTTTCGCCACCGTCACCACCTGGAAACCCGCGTCTTCTTCAGTGTAGATGCGGACAGAAGTTTCGTTGCGCTGAACCGAGGACACTTTTGCCCCCTGGATGAACAAGAGCAGGCAGTCGGCGTGCTGGCTCAAAAAACTGGGGCTGTAACCCGTGAGAACTGGCAGGGTCTCCAGGTCTAAGATCTCCATAAAGGCCTTGCCCTTGGTGTCTGCCGGCCCGCTATCGACCAGGATAAACTCCAGGGGAACCGAGTAGACGTATTCTTCTTCGTACCCGAGGGCCGTCCCCCGGTCGTTGAGAAAGACTATCTGCAAGTCCCCTTCGTGCAAGTCTCCTTTCGCCACTGTGATCAGTTGGTAGCCCGAGTCCTTTTCATCGATGTACACCTGCAGCTTGTTGCCGCTATAAAGCACCCGGTTCACCTGGCCTAGGAGGACGTGGATTCCCAGTTCTTCCATGTAATCCAAGGGCCGCAGGATCTCTTCCGGCATTCCCCAGCCATCCACTAAAATTTGCCGGTCAAAAGCGGCGCCCCCGGCGACAAAGTACCTGGGCAAGTCGGCTTCGGAGGGTTCTCCCTGCCAATTTTCCTCTTCCACAACTACCGTCCAAGCCAAGGCCTGCTTATGTTGGCCCAAGGGGAACCAGTCGGTAAAAGACAAAAGGATTCCCGCAACGGCGACAATGGCCAGGGTCGCCCCCAGAGCCAAAAAGAGCCGCCGGTTTTTACTAAAGAACACCACCAAGAATTTCAAACTCTTTTCCGCCACAGCCATTCCCTCCCCAGTCAATACTTATTGTCCCACCGGCCTAAATAGAACAAAGGGGGAAGGGATCATTTTTTAGATTTAATCCCTCGGCTTTCCGGGGTAAAAAAAACCGCCAAGGGCGGTTCTTTTAACGGAGACTTTCGATTATCTCCATGGTCTTTTCGTTGGTGATAAACCCCACCTGGACCGAAGCTACCTCCCCTTCCCGGTTGATAAAAACCGTGGTGGGCACGTAAGCTACTTTGTAATCCCGAAAGCTGTTCATTGTATTCATCAGAACCGTCAGGGGGGCGTCGCCGATGAGCTCTTCGATCCGCTCTCGGGAATCGTCGGCGTTTAGGAGCAAGAGGTAGACGTCTTCGGGCAACTGCTTTTCCAGAGCCGGCAGTTCGGGAAGTTTTGCCACGCAGACTCCGCAACTGCCGGTCCAAAAATAGAGGGCCACCACCTTACCCCGCAGTTCCGGCAAAGACCACATCTTTCCCTGGAGGTCTTCATAGGAAAAAGTCGGCGCCCCGTTTTCCGGCCCTTTTTCCGGGGCCGCCACGCAGCCTGCGGCGAGAAGCAAGATGATGAAGAACAGCATTAATTTTCGCATTTTACCACTCCTCATTAGATGAATAAACCTTGGAGCCAGGCCCAGCGATCGAGGAGGAGCAGGACTCCCATCAAGACCATGACCACACCGGTGCCAATCTGCACCCAGTGAGCCACCGGACCCGCCTTGCCCCGGGGCAGAGTCCCTAAAACCAAGCCGGTGACGAAAAAAGGCAGGGCAAAGCCCAAGGAGTAAGTGAAAAGGAGCAGCGTGCCGGCCACCACTGTTTCTTGGTTGCCGGCCAGCATGATTATCGGGCCAAGAATCATGCCGGTGCAGGGCGTCCAGCCCAAGGCCAAGACGAGGCCAAAGAGAAAGCTGTGGAATGGGCTGTGCCCCCGGGTGGTCTTAATCTTCCTTTCCCGGGCTAAGAAGGAAAGCTGGAAAAGGCCCAGCATCTGCAGGCCGAAAACGATGATTACCCCCCCGGCGACCCGGGTCAAAATCGGTCGGTACTGGCGCAAAAGCTGCCCGGCGATGGTCGCTCCCGCCCCCATGGCACTAAACACCAGGGTAAATCCGGCGGCAAAGGCCAGGAGATTTAGGACCAGCGCCCTTTTCGACCCGGTCCGGCCGCCGCCCATAAAAGCCAGCCAGGCCGGCAGCAGGGGCAGGATGCAGGGAGAAAAAAAAGCGGCAAGTCCTGCCACAAAAGCGACAGGAAAAGACATAAGCAACCCTCCTTATACCCCCCATGGGTATATATGCCTCTTTCCTGCCTCATTAGTCAAGGGTCAAATTGTATTTTACTTTGCCGTGTAACCGGCCTCGTCGATGGTCCGGCGGATGGTATCCAGCATATCTTCCTCGGCTTCGACCACCGCCTGGTTTTTCCCTAAGTCCACCGCCACCGAGCGCACTCCTTCCAGCCGGCCGATCGCCTCTTCCAAGGCTCTTTTGCAGTGGGCACAGGACATGCCCTCGACTTCAATTATCAGTTTCTTCATTTAGTTTGCTCCTTATCTTTCCCGCTCCCCCGAAGAACAAGAAGATCCCCAGGGCAAAGAGCAGGATGCTGAGAATTTGTGCCACCCGAAAATTGCCTAGCATGAGACTGTCAGTGCGCATGCCCTCGATAAAGTAGCGGCCAAGGGAATAGCCCGCCAAGTACAGGCCCAGTACTTTGCCCGAACGGGGGCGGGTATTCAAGTAGTAAAAAAGAGAGACAAAGAGGGCGAGATCCCAAAGGGACTCGTAGAGGAAAGTCGGGTGCCGGTACTCGCCGGCGATGTACATGGCCCAGGGCAGTTTACTGGGGCCTCCGTATGCTTCCTGGTTGACAAAGTTCGCCCAACGGCCGATGGCCTGACCCAGGACCAGGGCGACCGCCGAGATGTCGGCGAAACGATAGAAATTGATTTTTTCGGCCCGGGCCCGAAACAGGGCTACGGCCAAACCGGCCAAAATTGCCCCGTGAATGGCCAGCCCCCCTTCCCGAAAAGCAAAGATCTTGGCCGGGTCCAAGAGGTAGTAATTGAGGTTAAAGAGGACATACCACAGCCTGGCCCCGATGAAGGAAATCGGCACCACCCAGAGTAAAAACTCGTCGAACACCCGGCCAGGAAGGCCAAAACCCTTGCCCAGGCGGCGAGCGACCAGGTAGGCCACGCTGACCGCCAGGGCGATAATAATCCCGTACCAGTATATCTCTATTGTTCCCAACCTAAACGCCACCGGATTCATGGACGAAGGTCCCCCCTTTCGATAACGTACTCATATGTTATATCCGCTTTCAGGCCGTTAGTCACCGAGCAGTACTTTTCCAGGGACAATTCAATTGCCCGCCGGGCTTTATCCTCCTCAATATCCCCTATCAGTCGGTAGCTCAAGTGGACGCCGTGAAAAAACCGGGGATGTTCTTCTTCCCGCCGACCCGTAACCAGCACTTCCAGGTCTTTTAGGGGCTGACGCATCTTGGCCAGGATGGCGGCCAGGTCGAGGCCGGTGCACCCCCCCGCCGCCATGAGCTGGGCTTCCATCGGCGAAACGCCGTCTTCCAGACCCGCCCCCAGCTTTAGGGTTGCCCCCTTGGCATTGCTGGCCTGGAACCAATTGTCATTCAATTTAAGCTTTACTTCCACTTAAAAAATCCCCCTTTCATCTTTCTCCCTCGGGGCATACTATACCGGGAGGTGGGCGAATGGAATACCTCTTGCCCTTAATTATAGCAGCACTCAGCGGATTAGCCATGACCTTTCAAGGCACAATCAACGCCGCCCTAAAAGACAAGGTCGGGGTGGGGCCCATGGCGGTGACAGTACACTTGACCGGACTCTTGGTCAGCCTGGCCACCCTGCTTTTTACCGGCGGGCCAAAACTGCAAGAATTTAAAAACGCCCCTTTTTATTCCTACCTGGGCGGCGCCCTCAACGTGGGCATAATCGGCGGCGTGGCCTGGGCCATCGCGAAAACTGGGGCCACCTTGGGCATTTCCGCCATCCTTTTCGGCCAGTTGACCACGGCCGTCCTGCTCGATCATTTTGGCCTGTTTTCCCTAGAAAAGATCCCCGTCTCCTGGCTGCGCCTGGCCGGCGTAGTCTTGATGCTGGTGGGAATGCGCCTGGCTATTCACAAAGGTTAAGTTGCTTTTTGGCGGGTCTATTGCTATAATGTTTTTTGTACATGCGCCTATAGCTCAGAGGATAGAGCACCGGCCTCCGGAGCCGGGAGCCCAGGTTCGACTCCTGGTAGGCGCGCCACTTATGACTGATTGCGCCCGGGGGGCGTTTTTTTTAGTTCTCCTTTTTTAAAGACGCAAAGAGCCCCCGTGGCGGGGTCATAAGCGGCAAAGAGGACCCTGGCGATTTCGCACTGGTGGTCTCGAGCCAGGGTTTTTTCCAGCCAGGCCAGGTCCTTTGCCGCCAAGGCCAAGTTTTCTTTTTGCACTTTGCCGTCGTACACCAGGGGAATTGGCAGGCCCTCATAGGGAGGGGCTATCCCCAGATCTTGGGGTTTTACCGGCCGCCGGTCAGATTTTAAGATGACGCTGAGTTTTCCGTTGGTTTCCAGCATGGCGTACTCGACGGTCTCCAGGTTGAAAATGCTCTGCTCCCGCAACTGGCCCATCAGGTCGTCCATATTGTAGCGCAGGCGCTTCATCTCTTTTTCCAAAAGGCGGCCCTCTTCAATGATGATGCTGGGGGTCCCGTCGATAAGCCGCCTGGCGGCTTGCCACTTTAGGGCGGTGAAGGCCAAGACCATCTGCAGCCCCACCAGGGACATTATGGGCACGATGCCGTGGGAAAGGGGGACCGAGACTTCGCTCAAGGGGATAGCGGCAGTTTCGGCTATCATGATCGCCACCACAAAATCAAAGAGGGAAAGCTGCCCCACTTCCCTTTTTCCCATGATTCGCATCAGGACCAGGACGGTGAGATACATTATCCCGGTCCGGCCCACCATGGACCCGTATGATATTAAGGTCTGCAAGTTACTTCCCCCCGTTTTTTTTTCCTTCACTCTAAAGTCTTCCCCGGGGGAGAAGATTTAAGCCCGGGCATAATCGGCAAATCCCCAAGGCATACTATGGGAGAAAACGTAGGGAGGAAGAAGTTTTGAAAACCAACCGCCATCGGACCCTGGTCCGGTTTCGCCCGGGGAACAAGGACCTGGGACAGCGTTTTGCCGACGAGGAATTTGCCCAAGAGTTCCTGGACCCGATCAAGACCAGCCTGAACAAGGAAAGAACCCCCTCCCAGCATTGCCGGGTGGGCCATGAAGACCATAAACGCCCCAAAGAGTAGGCTTGCCTGCTCTTTTTTATTCTAGGTAAAGGGAATTGGAATAAAGCCAGGGTACGTCCCTCAAGCGGACCTCAACCCGGTAGGGGCCGGCCTCGGTCACCGCCAGGTCCCAGCGCCGCCCTTCTAGTCGGCTCAGGAGAGCGCCGTTATGGATCAGGCGGATTTCACCCCGGCGGGGCAGGACGATCCGCAGCCAGGCTTTGCCGCCCACCCGGGGGATTTTTTCCCCCATTCCCCTCCGGGCCCGCTCAGTTTCCGCCCAAAAGAAAAAGCCCCGGCCCAAGCAGAGGCGGTCTTGGGCAATCCAGCACCGGCCCCTTATCAGGGCTTCGATGACCCGGGCCCCATCCTCTTCGCCCTCGCCGGTGACTGCCGCCCGGCAGTACGTGTTGAGGGCCGGCAGGAGCATGGGGTAGTCCAATATCCTGAATCTGCACCCCAGGGCCCTGACCAGGGGGCCGTGGAGGTCGCTGCCGGCAATCCCGGTGACATGCCTTTTTTGGCTGAGTTCATCCCAGCGGGCCAGGGCCTGGGGACAAGCCCCCTGCTTAAAGGGGCGGTAGGGCGCCAAAAGCCATTGGCCCAAGCTCTGCCCCAGGCTGCGGGCGCTGTCCCGCCACTGGGAAGTCAGGTTCCAAATCTCGATACCCTGGAAATCTTCGCTGTTCCAGTCCCGCCAGGGGTAGTGCTTGCCCTTGCCCACCAGGGGGGAGCCCTTTTCAAAGGGATGGGCAATTATCCCCATCCCCCCTCTTGCCTTGACCCCGGCAGCCACCTTGGCCCCTTCATGCTGGCCGGGCCCGAAGGCGGGAGCGGGGCCATAGACCAGGTAGTGACTGTGCTCCCGGTTCAGCTCGCTGCCCAGGAGCAGCAAAACGCCCCCCTGGTAGCGGCTGGGCCGGCTGGGGGCAAAATGGTCGTTAAGGCCGATAAAGTCCAGGCCGTAACCCTGGGCCAGCCCGGCAATCTCCTCCAGGGTCCGGGACCCGTCGGAACAGGTTGTGTGGATGTGCAGGTTGCCCCGGAGCTCCCGCTTTGGACCTCCCCACTCCCCCGTCATTCGTCCTTGCCGCCCACTAATTTTTCCAGCTCCTTGAGAAAATTGCCCACGTCGCTGAATTGCCGGTACACCGAAGCAAAACGCACATAGGCCACTTCGTCCAGTCCTCTTAATTTTTCCATCACCAGTTGGCCGATGGAGCTAGTGCTCACCTCGTGGTCCAATTCGCTGCGCAATTGCCCTTCCACATCATCGGCCAGCCGTTCCAGCTCTTCATAGGCAATCGGGCGCTTTTCGCAGGCCCTGATCAGGCCGTTTAGGATCTTGCCCCGGTCGAAAATCTCCCGCGCCCCGTTTTTCTTCACCACCATCAGGGGCAGCTTTTCTACTTTTTCGTAGGTGGTAAAGCGGTGCCCGCATTGCAGGCATTCCCGCCGCCGCCGAATCTCGCTGTCGTCCTCGGTGCGCCGGGAGTCGATTACCTTGCTCTCAAGAAAATTGCAGTAGGGACAGCGCATCCCCTCCCCCCTTTCTTTTTCCCGGGCCTTTTAAAGCTCCTGCCACCACTGGCTGCGGTAATCCTCCCGGGCCTGTTTTATCCCGATTCCCGAGGCCAAAGCCCCCAGCAGCTTGAGCTTGTATAGGGCCTCGATTTTTTCCTTGCCGTTTTGCGGCAGTTCGTTAGTGGCGCAATATCCCTGCAGGAAGTACTCCCAGAAAAAAGTGGTCTCCAGCCCGATGTCCCCGGGCCGTTGATTGACCAGGTCCAACAGGGGTTCGGAGTAAGCCGCCCGGGCCAGGTCCATGATCATCAGACCCCTTTCCCCGATCCGCACCGGCGGAAAGCCCTGCCAGTTGCCAGCCAAAGCCCCCCCTGCGGCACCCCAGAGACTTTCCACTTCTTCACCCAGGGCGGGAAAGGGCTGGGTCTGTCCCCGGACAGCCAGAAAGACCTCGTGTTTGCGGATCTGGGCTCTGAGCTTGCGCAGCACCGGAAAAGGCGCGGGACAAACAATGTCCCCCGTCCCCCCGTGGCGCAGAGAGTGCACCATCCCCACTGTGGCGCCCAGGCGCCGGAGCAGCTCGATCTTTCCTCGCCACCGACTGGCCCTAAGGGTGCCATAATAGTCCTCCAATAAGGGGTGGCGGACCCTCATAATCCACAACCGGCGGAGCCGGGTCAAAGAATTGGGGGCCGGGGCAATTTCCAGATGGCCCAACAGTTCCATGGCCCGCTGCTGGCGGCAGAGGGGCGCCCTGGCGCCGGCGGCGTAGAGGGTGGACTCCGGCCATTCAAACCGGGCCAGTCCCCCCTCGGCGATAATCCCCCGATACAGTCTCAATTGCATTGGCACATTCATTCCCCAAGCCCCCCCAGCGATTGCCCCTCCATAGATATTCGCTTTTGCCAGGATTATCCCTGCCCCGGGGGAAGGTGCAAATTTTCTGGATTATTATCCCCTCATCCCAATTCCACCCTGATGGTGTGGGTCCCCCCCCCGGCTTCCAGGCGCACCTCCCGGCAGAAAACGCCGTCGACCTTGATCTTGGCCGTCCCCCGGCTCAGCCCCTTGGGGTTTTGCACCGTTATCCGGTATGTGCTGGAACCAAATCGGTAGTCCAGGCTGTATTCCCGCCAGTGCCCGGGCAGGCAAGGGTCAATTTCCAGGACCGAACCCCGGCGTTTGAGACCGAGGATATCTTCGACCAGAACCCGGTAGAGCCAGCCCGCCGCTCCGGTGTACCAGGTCCAGCCCCCCTGGCCCCGGTGGGCGGCAGCGGCGTAGACATCTGCGGCCAGGACATAGGGTTCCACCTTGTAGCGAAAGCTCTCGATTGGGGTGCGGCTGTGGTGGATGGGATTGATGAGCTGGGCCCAGTCCAGAGCCTTGCCGCCCCGGCCCAAGCGAGCCTGGGCCTGGATGGCCCAACAGGCGGCGTGGGTGTACTGGCCCCCATTTTCCCTTACACCCGGCACATATCCCTTGATGTAGCCCGGCCGCAGGCTGCTGCTGTCAAAGGGGGGCGTAAAGAGCAAAATCAAGCCTTCGTCTTCCCGGACTAAGTGAGTCTCCACCTCGCCCATGGCCTCTTCCACCCGGTCGGGGCGTCCGCCCCCCGAAATAACGGCCCAGGACTGGGGCAGGGAGTCAATGGTACATTCGGGGTTTTCCGCCGAGCCCAGGGGAGTGCCGTCGTCAAAGTATGCCCGGCGGTACCAGCGCCCGTCCCACCCGTTCTTTTCTAGGGCCTGCCGAATGGCCTCCGCAATCTTTAGGTATTCCGCCGCCCCCGCCTCGTCCCCTTGGTCCCGGCTCAAAGGGGCAAAACGGCGGAGGATATCGTAGAGAAACCAGCCCAGCCAGATACTCTCCCCCCTCCCCTCTCGGCCAACGTTGCTCATCCCGTCGTTCCAGTCCCCCGAGCCCATCAAGGGCAGGCCGTGGCTGCCAAAGTTGAGGGCCCGGGCCAGGGCCCGGCGGCAGTGTTCGTAAATGCTGCCCCTTTCCTCAGTCGCCTGGGCCTCTCCGTAAAACTCGTCGATTCCCGGGGCCAGGAGCTTGCTCCGAAGAAATGGGACCATTTCCGCTAAAATCGACCGGTCCCCCGTTCTCTCGACGTAGTCCGCCACCGTCCAGGGAAGCCAGAGCAAATCGTCGCTGAAACGGGTGCGCACACCCCGGTTGTTGGTGCCGGGGTGCCACCAGTGCTGGACATCGCCCTCCAGGAACTGATGGGCGGCGTGCAGGAGGATTTGTTTCCGCGCCAGGGCGGGCGCTACCAGGGATAGGTTGGCCGCATCCTGGAGTTGGTCCCGGAAGCCAAAAGCGCCGCCGCATTGGTAAAAGCCGGTGCGGGCCCACAGCCGGCTGACCAGGGTCTGGTAGAGGAGCCAGCTCAGGAGGATATCGAGGGAGGTCTCGGGGGTTTTTACCCTGATCGCCCCGGTCAGGTTTCGCCAATACTCCTTCGTCTGCTCCAGGGCGGCGCCCGCCCCCGAGCGGTACTTAGCAGCCATCTCCTGCGCGCCGTCCGGGCTCTTGGAGTGGCCCAACAAGAAGACGGTTTCCCCCTCCTCGCCGGGGGCCAAGGTCAGGGCGACCTGGAGGGCGGCGCAGGGATTGAGGCCGGGGCCGGTGGCGTTGCTCAGCCCCCGGCGGGTCAGGGCCGCCGGGGCCGCCAAATCCCCCTCCAGCCCCAAGAATTCCTCGCAGTCGCCGGTCAAGCCCACGGGGGGGCGGGAAGCACCGAGCCAAAGGAGACGGCCGGGAAAATCGCTGTTGTAAGGATTGGTAAAAGTGAGCAAGTCCCCCAGCCGTCTGCTGACCAGGTGCAGATGGGTCCGTTCCTCGCTGACCCCCAACACCGGCCGGACAAAGTAAGTCAGGGTCAGCCGCCTTTCCTGGGGTGAGTCGTTCCGGACCCGGAGCGCACTTAGTTTTACCGGGTCTTCCGGCGGGACAAAGACCTGGAGCTCCTGGGCAAAGCCATGGCTGTGATGGGAAAAAACGCTGTAGCCCTGTCCGTGGCGGATGGTGTACGGCTGACTTTCTAAAATTGGGGCCGGGCACACTGTCCACACCGCCCCCGAGTCCTCGTCCCGCAGGTAAATGACTTCTCCCGCCGGATCGGAAACGGGGTCGTTGGACCAGGGGGTTAGCTTGTTTTCCCGGCTGTTTTCCGCAAAGACATAGCCTCCTCCCCGCTCGCTGACGATACAGCCAAAATCCGGGTTGGCCAGGACATTGACCCAGGGAGCGGGGGTCATGCGCTGCTGAAGCTGAATGACGTACTGGTCGCCCCCGGGAGTGAATCCGCCCAAGCCGTTGGTAAAGAGCAACTCCTCGGGCTGGGGCCGGGGCGCAATATCCCAGTCCTTGCCCCGAAACTCCTGGACCAAGGGCAAAGCCCCCTCCTCGGCCTCCAGTTGCTCGGCCAGGGTACCCTGGCTCAGGATGAGGCGGGCCGCCCCGTGAAAGAGGTATTTTTCTCCCGGGCCTAGCTGCCTGCTGCTGCGGATGTAGATTCCCCCGGGTTTATCCAGTATGTCGGTTATCCGAAAAAGCTGTACCAGGTCCCGGACTAAGTCCCGCACCGGTTCATGGTACCCCCCTTCCCCCCCGTGGAGGATGACCAGGTCGACCACCAGCCCCTTAAAGCGCCAGTACTCGTGGGCGAGAATCGTCTCCTCGATAATCCCCACATCCTCGGTATCCCGGACCGAGAGAAGGACGATGGGGTTATCCCCGGAAATACCATGAGCCCACAGACTCTGCTGGCCCAAGGTGTTTTTCGCCAGCACTTGCTGGTAGCGGCGGCGAGTGGGGCTGGCAAAGACCAGGTGCCCCACGGCTTGTTGGCTGGCCCGCAGCAGTTGGGGATTCAAGTTGAGGAAACGCCTTTCCACCTGGCTGCGGGTATAGGCCATGTCTAGGGCCCTTTGCCCGGCGGCGGGATCGCTGTACTTGGCCGCCAGCTTGACCATTTCCCCCCGGGAGGCCCCCTGGGCGGTGGTAAAGGTCAGGGCGGCGCTCTGGCCGGGACCCAGTTTAATCTGGCGGCGCAGGCTCATGGCCGGATCAAGAACCCGGCCGCTGGTATTGGTCAAGGGCTGGCGCAGGGCTACGGGGCAGGAGATGTCCCGGCCCCGGCCGATGAACTTGCTCCGGTCTGTTTCAAACTGAACGGGGCCGATGCTCTCTCCCTCTACCGTCACCTGGTGCAGGGCGTAGTAACAGGGGTCTTTTTCTCCCCTGGGCCGGCGAAAAGCCAGGAGACAGTGGTATTCCGGCAGGGCCTCCGTTTCAATAAAGAGGTTGTTAAAAGCGGGGTGGGCCAGATCGGCATCCTGGTGGGAAAGGGCCAGCTCAAAAAAGCTGGTCACCTCCAGGCTGGCCTCTTTGAGGCCGTGGTTAGTCAGACTGACCCGGCGAACTTCGGCGTTGTCCTCGGTGGAGACGACGACTTCAGTCTTGGTGTCAATATTGGCCATCTCCCGAAAGTAGCTGGCCCGATCGGGAAAAAAACGGACTCGGTAAAAATCCGGCGCCTCCCGGAAAGGGGCTAGGGTGGCCGACCACACCTGGTCGGTGTTCAGGCTCCTGATAAAGATAAAAGTCCCGCGCTTGTATCCCTGCAATTCCCGCCAGCGGCTGATCGCCACGTTTTCATTGCGGCTGTATCCGCCGCCGCTGTCGGTGAGCAAGACAGTGTAGCTGCCGTTGGAAAGGAGGTGGCAATTGGGGGGCTGGCGCCCGGGCCGGCCAAAGCTGCGCACCACCTCCCCCTCCTTTTCTCCTTCGGCGGAGGGCCGCCGGGCCGGTTCCCGGACCAGCCGGCTCAAGACAGGCTGGCGGGAGGGGATTTCCTGCAGCAGCAGCTCCCCCGCCACCACCCGGGGATCTTGATGAAAGCGCCGGACCATGGCCCCGCCATTCAGGTAATTGGCCAGGGAGATCAGCCCCATCCCCTGGTGATGGGCAAAGTAGCTCTGCACCACCGCCTGGTGCCCCTCCTCGGCCGCCCTGTCCGGGGTGTAGTCCACCGCCTCGTACAGACCGTATTCCCCTTCCATGCCCTCTTCTAGCAACCGACGCAAGTTGGCCAGAGCAGCCTGGGGGGCAAAGGGCAGGGCCAGCAAGGTGGAATAAGGGGATACCACCAAGTCGTCCACCAGGCCCCTTTTCAGCCCCAGGCTGGGGATACCAAAAGCCCTGTACTGGTAGTTGAGCCGGTAGTCAAAGGCATAGTACCCGGATTCTGATACTCCCCAAGGGATATTCCCCTTTTCCCCGTAGCGGCGCTGGGCGGTGATCACCGCCGCGGTGGTCTGGGCTAAAAGGGTCTTGGGGTATTCTTTTAGCAATAGCTGGGGCATCAGGTATTCAAACATCGTCCCCGACCAGGAGACCAGGGCCTTATCCCGTCCGACCCGCACTTGGGCCCGCCCCAGTTGCTGCCAGTGCTTGGCCGGCACCTGGCCCAGGACGATAGCCAGGTAGCTGGTGAGCCTGGCCTCCGAAGCCAGCAGGTCGTAGTTCGATTCGATTAGCTTTTCTTCGTCCACGCTGTACCCTATGGAGAACAGATTGCGCTGAGAATTGTAGAGAGCGGCAAAATCCGTGGCGGCCACTAAAGCCTCTACCCGGGCGGCCAACCCCTCCAGGTCGGCCAGGAGCTCCTGCCCCCCGGGGCTTTGTCCTTTTTCCGGCGCCGCCAGCCAGTCCGCCCTATCTCCTTTTTCTCCCTCGGGGGCTAGACCGTCTTGCCCCGCCGCTTCCCCCACCCCCCGGGCTGGGGAGTCGTCAAACAGGGGCCCCCGGAGGTACTCCCGCAGCCCTTGCCCGACGGCCACCAGCAAACAGCAAAAGTTGCCGCTGTCCACCGTAGAAATAAAGCGGGGCCGCAAGAGCTCAAGGTCCCGGATGTCGTACCAGTTATACAAGTGGCCCTTCCATTTTTCCAGCTTTTCGATCGAAGTCAAAGCTTTGTCCAGCCGGGCCGCCAAGGTCGAGGCGGTGATAAAGCCAAAATCCCGGGCAGCCAGGAGGGCGAGCAAGTAAAACCCGATATTTGTCGGCGAGGTCCGGTAATCGCTGCCGGTGGGAGGCTTGGCTTGAAAATTATCGGGGGGCAGGTGGGATGTGTCCTCCCCCACCAGCTCTTCATAGTAAAGCCAAGTCTTCTGGGCCAGTCGTCGCAGCAAGGCCTTATCCTCTAGGGTCGGCTCATCTTCTGCAGCCGGGGCCCGGCTTATCCGCCGGGCCAGGGCCGGCGAGTAGAGCCAGAGAGCCAGGAGGGGCAGGTAGATGACAAGGGCGGAAGGCCGGAAAATGGCCAAGGGCAAGAGGTAGGCGGCAGTCGCCAGGAGGGCGGGCCGGAAAAGCCTGCGGTAATTGTCTCCCGCCATTTTTTCTGCTTCGGCGGCAGTAGTCCATTCCAGCAGATTCTTGCGGGAGATAAAGAGGCGGTAAACTGTCCGCCCGATAGCCTCGCCGTTTGTCCAGGCCTGGTGGGGTAAAAAGGCCAGTTGCCAGCCCAGGCGGCCGAGCCAGCGGCCCAAATCGCCAGCGCCGCTCCTCCGGGCCCGTCGGGCAAAGCCCAAGAGGGAAAAGAGAGAGGGCGCCAGTAAAGAAGCCAAAAAGAGCAAGAGTCCCAGCCATTTTCCCCCTGGCGCGAGCAAGCTTGCCAGCAAGAAAACCATCTGGGCCACCGGCCCCAGGCTGCGGCGCAGGTTGTCCATAATCTGCCAGCGGCTGATCGCCGTGAGGGGGTTCTCCCGGCCGGCCACCCGCCCTCCCAGCCAGGGCAGAAGCTGCCAGTCTCCCCTGGTCCAGCGGTGGCTGCGGGCGGTATAGGAACTGTACCGGGCGGGAAAATCGTCCACCAGGACCAGGTCCGTAGCCAGCCCGGTGCTGAGCAGCCCCCCTTCCAAAAGGTCGTGGCTGAGGATGCTGTTTTCCGGCACGATTTTTAGCAGCCTCTGGGCCGCCGCCAAGTCATAAATGCCCTTGCCGGTAAAAATACCCCGGCCAAACCAGTCCTGGTAGACGTCGCTGACGGCGGTTGTATAAGTATCGGTGCCGCCTGGGCCGGCCATGACCCGGGCAAAAACGCTTTTATTGATGCTCTCGATACTGATCGTTATCCGGGGCTGAATGAGGCCGTACCCCCGCAGGGGCCGGTTTTCCCGGTCCAGCACCAAGCGGTTGAGGGGATGGCTGATGGTCCCCACTAATTTTTTCGCCCCGGCTAAGGGCAGGCGGGTATCGGCGTCCAGGGTGAGAATGTAGCGAACCCGGGGCAGACTGGAAGGCTTGAGCAAAAAAGACGTATCCTTGCCCCCGGAAAAAAGAGCGTTCAGCTCCACCAGGGCCCCCCGCTTCCGTTCCCAGCCCAGCCATTTGCCCTGGGTCTGGGAAAACCCCCGCCCCCTGACCAAGGCGAAAAAGCGGTTACCCCGGTATGAGTCATTTAAAGACTGAATTCCCCGTTGGGCCGCCGCCAGTATCTCCTGGTCCCCGGGTACATTCTCCTGGCTTGCATCTTTAAAGTCGCCCAGGAGGGCAAAAAAGAGATTCTCTTCCCGATTCGCCAAGTAATGCACTTCCAACTGGCGGATGAGTTCCTCGGTCCGCCTGACATCGGGCAGCAGGGCGGGGACCACCACCAGGGTGGCGGCATCCGGGGGTAAACCTTGGCGGTATTCCAACTTAGGCAAAAAGGCCGGCCGCCGCAAAAAGACCAGCAAGTGGTTGACCAGGGCCACCACCCCTTCACTGCCGGGGATGAGAAAAGCCAGGCCCAAAATCAAGGCCCAGCCCCTGCCCAGGGGAAAAGCGGCGGCGGCGACAGCCCCTCCCAGGGCCAAGGATAGGGCAAGGTTCAGGGCTATGTATAGAGAACCGCTCATTTTAGCCCCGCTTTTTAAGCCCCAAGGCGCAAACAGGTCCCGACGCCCTTCCGCTATGAGGTAGTAGCCACAGTGGCCCCGGTACCCCTCTTCTTCCCTGGCCTTTGCCAAAGCCAGCTTGGCCACCCGGGTCTCCCGGGTCCCCAGCTTGCGGGCCAGGAGCTGCACCTGGCGGCGGTAGTGGTTGCGGGAGTCAAAGTCCATCTCTCGGTATACTTCATCGGCCCCCAGAATTCGGTTTACCAGGGAGAGCTTTTCAAAAATACTGTCCCAGTCCAGGGTTGAAGCACTTTTTAAGCTGAGGACGGCGTTGCTCATTGAGGTCGTCTGGGCCGCTTTGCCCTGGTGTTCGCTGTGCACCAGTTTTTCCAGGCTGATGTCCTGTTCCAGAAGTTTTTCGCCCAAGAGATCTCGCACCTGCTTAGCCGCAGGCTCATTGTGGCGGATTACCGCCAAGAGGTGCTCGGCAAAAGCAAAGTCGAGTTTTCCCTGGGCCCCAATTCTTTCGTCCAGCTTGCCCGGCTTCGTCCGGGCCAAAAATAGTTCGGCCAGCCGCCACTGCTTGTGGGTGGCGGCCAGGGAGTGGCAGGTATGGCGGATTTTTTCCAAAAGGGCGATCCGGACCATGAGGGCCAAGGACCAAATTTCACTTATGTCCAAGGGGGCCTCTTCTTGGTAAGCTTCGACGAACCGGTCCAGGGCCTGTTCGCTAAGGCTCCCGTCGGTATGGGAAATAAGCTCAAGGGCCAAGGCATAGATGCGCGGGCTGCCCTTGAACTGGCCGTTGGTCAGGACGGGCAGGTCCGGAAAACGCCGTCCCCTGACACTGAGCAGGATTTCTTTTACCTGTTCCTCCACGATGTAGTAATTATCCAGCAGCCATTCGCCGGCCGGGGCGACTTGCTTTCCCTGGTGCAGGTCATCCGCCGTTTCCTGGTAAATCCGGGTGATAAAGCGAAAATTGTCCTCCAGCCTCCGGATAATGAGGCGGCAGCTCCTTCGCACCCTGACGACCCGATGAAATTTCCCCAGGCCTCGGGCATGGGCCGCCAGGTCCTCGGGGCGGAGGATGACGCCATCAAACCAGATGGCGCTTCCGTGCCTGGTTCTGCCTTTGAAAAGGATGAGCGCCGCCAGCAGGGCGCCTGCCAGTAACAGTTCCAATGGCATACCCCGATCCCTCAGCTTTTCTTGTCGTAGTGGGTGCCCGACTGCAGCAAAGTACTCACTCTTTCACTGAATTCCGCCGCCAGTTCTTCGGCAAATTCTTCGCTGTGCCCCTGGGCATAGATGTTAAAACGGGGCTTTTCACTGTCGGGCAGGACCAAGGCCCAGCCTCGGTCGTCCCAGATCTTTACCCCTTCGTAGAGCTCCATCTTCCGCTGGTTTTGCTGGCTGACCAGTTGGCGCAGCACCCGGCCTTTTTCCGTCCATTGGCAGGGCACAGCCACCGCTTTGTAATTCATGGCGGGCAGGCGCTGGAGCAGTTGGCTCATCCGCATCCTTCTTTTTACCAGGTAATCGGCGATTCGGGCCGCCGCCTGGATGCCGTCAAAATCCAGTAAGTACTGCAGGGCGATCCGCGGTTCTGCCTCCCCCCGCCCCAGCATCGCCGCCATCACTTCTGCGGGCTCGGATTTTACCTGGATTATCTCCGTCCCCCGGGCCATATTGCGCAAGGCCTGGGGGGCGTCGTGGGGAATAATGACCGATCTCCCCTTGACGGCCATGGCCAGGGTCAGGCTCAGGGCTCGGTACTCCTCGGGGCTGACCACCCCGCCCCCTTCGTCCACCACCACCAAGCTCTCCCCGTCCGCCGCCAAGAAAAACCCAAGATCGGCGCCGCTTTTGCGCACCTCTCCCCTCACCGCTGCCAGTGAATCCTCCCCCCGGCGGACCGAGCAGCCCACATAGCTTAAAAAACTGCCCCCCAAAAAGGAGACTAATTCCGACTCGGCCCCCAGCACAACCTGGAGCCGGGCCGCTTTTTTCCCCGGGCCCAGTGCCCGCAGTTTTGCCGCCCAATGGACAAAGTACAGGCGGGGGATGTCGTCGGTCCGCTGGGAAATATCCACCTGCCCGGCGCCCACCCGTTGAAAGTTGTCCCCATTGATGGCTTTTTCTAGCTTGCGTTCGGAATTGCGGTCCAGATTAGCCCCGTTAGCCCCGACAAATTCTAAGTGGAGCTGTTCCTCTCTCAAGGTATCCAAGCGGACATGGATGCCGCCCCCGGCCCCGTAATGGCCCACGGCAAACCGGGACATGGGCATAATTAGGCCCGAAGCTCGGATGACCCGAGTGCCGCAGGCCAGTATTCCGACGCTCAGGGCGTCGGCGACCAAGGCTGCAGCTTCGGTGTTGTCGCCGGAAACCACTAAAGAGTCCTCATTTTCCATGAGGGAGGCAAATGCCGAACCGAGCCGGGAGGCAAATTCCGGGGTCACCTCCACGTTAAAGCGGCCCTTGATGTCCTTGCGGCCAAAAAGCCGTCGGCTGAGGCGGGAACCCCAGACCAGGTTCTGGTTGAGCACAGTATCCTCGGCAATTATTTTATCGGGCCACACTTTCGCCCCGGGCATGAGGGTGGCCCCTTCTTCCAGCACCGACCTGCTGCCCACGACGGAGTCTTCAAAGAGCCGGGTCCCCGGCCCGATAGACACGCCGTCGCAGATAGTCGCTCCCCGCACTTCAGCTCCCTTGCCCAGGCAGGAATTTCGCCACACCACCGCCCGCTTCAAAGACGCCCCCTCTTCCACCCGGGAATAGTCATTGAGCAAGGTAAGGGGACCCAGGCGGGCCCCCCGGCCCAAGGTGCAGCCCCGGCCCACATAGACCGGGGAAATGAGCTGGACGTCACTGGCAATAGTGCAGTCTCTTTCCAGCCACACTCCTGGCTGTCGCTCTTCGGCCCGAAAATTTACCGCCGCCCTCCCTTCCAGCACATCGAACTGAGCTTGACGGTAGGAGCGCAGGTCGCCGATATCGCACCAATAACTGTCGGCCACATACCCGTACATGGGAATCCCCTCCGCCAAAAGCCGGGGGAAAAGATCCTTGCTAAAATCCACAGACCTGCCCCTTTCCAGGTAGCCCAGGATTTCCGGTTCCAAGATATAGATGCCGGTGTTGACGGTATCGCTGAACACCTCGCCCCAGCTCGGTTTTTCCAAGAAACGGACGATCCTCCCATCCTTTTCCGTTATGACCACCCCATATTCCAGGGGAATCTGCTGCCGGTGCAAGACCAAGGTGACCTTGGCTTTTTGCTGCCGGTGAAAAGCAGTCGCCGCCCCTATATCCAGGTCGGTGAGGGCGTCGCCGCTGATCACCAAAAAAGTGTCCCGAAAAAATTCGGCGGCGTTTTTTACGCTGCCGGCGGTACCCAAGGGGGTTTCCTCCACATAGTACTGAAGTTGGACCCCGTATTCCCGTCCGTCTTCAAAGTAGTCTTTAATCACCCGGGGCAAGTAAGCCAGGGTCACTGCAATCTCTTCAATGCCGTGTTTTTTCAAGAGGTCGATGGTGTAGTGCATTACCGGCCTATTGAGAACGGGCACCATTGGTTTGGGTAAATCGCAAGTCAGGGGGCGCAGCCTTGACCCGCTGCCGCCTGCCATAATAACTGCACGCATTTAAACCCTCCTGTTGTCATTTTGACGTTATCCGTATTAGTATTGTCCGGGAAAGAAATTTGTAAAAGCAAAAACCCCTCCCGTCATTTATTGGCAAATAAAAAAACCGCGGCAAGCCGCGGTCTAAATCGCCCCTAAAAGTTAAAATCGTAGTTAAATTCCGGGATACCGCCCTGGATGACGATGAAGATGATCAGGCCCACCCCCATGAGGACGCCGAGGACCAGACCGATAATTATGAGGACGCTATTAATCTGAAAAAATACCCGCAGATCATTAGCCAACTTGTTCACCTGGGCCGGAGCTTCCATTTCGCCGGTGACCGCCAGGGCCTTGGCGGCGTTCTTGGCGCCAATCAGTTTTACTCCCATTATGATCATCAGGATGGCCATGGGAATACCGACAATAGTCACCGCCTGTAAAACCCCCATGATTATCAAAAACACCCCTAAAAAACCGGACCACTTGGCCAACTTACCAAAGGTGAGACTGTCGAACACTTACTCATTCCTCCTAATTTCTTACTCTGCCAACCATCTTAACACGCCGGAGATAAGGACGGTTTTAGCATAATTGCGATTTTGTATATCGTCAAATTGTCAATTTTACCAGCCCCCGGGACAACCGTCGGGGGCCCCCCGCTTAAAAAAGAAGAGCGAAGCAGCCCCCATGCTATCCCTTAACCTGTCATACTGATGATACCGGCAGGGCAGTTATCCAAACTCATGACCCGGTAACCGGGAACCCCCGGGTGGCCCCACTGGATGCTGCCTCCTGTCACCTGCCCCGTCCAGGCAACCACCAACTTTTTGGCGGCGCTCAGCGCTTCCAGGGCCGGCCAAAGCTCGATATTCAGCTCGGGTCTAAGCAGTAATTCGATATTATCCAGGACGACAACCTGGGAAGAGTGAGATTCCACCAACTGGCCCAGCAGGTCCACGGCCATTTCTGACCGCTTTTCTTGGGGCAGGGCGACTAAGTCCCGGGCCAATTCCTTGCCCACATTGACAATCCCCGCCTCGCGTAAATCGCGAAGCAACCGGCTTTTACCGCTGCCGGGCGGGCCGACCAAGAGCACAACCCTGTGGTCGGCAGCCAAAGAGTGAGTGATGCTGTCCTGCAGCGTCTCTGTGTTCAAGCCACAACACCTCCCCTTATTTCTTATATTCCTTATTCGCTTTTCCTTACCCGGATTCCTTTCGTCCCGGGAAAATTATTGTAAATACTCCCCCTGATTACATTATCCCAAAAATGTCGAAAGATGTAAGTTTCTCTGATTGCCCAGGAAAAGATTTCCCGGCACCCCCGCCAGGGGGCGGTCTTCCGCCCCCTCCCGGCAAATCCCCGCCCCCGAGGGGTAGGGGGGCGGTCTTCCGCCCC
>DGZR01000001.1:12786-16326 GCA_002397155.1 Firmicutes bacterium UBA4975 | reverse complement strand
CGCCCCTACAATTATGACGGCCAAGCGTAAAATATGGCCCGAACGTAGGGGGGCGGTCTTCCGCCCCCTCCCGGCAAATCCCCGCCCCTACAATTATGACGGCCAAGCGTAAAATATGGCCCGAACGTAGGGGGGCGGTCTTCCGCCCCCTGGGCGGGGGAACCCCGCCCCTACAATTATGACGGCCATGCGTAAGATATGGCCCGAACGTAGGGGGGCGGTCTTCCGCCCCCTCCCGGCAAATTTCCGCCCCCGAGGGGTAGGGGGGCGGTCTCCGCCCCCTCCCGGCATGACGCTCCCAATTGTTGCAGGAATTTTCTGGCGGACCGTCGAATACAAAGGTACAGTTTTAAGGAGGCAATTCCCGTGAAAAAAAGGTCCCGGTTCTTTTTCTGCTGTCTGCTGGCCCTTTTCCTCCTCTTCAGCGCTTGTGCGCCCCAAGTACCGCCATCGCCCCCGGAACCCGGCGGCGACGAACCACCTGAGCCTCCGCCCCCGGAGGTAGACCCGGAAATATTGCCTGCTCTGCCCTATAAAATCCTTTACATCGATGCCGACCAAAACTTGACGCTCCTAGACCTGGCCGCCAACAAAACCCAGGTCCTGGCGGAAAGGGTGGGGGTTTTCGTCCCCGACTGGCCCCGCCAGCGGCTTTTCCTCACCATCTGCGACCCTGACCCGGATTTTGCCGAACAGGGGGCGGGGGAAGTTGCCCTCTATTCCTTTGGGGATGGTTCCCTGGAAGTTTTCGGTTCCTACTACATGGGGGCCGGCCTCGAACTCTCCCCCGGGGGTGGATACCTGGCCCTTTCCAGCGGGCTGGGCGGCATGGAAATTTACGACCTGGAAAGGGGAGAGCACTGGGAGGCCGGCGACAACGGCAGCCTTTTCATCTACGGTGAATGGCCCCTGTGGTCCCCCAAGGAGACGGCTTTTGCTTTCAACAGGCTGGTCGAGGGAGGTGCTCCCCTGGGGGTGTATATTGCCGACCTTCCCGGAGGCAAAACAACCCTCGTCCTGGAGGCCACCCCAGAAGAAAGGGTACGGGTGTGGGACTGGCCCGAAAAAGATGAGCTGCTCCTGGAATTCGAGCCGACGCCCCAGGCCTGGGACGGTCCGGATGGCCCGTGGCCCCAGGGGACTTTTAAGCTTCTGGACCTGGGGGACGGGACGCTGACCCAGACAGCGGCCCCGGTGGCCCAGCCCCTCCCCCGGCGAGAGAGCCCCGACGGGGCTTGGCTCTTGCGTGAAGAGGGCACGGGCTGGTTCCTAAAGGATTTATGGCTGGAAAACGCCGAAACCGGCGCCCGCTTTTCCCTGGGCCAGGGGGTTTCCCCCTGCTGGTACGTAGAACCATAGTAATAAAGCGTAGCGAGGAGGCATAGAGCCCCCTCGCTTTTTATTTATGACAGCAGCCGTTTTTCACCCTTTATTTCCTGAATGGGCTTGATGTCCTGAGTCACTTCCAGCACCCCCAGGTACTTCCCCTCCGGGCTGCGCACGGCGTAGTAGCGGATGAGGATGAACTGGTCCCCTCTTTTCAGCCAAAAGTCCTCCTGGTCCTTTTTGCCGGACCTAAAATCTGAGACAATCTGTTCCACCACCGCCACGCTGGCCGGCGGGTGGCAGTTGCTCACTTGGCGCCCAATGACCGTCCTCGCTCTGGAAAACAGGCGTTCTCTTCCTTCCGAAAAGTACTTGACCCTATCCTCCTTATCGACAAAGGTCAGGTCAAAGGGCAGGGTGTTCAGGAGGGCGATAAGCTCCTCCTGGGCCAGAGCGCCGCTGGGCAAGGGAATGACCCCGGGCGCCGCCCCTTCCCTCTCTATTTCTTTTCTCTCTTCCACCCCGGGA
Organism: Firmicutes bacterium UBA4975; assembly: GCA_002397155.1. Classification (GTDB taxonomy): domain Bacteria; phylum Bacillota; class Proteinivoracia; order UBA4975; family UBA4975; genus UBA4975. The sequence continues at coordinate 14,472 of DGZR01000001.1, read as the reverse complement.
TTCCAAAGGGGGACGTCTTCAACCAGGTAGCCCATTTCCACGCTTTCTCCCGCGATCTCCCTCCACTCATCTTCTGAAAGGGTTTCCAGAAGCATGGGCAGGAGGATTTTTTCCTCCTTGTAGATCATCTCGGCGATTTTCTCCGTAAGCCTTTCCAGCCTGTCTACCAGGCTTGCCCCCGGAGGGTTTTCCGCCAAGATTCCCCGGACTTCTTTTAGTTCCCGGCGAATCTCATCATCCACCCCCCACATGACCTTGGGCGGGGCGGTGATGCCGTACTTTTCCAGAAAGGGAAAGAAGAGATTTTCTTTCCGAGCGTAGTGGACATCAATTCGGGCCAAGGCGGCCAGGGCCCCTTTTAAAGCCTCCATTGCTTCCACTTGGGGCAGGCCGGGAATTGAGGACTTTACCAGGTGTAAAAGCCCTTCTAGGTAACGATTTTCCTGTTTGAGGACGTTCACCGGATGGCCGGGGATCTCCGCTGCCTCGACGGGTTTGTGAATTTCCTCAATCGACCCCTTAAAGACGGCGGCGTGCACGTCGCAGAGCTTTTGCACTTCCTCGACGGGCAGCCCTTCCTTGATGAGAGCGTTTTCCGCCTCGGAGATCTCCAGAGCCGACACGCCTGCAAAAGCAGCGGCAAAAGTCTTCTTAACCTCTTCCAAACTCTTCCCGGCGTGAAGGTCAGCCAGTATCTGCATGATTGCTTCTTTTCTGTGCTCACGGTTGTCAATTAATTCGCTCATCAGTATTCCTCCCTTGTCTCCATAGCTCGGTTTAAGCATAGCATTCCCCAAAAGGGATTGCTGTGATTTAAGTCAAGGAGAAAAGGGCTTAAGACAGTCCCGCCAAGTCCCGCAATCGGCTTTCTTTGACCAGCAGAGTCTTTAAATCCAGAGAACGGACAATGCTTTCGTTCTCCAGCTTGCTCAATTTGCGGCTGAGAGTCTCCCGGGCCACTCCTAAGTAATTGGCCATCCCTTCCCGGCTGATGGGCAGGCTTACATATGTCCCCTCCGGGGTCTTTTCCCCGTACTTCGCGGCAAAATCCAAAAGGAGGGTGGCGATACGAACGTCCAGGCTGCGGACCCCGATGGACTGGAAAGTGTTTTCCATCTGGCTGATCCGCTTGCCCAGTTCGGCGATGAGGGTGATGGCTACCCGGGGATGGGCAAAAAGGACCTGTTCCAGGCGGGACTTGGTCAGCAGGCAGACCCGACAGTTTTCCAAAGCTTCAACGCTGTATGTCGCCCGATAATCGCCAAACAGGTGCTGCTCGCCAAAAAAATCCCCCTGGGAAAAAAGGTAGAGGATCTGTTCCCGGCCCTCGGGGGTATAGCGGTAGGCTTTCACCCGGCCTTTATTGATGATGGTCAGGGCCTCAACCCGGTCCCCTTCGGCGACCAGGGGCGCTCCTTTTTCAAAGCTCTTGTGCTGGATCAGGCCGGCTACCCGGACCAGGTTTTCCCGGCTGAGGGAAGAAAAAAGGGGTACCCGATGAATGCACAGCCCCTGGGGACAATCCAGGCAGCTTGTTGAATCCATAAAAACACCTCCCTGGGTCTAGAATCTATACTTCGACGGCGCCGCCCTTCACTCCTCCCCGGGTTTTTCCTTTAGTATAGTGAGCCCCCTCCTGCCGTTAACCGAGTTTGAGCCACCACCCCCCCCCCCCTTGGACAGGCA
>DGZR01000001.1:0-12627 GCA_002397155.1 Firmicutes bacterium UBA4975 | reverse complement strand
CCCCCCCCCCCCCCCCCCTTGGACAGGCATACTAAAAGCAGGGAAGACTTCCCCTGCTTTTAGTACTTGACTGCTTTTTTTAGTTGACTGGCGCGATAAATTATTGCGATTATCCCATAGATCATCTTTATCCCGGGAGGGGCGAACAGTCCTGGGTATCCTGGCAGGACTAAGCAGATTATAAACCCTAGAAAGGCCCGATTTGAATGGCCTGGGCCACGGCGCTCAAGACCAGGGCCAGCAGTGTCATGATGATGCAGATCGGCAAAGCGAACTTAAACCACCGGGAGAAGGGAACCTTGGTAAAGCCCAGGCCGATCATGAGAATCGCCCAGGTGGGTAAAATGAGATTTGTTATGCCGTCGCCAAACTGATAAGCCAGAACAGCCACCTGCCTCTGGATGCCAATCAGGTCGGCCAGGGGGGCCATTATCGGCATTGTGACCATAGCCATCGCCGACTGGCTGGGGATGATCATGTTCACGACGGTCTGAATCAGGACCATGGCCGGCGCCAGAAGAAACTTGGGTAAAAACTGAAGGGGATAGACCAGGGCATTGATGACGGTATCCTGGACCACGCCGTCTTCAAGTATGGTCTGAATGCCCCGGGCAAAACCCACTAAGAGGGCGGCAAACAAAAGGGTCTTTGCCCCTTCGACAAAGCCGTCGGCAATCTGCCCCGGCGTGAGCTTGCGGGCGATGCCGATTGCGATGGCTACAATCAGGTACATTGCCGCCAACTGGGAAAGGCTGAAGGACCACTTGATGATGGCAAAGATCATGAAGGCAAAGGCGGCGGCGAAAATATACAAAACCCGCTTTTGCGTCTGGCTCATCTGGACCTTGTCCGGGTCCGACACCACAACTATGTCGCTGTAGTCCATATCGGCCACCAGGCTCTTGGAAGGGTCTTTCTTAATTTTCTTTGCATAGCGGTAAATCCACCAGGCGCCCACGGCGAAAATCAGGGGGGAGATGAGGGCCCTGAACCAAAGGGCGGAACCGATGGGCAGGCCGGCGATGCTTTGGCCGAGGATTATGCTGTAGGGACAGGTAAGGGCGCCGGTGTAGCCAAAAGAGAGGCCAAAAGTCATGATGGCGGTGGCGACCACCGCGTCGTAGCCCAAGGAAATCGACATGATCAGGAAGATGGGCATGAAGACCATTGCCTGTTCGCCGATGCCGATGGTTGCGGCCAGTATGTAGAAAAAGGCGTAAACGATTATCAGGGACCATATGTCAAAAGCTTTGCCCTTGAACCGGGAGATGAATTTGGCAATAAAACCGTCGATTGCCCCCGACTGGTTGACCAAGCCAAACGTGCCCCCCACCACCAGGAGACAGATCATGGTCACCGAGGCGTTGCCAAAGCCCTTGATCAGCAGTTCAAAAAAGTTCCAGGGGCCAACCGGGTTGGCCTCGACCTTGTGGTAGGACCCAGCCACGGCGATCATGCGGCCGGTGTTTTCATCGTATACCCTTTCGAACGCTCCGGAGGGCAGGATCCAAGTAAGGACAGCAGCGACGATGAGCAGGATGAAGATGATCGTAAAGGCATGGGGTTCCCGGAATTTTCTCTTTTGTTTTTTTTCAGTAACCGAAGCTTCCACTGATTATCCCTCCATTATTAGATTTGGGGCGGGAAATATAGTCATCTAGACATCTATTTTTTTAAAAACTATCCCTGTTTCCTTGCCTCCATGAGAGCGATTACTTCATCAGTCCCCTCGACCATGCCGTACAGGCGAGCAAAGTTGCGCAGAGCGCTGAAATGAGCTTCTTCGGTAAAAGTGGCGGTGGCGTCCTCAGCGATGATGCACTTATACCAGCGGTCTGCTGCATCGGTGGCAGTGGCGGCGACGCAGGAGTTCGTCAGTACCCCGGCAAATACCAGGCTGCTGACGCCCATCTTTCTGAGAGTGCCGTCGAGACCGGTAGAATTAAAGGCCGAGGCCGTAGTCTTATTGAGGACCAGTTCATTTTTTGCCGGCTTGAGCTCGTCCACAACGGCGTGTTCAAAACTGCCCTTGCAAAAGAGGGTTATTTTGCCGGTTCTTTTCTGCACCTCTTGGTCCTTGGCCCGCCGGGGAGTAAAGTAATCGCTTCCATCCGGAAGTTCGGGCCCGATGGTCAAGAACAACACTCGGTACTGGTTTTCACGAAAGTAGTGCAAGAGCCGCTTGCAGTTGGGCAGGACTAGCTGGTCGACCCGGTCATAGTAGTAGTCATACATTTCCGGGTATTTTTCCTTGGTCACGTTGGCCAGGCCATACCCCCGCTTGGCATCGTAGTTTTGCACGTCGACGATGATCAGGGCCGTTGTTTCCGGGTCAATTTCAAAGGTGGGCAATGCCCTGGGCCAGTTTTCAACTCCATCTTTCCAAGTGGCAGACACGTAAAAGTTCACTCCATTTCTCCCAGAGTATTAGATAAAAACAATTTGCCCGGATAAAACCTAACTGCTGAACACTAGCTGGCACTTATCACCCCCGAGGATATTTTTCAGAAACAAGGTGGGCTGGTCATTGTCAGAGTAGACCACCCGGGTCAGCAAGAGCCCCAGGGAGCCCTTGGGTATTTCCAAGTACTCGCATTCCCGGTCGCTTATTGACACCGGTCGCACGGTGACTGAGGCCCGGAGCAGGCTGATATTGTTTTTCTCGCAGATCTCGTACAAAGTGTTTTGCAGTTCGCTCTCATCCAACTCCGGTATGAGATCGACGGGAAAGTAAGCCGTTTCAATCGCGGCGGGAACTTTCTGAAAATAGCGCAGCCGGTAAAGTTTCTTTACCCTCGCCCCCTCGCCCAGATTGAGGGCGTTGGCGACTTGGGGAAAGGTCTCTTCTTCGGTTATGCTCAAGAGCTTATGGTAACGGCCAAAGATCTCCGGGTATACCAGCTTTAGGGCGTTAATCTCGAACTTGCGCATGGTGACAAAAGTGCCCGATCCCTGACGGGACACGAGGTAGCCATTCTTCACCAGCCTGGAAATTGCTTGGCGCACCGTCATCCGGCTCACCCCGTATAGCGCCGCCAAGTCGGTTTCTACCGGGATCTGCAGCCCCGGTTCCCAGATTCCCTTTTCAATCTGTTCCTTCATGTGTTCTATGATTTGGTAGTACAGGGCAACTCCCGGCTTGCGCTGGATAATAGCCATTTTTTACTCCCCACTCTCTCTTGAGTATTTCCTCAATCCGCTCTTTCCGGAGCCCCGCTGCCTGCTCCTGCCTGTGTTCCGCCTCGGCTAGCCAGCAAACGTCCCGGCTTAGCCGGGCTTTTGCCCCTGTGAGCATTGCTGTACAGGCTTTGTGGCCCGGACCACCTTGGGATTGGTGTTTGGCCACCACATTCCTGGCGTTTAACAACTCCGCCAGGTACTGGGCAGTCCAGGGTAGGGGTGGAGCGTTCTGCTGGAGGAGCTTTTCGTTCAGCAAGTCCACGGTCACCCCGGCCATTCCCAGCCCGTTGTTGACGCAGATCTGAACGACCTGGCCGACTACGGCGTGGGCAGTCCGGAAGGGTAGCGCCAATTGCCGGACCAGCTCATTGGCCAGTTCGGTAACGGTGGAAAAGTTGGTATTCGCCGCCTCTTCCATCCTCTCCCGGTTGATTGACATTCCGCTCAAACTGGCGCTGAGCAATTCCAGAGCCTGGCCGATTTGATCGGAGGCGTCCCAAAAGGTCAGGGTCAGTTCCGACCCTATGTCCCGGCAGTGGCTGTACGGGATGTTTCGCAGGCAGGAGTTTAGGTCCGCGAAGGCACTGGCCATATGGGCGGTCCGGGACTTGATGTGCTCCAAGGCCGTCGGGTTTTTTTTCTGGGGCATGATGCTGCTGCACGAGGCCAGGGAGTCGTCAAATTCGATATAAGCGTGTTCATAAGAGGACCAGGTATACAGGTCGTAGGAAAACCTGTTTACATTCGAGGCCAGAATGGCGTAGGCGGCCATTATTTCCAAGAGATAGTCCCGGGCCGCCACCCCGTCCAGGCTGTTTTCAATCACTCCGGCAAAACCCAGCAGTCTTGCCGTGTATTCTCTGTCGATGGCAAAAGAAGTGCCCGCCAGGGCCCCGCTGCCCAGGGGAGACAGGTTAAGGTGCTCGTAGGCCTGTCTGAGCCGTTCATAATCCCTTTCAAAGGCCTTGACCAAGGCAAGAAAGTAATGGGCGAGGGAGATGGGTTGGGCAGGCTGGGAATGGGTGTACGCCGTGAAAATTGTCGAGAGGTGCTCTTCGGCAATCCCCACCAGCTTGGACCGCAGTTCATTGAAGATCCCACAGGTTTTCCGGAGCTCGTCCCTGGCCTTCATGCGGGTCAAGGTCGCATTTAAATCGTTGCGGCTGCGGGAGATGTGCATCTTCCCCCCGGTATTGCGGCCGGCAATTTTCATAATGTACTGTTCTACATTAAAGTATAGGTCCTCGTAATCTGCTTCCATTTCCAGTCCGGCGGAACCCTCTGCCCTTAGGGCCGCAAAGGCCAAGAGCAGCTCCCGGGCCGACTCTTCGGCCAACAGGCCTTGTTCTAATAGCATCAGGATGTGCGCCTCGTTTACTTGGATGATGGCCTCAAAAGAATGTAGGCAATCATCACGCAGCATGGGAATAAGGACGTGTTTTGAAAGGATCTCGTTGGGCTTGCTCTGCAGTCGTTCCCTCATACTCGTCACCTCAAATAGAATTTGTCTATACGTCTAGTCTACTGTTCAGAAGAAAAATGTCAAGCCTTATCCACCCTGGTCAAGGGAATTTTTTTTTATTGGACGTTGCCGGGAACAGCGGCCCTCCTTCATAGGTGAATAACTTTGTCGCTCCGCTGCATGACGGCGATAATCTCCTCCATGGAAGAACCCCGCCCCGCCGCGACTTTATCCCCTATTCCGTAATGCTGCAGACAGGTTTTGCAGGCGAGCAATTCGACTTCGTCCTCGTCCTGAAGGATTTTTAGCGCAGTGATTGCCGAAGAGTCCGGCAGCAGCAACTTGACCCCCGCCTCTAAAAACAGCAGGTGGCTAGGCTTTTCGGGGGCGCTCAGCAGTTTCAGGAAAAAGTTGTGAATCAGTTTCTCCCCCAGAACTGGGTCCTGGCTGCCAATTCTGGGCGCAGAAATGTAGTAGACAAACGACATCCTCGATCTTCCTCTCATATTTTTATAAAAAAGTAAACCCTAGGAGGTCACGCCGCCAAAGTATATTTTTCACCTACTCACCCCCATAAAAAGGGAAACCGGGCCCTGGTGGCGTATATCTGATGGTAGAGGAGGGATTCGCATGACCGAAAAACCTGTCGCCCAAGTTCACCGAGGTCAAATCCTGTTCACTGCTTCACCGGAAAAGTTTAGCGCCTACGAAAACGGTTATATCGTCGTCGAGGAAGGCAAGGTGAAAGGAGTGACCCGGGAACTGCCCCGGGAGTACCGGGAGGTTCCCCTGGCCGACTGGGGAGACAGACTGATTATCCCGGGATTTGTCGACCTGCACCTCCATGCTCCCCAATTTCCCAACGCCGGCCTGGGCCAGGATATGGAACTCCTGCCCTGGCTGGAAACGTACACATTTCCCGAAGAGATGAAGTACAGAGATGCCGAATACGCAAAAAAAGTGTATTCCAGGTTTGTCGATGAACTGTGGCTAAACGGCACCACCCGGGCAGTAGTCTTCGCCACCATTCACCAAGAAGCTACCGAACTGCTTTACCGCCTCTTTGAGAGCCGGGGCCTGGGCGCCTTTGTCGGCAAGGTGAACATGGACCGCAACTGTCCCGACGCCCTCAAAGAAAAGACCCGCCAGTCCCTGGCCGCTACCCGGGCCTACCTGGAAAACCATCGGGAGAAAACGAGCCTGGTCAAGCCGATCATCACGCCCAGGTTCGTTCCCACCAGCACCGCCGACTCCTTAGAGGGTCTGGGAAAACTGGCCGCTGAATTTCAGGTCCCCGTTCAGTCCCATCTCTGCGAAAACATCGGGGAAATCCTCTGGGTTGAGGAACTCCATCCCGAGCAGCCTAACTACGCCAGGGTGTACAATGCCTATGGACTCTTCGGCCAGCAGCCCACCGTCATGGCGCACTGCGTCCACTGCTCAGATGAAGAAGTGGAGCTGATCAAGAAAAATAGGGTCTTTGTCGCCCACTGTCCCCACTCCAACCTTAACCTATCCAGCGGCATCATGCCCGTCAGGCACTATCTTGATTTAGGAATCGATGTGGGCCTGGGCTCGGACATCAGCGGGGGGCACAAAGTGTCGATGTTCGGGGTCATGGCCGTAGCCCAGCAGGTCTCAAAAATCAAATGGCTGGAATCGGAGAAAAAATACGCTCCCCTGACCACGGCAGAAGTATTTTACCTGGCCACCAAGGGCGGCGGTAAATTCTTTGGCAAAGTCGGCAGCTTCGAAGAAGGGTATGAGTTTGACGCTTTGATTATAGACGATTCCAACCTGTTTGGCGATGGCCTTACCCTGGAAGAGCGAATCCAAAGGTTGTTGTACCTGGGTGATGACCGCAACATCGTGGAAAGGTACGTCGCGGGCAGGAAAAATGAAAATCCCCGCATCTGATGGCCTATTGATTTAATCCTCGAGAATGAGGAGGGATAGCCCATGAAACGCCCCTGGCTGGTTATCGGAGGAATTGCTCTTTTAGCCGTAGCCGTCGCCCTTTCCTTTTGGTTTTTGCGCCCCCGGGGCTTGGCGGTATACCGAGAGGCCCTGGCTAGACGGGATTACGACTTAGCCCGGTCGGGTCTGACAGAGGAGCTGAGGGCTAAACCTCTGTGGCATGAGGCCAGAGCCCTGCTGGCAGAAGTTGAATTGGCGGCGGGATACCCCCTGGCCGCTCTGGAACAGATAGCCCGCCTCTGGGAAGATAAATGGGAGACCGAGGATCTGGCGGAACTATTCCTAGCCTCACTCCCGAATGAACTGGCAATCCAGGCGATTTCCGCCCTCGAGGCCCTGCCCCCCTCTGTTGGGCGGGGTGAGCTGGCCCTGGCAATCGCCCTGAAATTTGGCGATCCCAGCCTCATTGCTCGGGGGCTGCCGCTCCTCAATGACCTGCAGCCCGGCAACCCCTTGGTCAGCCGGGCCTGGCAGCAGCTCAAAGCCGACGATCCCCATACCGCCTGGCTGACGGCAGATAAGCTGGGTACGAGCTACAAGAAAAACCTGGCCCGAGAAATGCGGGACCAGGGCACGCTGGACCTGTACCTGCCCGGGATTTTGCACGAGGATCCCTTGGCCCCCCTCATCCTGGAAGAAGTGGCGGCGGAACTGGGCGGCCTGGCAGGGTTGGACCTGCTCCTGGCCATGGAAAAGACCGGCTGGTCCCCGACGGCGCCAATTTCTTACTCCGAAACCAAGTTCACCTTGCTCCTGGCGCTCGGCCCCGACCGCCTGGCTGATCGCTTTCCGGGGTTTTTGGATATTGGCGGGGTGAAAAAAGTGGTGGACCTCCTGGTACAAAAAAAGGAAAAAATCCGGCCCGCCCTGGACCTGCTCCAGGCCCTGGAAGCTGGTGGTTATGCCCCTGCCGAAACCAAAATCTATGCCGCTCTCAAGCTCGAACTGCTCAAGCTCGCCGCCCCTCCCGCTTTCCGCCCTTCCTTTTTCGCTGGCATCCCAGGCGAAGACCTGCTTAACCTGGCGGAACTGTGGGTATACCAGGTGGCCTGCCTGCCGGAAAATGAAGAGGCCTACCCCCGAGAAACCATCGCCGCCCTCCTAGCCCACCTGGCAAAGGACAAAGACTGCCGCCAAAACTCCTTGTTTTTACAGAGCCTTCTCTCGCCCCCGCCCCCTCCCCAGCCCCGCTTTGTCCTTGCTAATCAGCAGCGCCTGGACCAAGACCAGTTGGGCTACTGGGAGGTATCCCCCGAAGGCAGGCATGTTCTGTACTCCGGTTGGGACTTTGACGCTACTTACTGGTTTGACTTAGAAAAACAGGTCCACGTGGGAGAGTTTTCCGGCCCCTTTTACGGGGTGTGGACTCAAAACCTGGTGGCTTTTATCCCCGCCCGGGAAGGAAAAATCCTTACTTACAATACCGACAGCGCCGCCATACTCGCTGAGTTTCCCTGGTCCCCGACGGACGGGGTTTTGGGCTGGCAAGATGGCCGCCTCGTCCTGGCCCGGCCGGCAGGCGCCCAGTACAAAATCGTTGCTCTGGACCCGGCCACCGGTGCCGAAGAACCGGTGCTCTCCACCCCCGCCCTCCCTTCTCTCACCCCCACGGGCAAGCTGGGCTGGCTCACCCCTGGCCAGGACGCCATCCGGGTAAAGCTGGCGGATAAAGAAACGGTGTATTCCGGGGGGCCCGGCAGCGGCTGGCACCTTTATTGCTGGCTACCCGGAGACAAGGGGGCTCTATTGACCGGGGACGGCGGATACAAAATCCTCAATTTTACCGAAGGCAAGTATCGCTCCATAGAAGGTCCCGGGGGATTTGTGCCGGCGAAAAATGGCTGGCTTGATGAATACCGAATTGCCGGAACAGTAACTCTTACCTCTCCCACCGGGGAAAAACTGGCGGTTTTCATTCTGGACACCCGGGACATGTCGGCGGTCCACACCGGACTGGAATTTACCGAAGGGGTCGTCCTGGGAAAAACGGTTTATTTCTTCCTCGATGGAGATTTGCGCGTCTACGCGCTGCAGTAAGAGCAATGGGGGATACCGCCCTGGTATCCCCCATATTTTTTTATTAGCGAGTGTCCACCCTGAGAGCCCCCGAGTCCTTTAGCAGCAGCAGGGTGTGGCTGCCCTCACCCCATGTCTTTTCGGCTTGGATGCCGTCGGCGTCCTCTTCCGGCACCCGGTTCCAATCCACATTGCCCAGCAAGGAGCCCCACTCGGCGATACTTACCTGGACCCTGAGGTCGGTCACCCCTTCCAGTTTGACCCCCAGCTCGTCCAGGTCGGGGCCTATCACCCAGTCCCCCTCCAGATCGCCGACTATCACCGTGGCTCGGCCCCGGGACTGTTCAAATTCAAGATTTACCGACCGGGGCACCAGCACAGTCACTTCTTGGCGGACCTGGGTATTTGGCAAAAGGGTTCGACTGGGGGCCGGGACACTGATGGACAAAGCATCCCCGACCCGCTCCACCCTGGCCGCCTGGCCCCGGGCATACTCGTCGGCCTCTTCTCCCGAAATAAAGTAGCCTTCGTAAACGATGGAAAGGGATATCTCGCTGCCGTCGTAGGCCCGCAAAACGGTATCCCCCTCCGCTATTTTCAGCTCCACCCTTCGGCAACCGGCCTCCAGGGGAATTGTCTTCTTTTCCCCTTGGCAGTAGTGCTGGGAGACCCGAAAAGCGCGATGGGCCAAGTCCAGCAGGCCCGAGGTCTCCAGGGCCACCAGCCCCGAACTGACCAAGAGCAGGAGCAAGACCAGGAAGATGCTCAAGCCGTCATAAGTAAAGCGCACCCTGCCCCCTCGCAGGTTGGCCACCAGGTTGAACAGGACCATTTCCAGGCCCAGCACGATGAGGACCAGGGGCCACAGGGTGCGCAACAGGGAAAGGTTCAGCTTTCCGGCCAGCAAAAGGGCGCCCATGGCCACCAGGGTCAGCCCCATGGAGATTGTTCCCACCCGCCATTGCCGCCCTTGGGGGGAGCGGACGGGGGCCGTCTCTCCCGGGGGAACTTGATTCTCACTCATCGCCTCTTACCTTCTTTCCCTTGAGCATGAAAAAGCCCACGATGATCAGGATGATTGCCACGAAGAGGGTGCGCACACTGGTCCAGCCCCGCAAAAATCCGCCCAGGTAATTGAGCCCGATTGGAGCCAGCAGTTCACCGGCGGCAAAGAGCACCCCCAGGGCGATTAGGGCGTAGCCCAGCCTCGGACCCCGAAGACTTTCCCACTCTACCAGGGGTTTATCCTCTACTACCTCCCGCCCGGCCAGTTGCATGGCGTCAAATAACCCGTAGAACCATATCACCGGAATCCAAAAAGGAAAAAAAGTAAAGGGCAAGTAATCCGCCAGGGCTAGAGAGCCAAAAAACAAAAGCAGAAACTGCAGGCCCCGGGTCATGGCGCCCAGGTACATGTGCCCTACCCCGGTGCACAGGGACAATAAAAAAGTCAGTCCCTTGCTAGGCCTTTTTGTCATGTCAGACACCTCCAAGGTTAGTGATGAATCCCCGAATAACGTCGCCCAGGCCCCCAAACAAGCGGGCCAGGAAGCCAGGCGCCACCTGAAAAGAGTGGGACCCGACCCAGTCAAAGGCCCCGAGCTCCAGGAAGACCAGGGTGAGAGAAGCAGCCACCAGGTAGTGGATTACCGGTTTGTATGCCTGGTAGGCCCTACCCGGCCCGGAGGGGAGAGCGGCCATGACCCTCTCGGCAAAACCAGGGGAAGGATTGGCCAAACGGCTGGGCAGCAGCAGGTCAAGGTACTCCTGCAGGCATGAGGGGCAAGTGTCCAGGGCTTTTTCAAACTCTTCCCGGTTCTCTGCCTGGTCGTCGATGTATTTCTGCCAATCAAGGTCGTGGCGCGAGCACATTGCCCTCACCTCCTCCAATGGATTTCCTCAGCATCTCCTTAGCCCGATAAAGCCGGGACTCGACGGTCTTGACACTGACCCCTTCCGCCAGGGCAATTTCCTGGTAAGAGAGCTCCCGGTAGTAAAACTGGCTGATTGTCCGGCGGTAAAGTGGGGGCAGGGCCCGAACCTGATCCCGTAGCTGCCACACTTCTTCCTTGGCCAGAATGCTGCCCTCCGGGCCCAGTCCAAAAGCGGGCAAGTCAGCGGGCAGCTCCGCCAGCCGGGCTTGGACCCGGCAATAGTCCAGGGCCTTGTTTACGGCGATCCGGGCCAGCCAGGTGGAGAAAGCCGCCTCCCCCCGAAAGCTGGCCAGGGAACGGTAAGCCTGTAAAAAAGCGTCCTGGGCAATGTCCTCCGCCGCTCCCTCATCCCGGACAATCCTCAGAACGGCAGTGAAGACCAAGCGACTGTTTGCCTCGACTAAAGGCCCGAAAGCCTGCTTATCTCCCCCCAGGACCTTTTTTATGGCTGTGAATTCATCAATCGGCACCGCCCCCTTTTAGCCCTCACCCCGTTAGACGAAAAAAACCTCACTAACCCTGCAGACATTATCCCATTATAGTGAAACTATTCAAAGCACAAATAAAAAAAGGGCGGGGTCCCCCGTCCGCTAAACCGGCCGCTCAGTAAAGAAGGTCTTCCTCTCCCGGCGAAGAATCTCCGCCAGTGCTTAATGCCAAAAAAATATTAAAAGGCGGCGCTGGCCCCTCATAATTTTGAAAAAGGCGACGGCGCTTGGTTTTCAACCTTCTCGGCCCCCAGGTAGTCCATAAACTCCCGTGCTGCCCGGCCCAGAGCCCCCTCCATTTCCCCGCTGACCTTGACCCCCGGTTCCCACCACCAGCCGCGAATTTCCAAGACCCGGGTCTTTTTGTCGTAGCGGGGTTCAAAGCGGGCGACAAAGCTGTCTCCCCAGAGCACCGGCAGTACATAGTAGCCGTAACGGCGCTCCGACGCGGGTTTATATACTTCCCAGGTGTACGTAAAGGCAAAAAGGGCGGCCAGGAGCTTCCGGTCCCAGAGTAAATTATCCAGGGGCGCGATAAAAGCGGCACCTGGCTCAACTTCTTCCCCCGGCCCTTCACAGCCCGGCAGCAGCTCACCCAGGGTGTACAAGGGCTGGTCAAGGCCTTCCACCACCAGGGGGATTATTTCTCCCCTTTCTTCCAAGGCCGCAAAAGCGGCTTGGCGTTGGGGCGCTTTCAGGCCCTTGATGCCCAGCCAGACGTCGCCGCCCTGATTCCGAAGCATGCCCACCGAGGCGATTCGCCTCTTTATGTGCCATTGCCAGTAATCCTCTTCCCCGGCAAAAGGATCGGGAGCAGAAAGGATATGCTCCGGCAGGTGGCGGGAGGTCAAATCATAATAGCGCTTGTTCCCCACCCGTTTATGGACGATGAGATCGCCCCAGACACACAGGCTCTCCAGGGCAGCCCGGGAGGGCTTAGTGGGTCCCCAAAACCAATCCATTTTTTCCTCATCGGCGAAATCCGTCGAGGACAGGGGCCCCCTGGCCTCAACTTCTGCCAAAACCCGGGGGAGGGTTTCATACAGTTCCGTTAATTCCCGGCCATAGCGGGTAATTTTCCGGGTGCGGTGACAGCCAAAGTACGGCCAGTCCTCCACCGGATAAAAGGCCGCCTGCTTGTCCCAGCCGTCGATGAGCTGCCTGTCTTTATACAAAAGTTCAGCCAACAAGACCGGTTTATATCCTTTTATCCTGGATTGCAGGACCAGGTTGGGGTTGGTGCCCACCATGTCCAGGGGGTCGTACTGGATGCAGCCCACCCGGCGAATGAACCCCATTATCCCGGCCTTTCCCTCCAGCCGCCGCGGGGGCAGCAGACCTTGGTGGTTAAGAATAAAACGCCGGGCCTGTTTTGCGCTGATCTCCATGGTTTAACTCTCTCCCTTTATCTCTCCGGTCCGGTCAGCTCAAATTTTCTCCCTGCCGCCGGCGTTGCTGATTATTTTAGTGCGGGGTATACCCAACACCCTTCGTCCAGCATAGGACAAGAGGTGATTCCAAGTCAACAAATCTTTTTGGCAATACCCCCGTGTCAACCCACGTAAAAATC
>DGZR01000087.1:45803-46649 GCA_002397155.1 Firmicutes bacterium UBA4975 | reverse complement strand
AACCGCCTGGGATCTTTTCTCCATGGCCGACGTCGTTCCCTTACTGGAAGGAAGCCTCGCTTCCTCCTACCCCAGCAGCCTTCTCACCCTGGCCCTTGCCTCTATTTTGTTAGTTACAGCAGGAGCGGTCATTTTCCGGAGGCAGGATATAATCAGCAACTAGAAGAAGCGCTATTCCCTGGAAGAACTGCCCTTCTCGGTAACCTAGGCCTTCTTTATGGAGGCGGCCCCTTACAAACGAATCAAAAGCTCAGCGATTTGCACTGCGTTGGTGGCCGCCCCTTTGCGGACATTGTCCGCCACCGTCCACAGGTGCAGGCTGTTGGGGGCGGAATTGTCCAGGCGCACCCGGCCCACGTAAACGTCGTCCTTACCGGTCACCGCCGTAGGCAGGGGGTACAGGCCTTGCTCCCGGCCGTCTTGCACCACCACTCCCGGGGCTGCTCCCAGGATTGTGAAGACCTCGGCCAACTCGAAGGGCCGGTGGAACTCGGCCACTATGCCCACGCAGTGGCAGTGAGCCACGGGGACCCTGACCGTGGTGGCGGTAATGGGCAGAGCTTCTTCTTCCAGGATCTTTCTGGTCTCGGCAATCATCTTTTCTTCTTCCTGAGTGTAGCCATCGGGGTTGAAAGCACCGATTTGGGGAATGCAGTTACCGGCGATGGGGTAGTCTGCCCGCGGTTTCCCTTTTAAGCCAGCCGCCAGGGCGTCCAGGCCATTTTGGCCGGAGCCGGAAACGGACTGGTAGGTGGTGTAAATCACCCGCTTTAGTTTAAAAGCGTCGTGCAGGGGTTTTAGGGGGACCACTACTTGGATGGTGGAGCAGTTTGGATTGGCGATGAT
>DGZR01000087.1:42886-45502 GCA_002397155.1 Firmicutes bacterium UBA4975 | reverse complement strand
TTGCTGATGCCGCCGCCGGCGGAAAAGAGGGCTAGTTCCAGGCCTTGCTCCTGGAAGGAGTTCTCCTCCAGGACAAAGACGGGGTAATCCTTACCCATAAATCTGATTATCTTCCCTGCCGACCGCTCTGAAGCAAAAAGTCTGAGAGTGCCCAGCGGAAAATTTCGTTCTGCCAGGACCTGGAGCATGGTCCGGCCCACCAGCCCGGTAGCGCCCACCACGGCTATGTTATAGCTTTTCATTTTCCATCCTCCTCTGAGCCAGTAGTTTACTCTTTCGGTTCTATTCCCCGATGATCTTTACCAGCACTCGCTTTGGCCTTTTGCCGTCGAACTCGCCATAGAATATCTGTTCCCAGGGTCCGAAGTCCAGCTTGCCGCCGGTCACCGCCACCACGACTTCCCGGCCCATCACCGTCCGTTTCAGGTGGGCGTCGGCATTGTCCTCATAACCATTGTGGCGGTAGCGGGAATAGGGTTTTTCCGGGGCCAGACCTTCCAGCCAGGTTTCAAAATCCTGGTGCAGCCCGGACTCGTCGTCATTAATAAAGACGCTGGATGTAATGTGCATGGAATTGCACAAGAGCAGTCCTTCCTGGATTTTGCTTTCTGCCAGGCAGGCCTCTACCGCCCCGGTGATGTTCACCAAGGCGCGGCGGCCGGGCAGATTGTAGTTCAGTTCTTTGCGGTAGCTTTTCATTCTTTACCTCCGGGATTTTTTTATTTACAGTCTATCACAAGGGGAGGAGGGGAAGAAATGTATTGACAGCTTGCACTTGCCGTGATATATTTCTTGCCAATAAGCAGCGAAAAAGCGATGAGGGGTAGTAGTACCTACGAAAAGGGCGGCCCCAGGGAGCCGGGACAGTGGAAACCGGCGCTTGCCCCCGCAGGGAATGGAACCCTGAGTGTCCGGGGAAATGCCGGACCGGCGGCCGCCGTTAACGGCTTTTGAGGGGGCCTGCTCAGGCAGGCCAAAAAAGGTGGTACCGCGGAAAGTCCGTCCTTATTTATGGGCGGTTTTTTTATTTCTAAGGGGGTGAAGGAAATGACCTGAAGAGCCCGAGGGTCCCGCACGAAAGATTCTCAAAAGGAGTGGAGAAAATGGAACAAAGTGGATTCTACGGCCCCTACGGGGGTGTTTTCCTTCCCCCCGAACTGGCCCGGGTCATGGAAAACCTGGCCCGCTGTTTTGACCAGTGCACAGCCGATCCGGGATTTGTCCGAGAACTGGACCGCCTTTACCGCCAGTATGTCGGCCGCCCAAACCCTCTTTATTACGCGGCGAATCTGACCGAGGAACTGGGCGGGGGCAAGATCTTCCTTAAACGGGAGGACTTGAACCATACCGGCGCCCACAAGATCAATAACACTGTGGGCCAGGCCCTGCTGGCCCGGCGGCTGGGAATGAAAAGAGTGATCGCCGAAACCGGCGCCGGCCAGCACGGGGTAGCTGCGGCTACAGCGGCCGCCCTTTTCGGCCTGGATTGCACCGTCTACATGGGAGAGGAGGACACCCGCCGCCAAGCCCTGAATGTATACAGGATGGAGCTACTGGGGGCAAAAGTCGTGCCGGTGACAGCCGGAAGCAAGACCCTTAAGGAAGCAGTGGACGCCGCTATCGCTGACCTGGCGGCCAATCCCCATACCTACTATATGCTGGGTTCAGCCGTGGGGCCCCATCCCTATCCGACAATGGTCCGCTATTTTCAGGGGGTAATCGGACGGGAGGCCCGGGAACAGATACTCCTGGAAGAGGGACGGCTGCCGGACTATGTGGTGGCCTGCGTGGGGGGTGGCAGTAATGCCATCGGCCTTTTCCAGGCATTCCTTGAGGACAAAGAGGTAAAAATTGTAGGGGTAGAGCCGGCCGGACGGGGGCTGGCTAGCGGTAAGCACGCCGCCAGTCTGACCCTGGGCAAGCCCGGGGTGATCCACGGTTTTCGCTGCTATGTGCTCAGCGACGAGGAGGGCAACCCCCTGCCCGCCTATTCGGTGGCGGCCGGGCTGGATTATCCGGGGGTTGGCCCGGAGCACTGCGCCTTAAAGGACTCGGGCCGAGGGACCTATGTCACGGTGACAGATCGGGAAGCTCTTGCAGCTTTTCAGTTGCTGTCCCGGCGAGAGGGGATTATTCCCGCCTTGGAAAGCGCCCATGCCCTTGCCCATGCTTGCAAAATCGCTCCGACCCTTGCCCGGGAACAGACAATTATCGTCAACCTCTCGGGGCGGGGCGATAAGGACGTCGACCAGGTCCGCTGTCTTTTAGCCGGAGCAGACCTCGCGGTAAGCCGGTAGGGTAGCGAGTAAGGGCGTCCCGTTGGGGCGCCCTTAGCTAACGGCCTGGTATCCCGAAGCCAGCACACTGTGCTATAATTTTAGGAGAAGCTGAGATGGAGTGGTGGAAATCAGGGACATGGGGATAGGGAAAAAGGGGATTCGTTTTATCGCCGTCGCCTTATTCATCGGCCTGGTCGTAGCTTTATCTGTACACTTTACCCCCCAGGTGAAAGACCTCTTTGCCCGCCGGGAGCAGCTAAAACTGGCTGTGACCCAGTCTGGGGCCAGAGGAATAGCGGCTTTTATCGGGCTCCAGATCTTTCAGGTCGTCGTGGCA
>DGZR01000087.1:15966-42614 GCA_002397155.1 Firmicutes bacterium UBA4975 | reverse complement strand
TTGGTCCTCGGCACTATCCTGGCTTTTTTTACCGCCAGATTTTTAGGTTCTACCCTGGTGAATACGTTCGTTCCCGAGACTAAAAGAGTCGGCCTCATAAAATATGTAAGCGGCGCTAAGTCCGAACTGGCCTTGTTCATCCTGTACCTGCTGCCCGGGCTGCCAAAGGACGTCCTTACTTACTTTGCCGGCCTTACCCCGGTGAATCCCTGGCGTTTTTTGCTCATTTCCATCCTGGGGCGCTTGCCCGCCCTGGTGGTTTCCTGTTATATCGGGGCCGGTCTGCGGCAAGAAAATCTTAAAGCCGTGGCTGTCACCGCTGTCTTGTCCGCCCTTTTACTCTTGGGGGGAGTGCTGTGCAGGGGCCCAATTATGGATAGGGTCCGTCGGCGTTAGTCCAGCCTGGGAAGGGTAAGGGACCGCTCCTAAGAGCTGAGCTGCGAGGAAAACCGGGCCGCGGGGGCCAAAGAGGAGGATCCCAATGGGTATTGTCCGCCTGAGACCGTCATTGGCGCTAAAGTCATGACTGCCTGGCTGATCAGACTTTTTGTCAAGGATTATAAAAATATCGCCAGCAACCAAGTGAGGGAACGCTACGGCCTTTTTGCTGGTGGCGTGGGCATGGCCTCCAATCTTTTGCTCTTCCTGCTAAAACTGGGGGTGGGGATTGCCTTTCACAGTCTTGCCATTATCGCCGACGCCGTCAATAACTTGGCGGATTCCGGCTCTTCCCTGGTCGCCTTTGTGGGCTTTAGGCTGGCGGGGAAGCCAGCCGACGCCGAACACCCTTTTGGCCATGCCCGAATTGAATACGTCTCGGGCCTCATCATTTCCTTTGCCGTAGTTTTTTTAGGGCTGCAACTGGCTGTCAGCTCGGGGAAGAAAATATTCCGGCCCGAACCGGTTGAGTTCGGCTGGGTTTTAGCCGCTGCCCTTTTCCTGTCAATAATTCTAAAGCTGTGGCAAGGGCGCTTCTACCGGCGGATCGGCACCTTGGTCGAATCCGCCGCCCTCAAGGCGGCGGCGGCGGACAGTCGCAGCGACGTTCTGGCCACCGGGGCTGTTCTGGTGGCGGCGGCGATTTCTTATTTTTCCGGTTTTAATCTGGACGGGATCATGGGAGTGGTGGTGGCCCTGTTTATCCTGGCTACCGGAGTCAAGCTGGTCATTGAAACCAGCAATCCCCTCCTGGGGGTCGCCCCCGAGGCCGAACTGGTCGAAGATATTTACGCAAAAATCCTGAGCTACCAAGGGATACTGGGCATTCACGACCTCCATGTGCACAGCTATGGACCCGGCCGTCATTTTGCCTCGGTCCACTGTGAGGTATCCTCCGGCGAGGACATCATGGTCAGCCATGATCTCATCGACAACATAGAGCGAGATTTTTTGGCTGAGGGTTTGCACCTGGTCATCCACCTGGACCCCGTAGACATCGATGATGAACGCACCAACGCACTGCGAGAAGAGGTAGCCGCCGCCGTCCAAAGTATTTCTCCCGTGCTCCACATCCACGATTTCCGGGTAGTTTGGGGGGTGACCCATTCAAACCTAATCTTTGATATTGAAACACCCTTCCAGTTTGAATATAGGGACGCGGAGCTCAGGGAGCTGGTCGCCGCCAAGATACGCGGGCTCAACCCCGCTTATAACACCGTCATCACAATTGACCACGGCTATGTGCCCAGGGAGACCTTCACTTTGGGGTCGGGGGAAGAATAATTTTCAAACTGGGCTGGAAAGCCTGCCCCCCGGTTAGGGCAAAAAAAAGAGGCTTCAGTGCCTCTTTTTTCATAGGTTATGGAAGCTCGCCCTGACCCACCCGGGTGGCTTCGTATACCTTTCGGTTAACCGCCGAGGGTATGGCGATCAGCACAATCGCTGCCGCCAGGGACAAAAAGGTAAAGGAGACCGCAGTCCGGCGGAACCCAAACATGTCCCCTACGTAGCCCGTACCTAGCTGGAAAACGACCAGGGCCAGGCTGGTGATCACGCTGAAGATGGCGTTGACCCTAGCCCGCATATCCCGGGGCAGGTAGGACTGGACGCTGGCTTCCCGCAGGGTGTAAGAAGTCATACCTAATACCCCGCAGAGGAATCTGTTTACAACCATGAATGGGTAGGGCGTGTAGAGCAGGACAATGTCCAGAATCCCATAGGAGAAGTAGACGAACTTGGTTATGCCGTAGCGCTTTTCCGGCTTGATGTTGAACTTATACTGCACCAGCCCCCCCAGCATGCGCCCCAGGGTCTCGGCTGAACGCAAAAAGCCCAGCATGGCCACGGTGAGGAAGCTCACTGTCTGAAAGTAAGCCTGAACCATCAGGCCAACCCCCATGCTCACTCCGCCGGTGATGGCCATGTACGAATAGATATTCCGCAGTCCCTTTTCCTGGCGCAAAAAGACAAAGCCCGCTTTGCAGTCGGCAACGTACTCCCGCAGATTGGTGGTCTTCTCTGCTTTTTTGAAACCCAGATTGCGGATGAACAGTTCAAAGGTGGCAGCCGTCAGGGTGAGGAGGGCAATCGCCACCAAGAGGTAGTATACCGGTAGCTGGATCTCGTAAAGCCAGGCGGCGATCGGGCTGACGATCATGATGACCGTGGGATATATTGAAGAGGAGACGGCGAAGCCCTGTTGTTCAAATCCGGCGGGAATGAGGTCCGGGTACCAGGCCGAATAAGCCAACTGGTAAATTGAACCGATGACCCCGGCGACAAAACTAAAGACGATCAGAAGCTGGTAATTAAAGCCCGTTCGATAGTATACAGCCGCCACCAGCAGGTAGAGAACACCGGTGAGATAGTCCAGGGTGACGATTATTTTTTTCTTGTTCCCCCGATCGATGAGGGGGGCGATAAACAGGGGCAGGATGAAATTGGGCAAGACACTGCTAATGAACATAATTGCGGAGAGCAGGGCGGACTTGGTCTCATCAAAAACCAGCAGACTGAAAGGCAGAGAAATTGCTTGCCCGGCAATAGCAGATATCACGGTTCCGACAGTGATCAGGGTAAAATCCTTGGACCAAACGTTTTTGCGTTTTATGGCGCGTCATCCCCTTTCCGCATGCCACGGATTAAATCTGGCCGTTTTAAAAATATCGGACCTATTCTATCATGCCTGCGGCAGAAATACAGCTTATCGGCGAATATATTAGTACTCCGGAGGTGCTTTATGGAAGATACAAGGATGGTCGAGTTGATGAAAAGGGGAGAGGATCGAGGCTTGGAAGCGGTTATGGGAAAATACCGGGGCTTAGCCTATTCAGTCGCCCGGTCTGTCCTCGGAGGGGAGAGCGAAGAGGACGCTTGGGAATGCGTGAATTCCGCCTTCCACGACCTCTGGCAGTCCGCGCCGTCATATGACGAAAAGCGCGCATCCTTGAAGGGTTGGGTCGCCCTCCTGGTCCGACGTCGGGCCATCGACCTGCTCAGGAAAAATATCCGCCGCAGCCAATCCTGGAACAGGGACTTTTCCCCCTCGGTTCTGGACTTTGCTGAGTCCCCCGAAGAACACATGCAGCGGGGCTTTTTCATCGAAACCTTTAATGAATTTGTCCGGGGCCTACCCGAACCGGACCGGAGCATATTCGTCCGGCGCTACTTTACCCTGGAAACGATTGCCTCTATTGCCGCCCGGTATGGCCTGAGCCGTGGGGCGGTGGACAGCCGCCTTTCCCGGATGCGAAGGGCCCTGAAAAAACATCTCGAAGGAAGTGGACAGTATGAAGGAAAGAGAAGCGATCCGCATGTTTGACCATATCCGCCCGGAGACCCTGGCGGAGACGGACTTGGGGCGGGAAGAATCCAATTCTTCAGCCTCCGGGTCGCCGGCTGAAGCACCCAAGGGCCGGGTATTCTCCTGGAAACCCTTGCTGGCCCTTGCCGCCGCCCTGGCCATCGTCGCCGTCAGTGTGCTGACCGCCACGGCACCTCGGTCGGCCCTGGGACTGGCCGGTCCGGAATATCCGCCAGGTACTTCCTACAATGATTCTAAGGAATACCAGGACTTGGATGAGGGGTTTTTAATGAACTTAGGGCAGTTCGCCTTTAGTTCGACAGCCCAGGTCTTTGGCCGGGAGGATTCTGAAAAAAATCTTGCTTATTCACCCCTTAGTTTGTTCTATGCCTTGGCCCTGGCCAGCGAAGGGGCCCAAGGGGCGACCCGGGCCGAGCTATTGGCCGCCCTGAAAATGCCCGATGGAGAGCTAATGGGCAGGGAATCCGCCAAGCTTTTTCAAAACCTCTATACGGATAACGAGATTGGCAAGCTGCTCCTGGCCAATTCCCTTTGGCTCCAGGAGGGAGTGGACTTCGACCAAGCCTTCTTGGACCGGGCCGCCCGGGAATACTACGCCCATTCCTTTGGCGTGGACTTTGGCGATTCGGCCACCGCCAAACAGATAAGCCGCTGGGTATCCCAGCATACCGGAGGCAAGCTGGGCAATGACCCCAAGGCCTTTGAGCCCGATCCCGCTCAAGTGATGTCCCTGATCAACACTGTGTATTTCTACGACCAGTGGACTGATGAGTTCGATCGGCAAAAGACCAAGGAGGACGTCTTTAACCTTGCCGCTGGCGGCACCGTCAAAGTTCCCTTCATGAACAAGACCACCATGGCCAGCTTTGCCCAAGTGGCCGGCTGCTCTGTTACCAGCTTGGGCCTTAAGAACCGGCAGCAGATGCTCTTGATTTTGCCCGATGTCGGTGTTTCTCCCCGGGACATCCTTTCCGCTCCCGACAGGTTGGAACAGGTTCTGACCTCCTTGGGGCCCGATTCTCTTGGGCAACGCTGGGGCGATGTCATCTTGTCGCTGCCAAAGTTCAAATTCACCAATGAGCTTAACCTTAAAGAGGTCCTGAAAGAGATGGGGGTTAAGGAGGCCTTCAACCAGACGGCAGATTTCAGCGGCCTGGCCAAGATAAAACCCCTATTTATCTCCGCTATCCAGCAAAACCTTTCAATGTCTATCGATGAAAAGGGCTGCGAAGCAGCGGCTTATACTGAAATCCGCTTTTGCGGGTCTGCTCCCCCCGAAGAGACTTTTGTGATGAAGCTGGATCGCCCCTTCATCTTTGCCATTACCGGCGGCGCCGGGGATGCTCCCCTCTTCATCGGGGTGGTGAACAACCCATAAAAGGGATGGTTCTCCCCCTTTATTCAAGCCCTGACCCCTTTCGAATAACTAAAAAGGCCAGCCATTTTGGCTGGCCTTTTGCCTAGCCCAGTTCCAGGTTCACTTGGTATTCAGGTCGGGATTTATAGGCCCTGAACTTTACGTTGCCGCTAAAGGGCAAAGCGTCCCTTAAGCGCATTTTCATAGCCTCTACTTCTGCCAGTGCCAAAGCCTCTGCCGGCGGGTACCAGCCCACGGCGGCAGATTCGGCACTGGTGCGGGCCTCCCCCCCCGCCAGAAGGCCCATAAAAACCAGGCCGATTTTGGGCAGATGACCCGGCGAGCCGGTGTTGTGGAGCACCGAGACCAGCCGGGTTATTTTCACCTCGTAACCCGTCTCCTCTTTTACTTCTCGGATTAATGCGGCGACGGCATCTTCGCCTTCTTCCACAATACCTCCCGGCGGTTCCCAACCCGGCCGGTAGGTGCTCTTGATCATCAAGATCTCGCCCTGTTCATTTTCGATGACCCCGGCTACATTGACGATGTGCTTGGGATAATCCACTTACATTCTCCTCCTGACTAGTGGCTAAAAGATTTGATTTAGTCCGCCCGGATTGCCTTTTGATGGGGGTAGAGAGGAGAGGCCGGGAGGACAATCTCCCCGTCGATATACTCGTAGCGGTTTTCGCTCTCCGCCGTGATCTTCAAGAACTCTTCATAGGTTACCCGCACGCCCTCGGGGTTGTACCGGGAAGAGCCTTCGCCGATCAGCCAGCGGCCCAAGGTTTCATCCTCGAAGTAAGGGACCAATTTAGCCACCTTTTTGCTGTTTTTGGTGATGACCACTTCCTCATCCTGGCACAGCCGCAGGTACTTGCCGAAGCTGTTTTGCAGGTCGGTGGTGGTGACAAGCATGGGTTCACCTCCTATAGTCCTGACTTGTACCTATAATACTCTGTCGAATAGCTATGAACAAGGTAGAGTTAGCTAAGAATAAGGAAACACCGGCAGTCCGGTGTTTCCCTAGCTCAGATTTCCAGTTCAATTGACACCGGGCAATGGTCGCTGCCCAGAACCTGGGGGAGGATTTCGGCCCCTTTCAGGGCACTTTTAAGTCTCTGGGAAACCAGGAAGTAATCGATTCGCCAGCCGATGTTCCGCTCCCGGGCGTTGTAGAAATTGGACCACCAGGTGTAGGCCTCTTCTTTGTCGGGGTAAAAGTGGCGGAAGGTGTCGACAAAGCCCTTGGCTAGAAGCTCCGTCATCTTTTCTCTCTCTTGGTCGGTGAAACCGGCGGTCTTGCGATTGGTGGCGGGGTTTTTGATGTCGATTTCCCGGTGGGCTACGTTCAGGTCGCCGCAGAGGACCACCGGTTTTTTGGCATCCAGGTCCTGAAGATAATTTTGAAAATCCCTTTCCCATTCCAGCCGGTATTCCAGCCGGACCAAGCCCCGTTGAGAATTGGGGGTGTAGCAATTGACCAGGAAAAAGTCCTCGTATTCCAAGGTAATGACCCGGCCCTCCCGGTCATGTTCTTCTTGGCCCAAGCCATAGTTGGCAGCCATGGGTTCTGCCTTAGTGAAAATGGCAGTGCCGGCATAGCCTTTTTTCTCTGCATAGTTCCAGTACTGGCGATAACCTTCCAGGTCCAAATCGACCTGGCCGGCTTGGAGCTTAATTTCCTGAAGGCAGTAGCAATCACCGTCGGCACTGGTGAAAAAGTCCATAAACCCCTTGTTAAGCGCCGCCCTCAGTCCGTTGACATTCCAGGAAAATAACTTCATAACCCCACCCTCCCAGTAATCTGCTTGTCCCAATTATATTACAAAACCGGGAAGGGAGACAAACCCAATGTGTGCCCGGGGGGCCGGGAGGGAAAACTACTTTTTAAGAAAGGGGGGATTACATGGACGGTTTTACTCCGGTCCTGTGGCCGGAACACACCCCGCCCCCGGAGGTGGCGGACTGCCGGCGGTGCGAACTCTGGAAGCAGCGTTCTCGGGTTATCTGGGGGGAGGGAAATCCCAAAGCGCCGGTGCTGATCGTTCTGGACAATCCCGGTGCCCGGGAGGATAGGGAAGGAAAGGACTTTGTCTGCGGCGTCCGGCAGACCTTGCAGGCAGAAGCCCACCGGGCGGGTTTTGCCGCTGAGGACATGTATGTCACATACATCCTCAAGTGCAGGCCCCGATACCGCTATGACAAAGAGGCGGCCCGCGGCGTCTGCCGGGAGTTTCTCTTGGCCCAAGTTCGGGAACAGCAGCCCCAACTAGCCTTTTGCTTGGGCGATACGGCAGTGCAGTGGTTTTTTGGCGATATGGATCTTTCGGTCAAAGCCCTCAGGGGGAGGTGGCACCTGGTCCGGGGCCTGCCTACCGCCGTCAGCTACCATCCCCTGGCCGTGCGGAGGCGGCCCAGCCTCCTCCGCGTATTCCGGGAGGACTGGGAGCTGCTGAAGCGTGGGGACGGTTCTCCCGCTTCCAACGGAGCTGACCTCTAGTAATGATGCGGGAGAACCGTCCCCACGCTTCGTTGGGTTGACAATGATGCGGGAGAACCGTCCCCACGCTTCGTTGGGTTGACACCCTGGGGAAGGGAGTGCTAATCTCAGGCTGTAATACTACCGAGGAGGAGAGTTTGATGGAAGTAAAGGAATTTCAGGCTGAATCCAAGAGGCTGCTGGACTTGATGATCAACTCTATTTACACTCATAAGGAGATATTTTTACGAGAACTCATCTCCAACGCCAGCGATGCCCTGGACAAGGCTTACTACATAGCCATGACCGATAAATCCGCAGACTTTAAAAAAGACGACTACTTCATCCGTCTAAGCGTGGATAAGGAGAACAGACTGCTCACCGTTTCCGACCGGGGAATCGGCATGGATAAAGAAGAGCTGGAAGCAAATTTGGGCGTCATCGCCAAAAGCGGCTCCCTGGCTTTTCGGCAGGATAATCCCGGCCAAGAAGGCTTGGATCTCATCGGTCAATTCGGCGTGGGATTTTACGCCGCCTTTATGGTCTCCGACATCGTCACCGTGGTCAGCCGGGCCTACGGCAGGGAGCAGGCCTACAAATGGGAAGCGAGGGGGGCCGAGGGCTACACCATTGAACCCTGGGAAAAGGAGTCCGCGGGCACCGACGTTATCCTCAAAATAAAAGAAAGCACCGAAGATGAAGACTACGACGAATTCTTGACGGAGTACCGCCTGCAAGCCATTGTCAAAAAGTATTCCGATTTCATCCGCTACCCCATAAAGATGGATCTTACCGTTTCCCGGCTTAAGGAAGGCAGCGATGAGGAGTATGAAGAATACACCCAGGAAGAAGTAATTAACAGCATGGTCCCAATCTGGAAGAAGAACAAAAACGAACTGAAGGATGAGGACTACGCTAATTTTTACACGGAAAAGCGCTATGGCTTTGACAAGCCCCTGCGCCATTTACACGTGGAGGCGGAGGGCACTGTCAGCTACCGCTCCATCCTCTTTATCCCGGAAAAGATCCCCTACGCTTACTACACTCCCGAATACGAAAAGGGGTTGGAGCTGTACGCCAACGGCGTCTTGATTATGGAACGGTGCCCCGACTTGCTGCCGGATTACTTTAGTTTTGTCAAGGGCATGGTGGATTCAGCCGACCTGTCCCTGAATATTTCCCGGGAGATGCTGCAGCACGACCGGCAGCTAAAACTCATCGCGAAAAACATCAAGGCAAAAGTCAAGGGCGAGCTGGAGGCCATGCTTCGGGAAGACCGGGAAAAGTACGAGACCTTCTTTCAGTCCTTTGGCCGCCAGCTTAAATTCGGCGTCTACAGTCAATTTGGCGGCAATAAAGACCTGGAGGACCTGCTGCTCTTTTATTCTTCCCAGGAGGAAAAATCAGTGACTCTGGCGGAATACGTCGAGAAGATGCCCCAGGAGCAAAAGTTTATCTACTATGCCGCCGGGGAGTCCATCGCCAAATTGGCGAAGCTGCCCCAGACGGAATTTATCCGGGATAAAGGCTATGGCATCCTCTACCTGACGGAGGACATCGATGAATTTGCCTTGAAAATGCTGGGGAAATACCAGGAGAAAGAATTTAAATCCGTATCTAGCGGCGACTTAGGCTTGCCCCAGGAGAAAAAAGAAGCGGAAACCGACGCGGAAAAAGAGATATTTACGGCGATGAAAGAGGTGCTAGGTGAAAGGGTGAAGGCGGTGCGGGCCTCCCGGCGGCTGAAAAGTCATGCTGTCTGCCTGGCCAACGAGGGGGAGCTGTCCATCGAGATGGAAAAAGTCCTCAGCGCCATGCCCGGGTCCCAGGGCCTAAAAGCGGAAAAAGTGCTGGAAATCAACACCGACCATGAGGTGTATAAAGCCTTGGCGAGGGTTCACGGCAGTGACCCGGATAAGTTTCAACTTTTCACGGAAATCCTGTACAACCAGGCCCTGCTCATCGAGGGATTGCCCCTGGAGGACCCGGTGGACTTTACCAGCAAGGTCTGCCAAATCATGGGGTAGAAAAATCAGCCACTGGGAACCGCCCCAGTGGTTGATTTATTAGTTCATTATTGTATAATTCATGTATGTACTAACTGGGGGGGGGAGTACTTATATGAATGAATCACTGGCCCGTGAAGTGTACTGGCTATTGCGCAGTACCGGCAGCCGGCTGAAGGCGGAATTCCGCAAAAAGATCGAGGAATTCGGGGTCACCTGGCCCCAATACCATGCTCTCTACCACATCGGGCGGGAAGGGATTCCGGCCAACGAACTGGCCCGGGAGCTCCAGTGCAATGCCAGCAACATGACGGGAATTATCGACCGGATGGCGGACAACGGCTGGGTTTACCGGGAACACCTGGCTGAAGATCGCCGGGTGTGGTTGGTAAAGCTCACCGACCAGGGGGCGAGTCTGCGGGAAAAAATCGTGCCCCGGCACCAGAGCAACATTTTTGAGCGCTTGGGAGTCTTGAGCCCGGAGGAACTAGAACTGCTGCGCTCCCTTCTGGTAAAACTTAAAGACGATGACAGCAAGGAGGCCGGCCGGTGAAAGAACTGAAAGGGATTCTGCCCTTTGCCCGGGCTTACAAATGGTGGATTGGGGCGGCGACCCTGTGCATGCTCCTGGTGACCGCCGCTAGCTTGGCAGGCCCCTGGGCGATCCGCAGCCTGCTTTCCACCATCGAGGACGGAGGGGCGGGGGCGGAACTGGGGCCGATCAGTGCCCTGGCCGCCATTGCGGTGGGCATATACCTGGTCAAGGCCCTGGCCAAATTCGGCACCGACTACATTTCCCACCATGCCGCCTGGAACATGGTCCAGGATATCCGGCAAAAGATGTACGACTCCCTGCAGGGGCTGTCCTTAAGCTTTTACAGCGATAAGCAGACCGGGGAGCTGATGTCCCGGGTGATTAACGACACCCGCACTTTTGAGGTCCTGCTGGCTCATGCCATTCCCACCGTGGTGGTCAACGGCGTAATGTTGGTGGGGGTGTTTTTTTTCCTTTCCTACATGAATGCCACCCTGGCCCTTTTAACCCTGATTCCCGTTCCCCTCTTGGCCTGGCTGGTGCTAAAGTTCAGCAGGATTTCCCGGCCTCTTTTCCGCAAGAACCAGGAAGAGGTAGGCGCTCTCAACGCCATCCTCCAGGACAACCTGAGCGGTATTAGGGAGATCAAGGCATTTACCCAGGAAGAGCACGAAAGCGAGCGGACGGGGCGAGCCTTGGCGGCTCAGACTCGGGCCATGCTGCGAGCCCTCAAGATGACCAATGCCTTCCACCCGGCAATTGAATTTGTCGCCAGTCTGGGCACGGCCATCGTCATCTTTTTTGGCGGCCGGCTGGCCCTGGGGGGCGCCTTGCCCCTAAAGGACCTGGTGACCTACTTTCTCTACTTGAACGCTTTTTACCAGCCCATCATGGCCCTGGGCCAGATAAATGAAGGGCTGCAGGAAGCCCTGGGCAGCGCCGGACGGGTGCTCTCCGTCATCCAGGCCGAATCGGATGTGCCTGAATCCCCCGATGCCTTGGAACTGAGCCGGGCAGCGGGGGCCATAGAGTTCCGCCGGGTGGGCTTTCAATATGTGGATGGCATTCCCGTCCTGGACGACATCTCCTTTTGCCTAAAACCCGGGGAGACTTTGGCCCTGGTGGGCGCCACCGGCGTCGGCAAGACGACCATCGCCAGCCTGATCCCCCGTTTCTATGACCCGGTAACCGGAGAAATTTACATCGACGACCGGGACATCCGCACCCTCACCCTGAGGAGCCTGCGCCGCCAGATAAGCTTGGTGTCTCAGGACGTCTTCCTCTTCAATGGCACTGTTCGGGACAATATTCTCTATGGCTCCCCCCGGGCCACTGAAGAGGAGGTCGTTGCCGCCGCCAAGGCCGCCAACGCCCACAATTTTATCCTCGCCCTGGAGATGGGCTATGATACTCCCATCGGCGAGCGGGGAGTTAAGCTCTCCGGCGGGCAAAAGCAGAGGATTTCCATTGCCCGGGCCGTGCTCAAGGACGCCCCGATTTTAATTCTCGACGAAGCCACTTCGGCCGTCGATACCCAGACCGAGCACTTGATTCAAGAGGCTCTAAATACCCTCAAAGAGAATAAGACGGCGGTAGTCATTGCCCATCGCCTCTCTACCATCCGGGATGCCGACCAGATAATCGTCTTGGCCGAAGGGAAAATCCTGGAGCAAGGCAGCCACGAGGACCTGCTGGTAAAGGGCGGTTTGTACTGGCAGCTTTGGCAGGCTCAAAAAGCAAATCAAGGGGCGGCGGGGAGGATTGCCCAAGCCGCCATGGGCTCTGCACCCTTGAAATAGCAATTTCAAAAAACAAAAATGTCAATTTCGGAACATCATTCCTTTCCCCTTTACCTTAGTATAGAGATTGCGGCCCAGAGGGCCGGGGATCTTCTAGAAAAGAAAGGGGATTTTCCTTGAAAAAAGCGATTGTCGTTCTCTTGCTCATGGCCTTTGTGTTTAGCAGTCTATCAGGGTGTGGGCTTATCAAGAAGTTTGTGCCCATGTCAGGGGGCGATGAACCCGGAGGCGAAGAACCAGGGGGGGATGAACCCGGTGGTGACGAGCCGGGCGGAGAAGAACCAAGCGGCGGCGACCCCGGCGGGGAGGAACCCGAGGGTGATTACCTGGCTGTCGAGGGAGTCATCTATTATCCGGAAAACTGGCAGGACATTTTGACTACCCTAGCTGAGTTTGGCTATACCCACAAAGAGATTCGGGAGGATGGGGAGGAATCTGTCTTTTCAATGCACTATGTTTCCCAAGGGACAGAAGAAATCAATGGGGTGGAAGCCGAAGTCATCCACCTGACCAAAGTGGAAGGCGGCGTCGATGAGTTTCGCTTCTGGTTTGACGAGGACTGGAACTGCCTGAAAGCGGAACAAAATGGGGTTGAAGATAGTTCTTGGGGGGCCGGCGCGTTATCCATACTCTTGCAGATCTACGTCAACAAAGTACTCTTGACCCAAATGGTCATGGCCACCGATGGAACCATAGATACTTCTTCTTATAAACTGGAGGGCCAGACCAGCGAAAGCAGTGAGATTGGCCAGTTAGAGGTCTATTCTTTTGCCAGCCAATGGACTAAAGTCTTCAGTCACTACGGTTTTCACCGGGACGGTGACCTGTACTTTGCTCTTATTAGGTCAACTCTCAAGGATTCAAAGGCGATGGAAGAGCTTCGGGTAACTCACTTTAACCCCCGCTAAGAAAAAATAACGTGGCCCTTGGGGCCACGTTATTTTTTTAAGTAAAGGGTGAACGGCCTGGTCAATCAGGGGCGATACTCCGGCAGTTCGGAACTCAGGAGAAACAGGCTGACGGTTTTATCGGCCAGATTGAGCTGCCATAGATCGACGCCCTCTACCCCGTCAACCAGGTAATTGATCTTAGCGCCATCGGGGGACCACTTGATGGGCTGGGTCCAGAAGGGTATGGGGGTTTCATATTCTTGGACGGTATACAGGTCTGCCAGGAGCACTTTGGCCCGGCCTTCCCGGTCTACTTGGACCAGGTCCCAAGAGCCCTTTTGTTCGCCGTAGTCGCCTTCTTGGCTGAAGGTAAAAGGCAGGGCGGCCAGGGAGTCCCCGTCCGGCGCCCAGGCAAACCAAAAAGGATAGGCAAATTCCGAAAATGTGAGGAACAGGTCCTGGGTCAGCAGTTCCACCCGGGGGCCCGCTTCGGCAGCGTAGTTTTGCAGGAAGAGGGTTTCCCCGTCGGAGAGGGCAAAGTACTTTGTCCCCGTCCTGTTTTCTTCCTGGGGGTTCCAAGCCAGGAAACACATGTAGATGTTACCCCGGTGGACCAGGCTGGCGTTGGCCCCATCGTCATCCAGGTGGACCAGGCCGGTGAAGAAAAAGTCTTCGGTGTCTCCGTACTCTCCCGCAGCGGCCAGGAGACCGTCGGCAATTGGGTAGGGCAGGGCAGTATCCAGAACAGTGGCGACCTCTGTTCCCAGGGTGTCGACTATCAAAAGCAAGGGCACGGGGCTCACCGAGCCGAGAACCAGCCGGTTGGGGCCCAGCCAGAAGGGGCCGGCTTCCGGATAGATGTCTATGGAAAAGCTGCTCCGAGCCGAGCCGGGGCCGGCGATGACAATTTCCAGGGAGTCGGCCAGGCCATAGGCCAGGCGAGAGCTATCCGGGCTCCAGAGAAAACCCTGGGGGTCGGGCCAGGAAAAGCTGGCGACAACATCCCGGTCGACGAGGACCGGCACACCGCCGGGAATCAAGGTGTAGAGGTCTCGGGTGTATGCATCCAAAGAGGGCGTAGTAAAAAATGCAAGAGCATGGCCGTCGGGGGCCCACACCACCTGGTCAACATCACCGCTGGCGGTCTGCCGCCAGAGACGGGTACCATCGATTCCCAACCAGAGGTCACCCTGACGAATGACAGCGTAGTTAATAGCGGCGGTGCTGCCTGGAGGGACCGGGGTCACCGAGGCAGTCAAATC
The DNA here is from genome assembly GCA_002397155.1 of Firmicutes bacterium UBA4975. GTDB lineage: Bacteria > Bacillota > Proteinivoracia > UBA4975 > UBA4975 > UBA4975. Next base: position 28,520 of record DGZR01000087.1, on the reverse strand, counting down.
GTTATCAGTCGGTTCGGAGATTTCCGGATCGACACCGGGGTCCGTCCCTGGTTCCGGGTCCTTGCCCGGCGTTTCATTACCTGGGGTCTCTCCGTTGGGAGGTGTTTCCGCAGGGGTAAAAAGGCTGCAGCCGAAAGCGGATAACAGCATGAGAATGGTGAGGACCCAGGCCAAGATTACCAGCTTTCTCTTTATCGGACTCCACTCCTTCTTTGATGAAGTGTTTAAATCATACCATATTATTCCTTGGCTAGATATACCTTGCCGCCACCCTATTATACTAAATAGCCCTGACAGCCTAGCCCTCTTTTTCGGAATAAATTACAGGTATCGACTAGTTGGTGCCCCCGCCCCCCAAGCTGTTGCAGGGTAAAAATCCTTTTTCGTGGTCCAGAGCGGCAAAGGGGCCCCGGCCAGATCCCCGCCCAGAATAAGAGAGGGCAGGTATTATCTGTCGGGTGTCGAAATAAGATAAGACAATGTGAGGAGGAATGTACATGCTAAAAGATTTAAGCCAAGTATGGGATTTGGAGTCAATTTTCCCGGGTGGCAGCGAATCTTCGGTGCTCAAAGAACATATAGAAAAAGTGACAGAGGATATCGCCGGGCTGGAAGGGGCCATTCCTCCGGGAGACGACCGGGGCCAGTGGCAAGAATTCATTGGACGGTTTCAGGACATCTCTGCCCGACTCAGCCAGGCGGGGGCTTTTATCGGCTGCCTGGACGCCCAGGACACCAAGGACGGGCCGGCAAAACTCCTGGGGAGTCGGCTGCGCCAGATATATGCGGCCCTGAGTTCGGTGTTGACCTCGGTGGAAGAACGGCTCATCGGTATGGAGGATGGGGCCTGGGACCAGCTCCTGGCGACCCCGGAATTTCAACCGATCTCTTTTCCCCTCAATGAGCTGCGCCAAAGGGCTCGGGAGAAGATGCCGGCCCAGTTGGAAAAACTGGCTACCGATCTGAGCATCGACGGCTACCACGGCTGGTCCGAACTGTACAACATCATCACGGGGCGTATGACTATATCCTGGCAGGAGGAGGGCAAGAAGACCGACTATTCGGTGGGGCAGTTTGTCAACCTGTTCTCCGACCCCGATCCCGGGGTGCGGAACCGAGCGGGAGAAAAGTGGGAAGCGGCCTGGGCCGGTGAAGAAGAGCTCTGCGCCAGCGTCCTCAGCCACCTGGCCGGTTACCGCCTCAACCTATACAAGCACCGGGGCTGGCAGTCCTTCCACAAGGAACCCCTGGAGTATAACCGGATGACGGAAGCTACCCTGGACGCCATGTGGGCGGCCATCCAGGAGGGCAAGGGGGTCTTTGTCGACTACCTGGACCGGAAGAAAAAACTGTTAGGCCTGGAAAAGATGAGCTGGTACGATGTGGCCGCCCCCCTGGGCAAGGCCGGGAAGACTTATACTTTTGACGAGGCCGCTAATTTCGTCGTCGGGCATCTGGAGACTGTGAGTCCCAGGATGGGGCAATTTGTGGCCCAGGCCTTTAAAAAACGCTGGGTAGAAGCGGAAAACAGGGGGAACAAGCGGGCCGGCGCCTTTTGTACCAGCCTGCCCCACACTAAAGAGACCCGGGTGTTCACCACCTTTATGGGCACTCCCGACAATGTATCGACTCTAGCCCACGAGCTGGGCCACGCCTTCCACCAGCACGTCATGACCGACTTGCCCATCATGGCCCAGCGCTACGCGATGAATGTGGCGGAGACGGCCTCAACCTTTAACGAAATGGTGGTGGCCGACGCCGCCCTGGCCCAGGCGGAGAAAAAAGAGGAGCGAATTGCCCTGCTGGCCGCCAAGGTCGACAACAGCATCAGCTTTTACATGAACATCCACGCCCGCTTCATCTTTGAGACCAACTTCTACGCCGAACGGCGCCGGGGGCCCTTAAGCGCCGAGCGCCTGAACGCGCTGATGGAAGAGGCGCAAAAAGAGGCGTACTGCAATGCCCTCGACGTCTGGCACCCCCATTTCTGGTGCTCAAAACTCCACTTTTTCATGACCGGAGTTCCCTTTTATAATTTTCCCTACACCTTTGGCTACTTGTTCAGCGCGGGTATCTACGCCCTGGCTCAAAAAGAAGGAGCAGATTTTGAGCAGAAGTACATCAACCTCTTGCGGGATACCGGCCGCATGCGGGTAGAGGACTTGGCCCGCCGCCACCTGGGCGTGGACTTGAGCGAAAAGGATTTCTGGCGGCAGGCCGTGGCCATGACCGCTGCCGACGCCCAGGAATTTCTTAATCTGACCCAGTAGTCCTTTCCTCGGTTTTTTTACTGTTACTCCTTTTGTCGGATTCGGATTACGGGAGAAGGAGGGTTAGCCCCTGTGCGCTTTGTCTCGTGGGCGCTGATTGTCAGCATGGTACTTGCCGTCGGCAGTTGTGCCCCGCCGGAGGACACACCCCGGCAGGCCTTGGAGGCCTTTATCGGGCGGTGGGAGGCGGGAGACTACGTCGGCATGTACGGATTCCTGAGCGCTTCGGCCCGGGCCGCCTGCACCGAGGAGGTCTTTGTCACTCGCCATAAGAAGATATCCGCTGGCATCGGGCTGAGCGGGCTAAAACTGGACGGGGTCAGTTGGGGAGAAGGGCGCTTGCAGTACAGGCTTTCTTTTACCACCACTACGGTGGGGGAATTTACTCAGGAATACAGTCTGGAAGCCTGCAAAGAAGAGGGAATCTGGCGCTTTAATTGGGACCACTGCCACATCTTTCCCGGACTGACCGGCAACAGGGTGGTCCGGGTCAGTCGGGAAATGCCCAAGCGGGGCGACATCCTGGACGCCCGGGGCCTTATCCTGGCTACCACCGGCTCAGTTTACGAAGTGGGCCTGGTCAAAGGACGCCTGGCTGAGGACACTGGGGCTCTCCTGGGCCTGCTCCTGGACTTGCCCCTAGAGCGGATCGAAGGCCTCCTTGAGCAGGACTGGGTGAAAGAGGACAGTTTCGTGCCCGTCGCCACCTTGGACAGCGAGACCTGGGCTCGGCTGCGCCCGGCCCTATCCCCCTTGCCCGGGGTGCTGGTCCAGGCCCGGACGGAGCGCCTTTATTCCGTTTGCCCCTCTCTGGCCCAGACCGTGGGCTATGTCGGTAAGGCAAAGGAAGGACAGCTAGGAGACTTAGCCCTACTGGGCTTTGAGCCCGGGGATACAAGCGGTTGCTGCGGCTTGGAACTCATGGCCGATGAAGCCTTGGCGGGGCGGCCGGGTTTTGTCATCGACATCCGGGATGGCCAGGGAAACACCCTGTCCGTGGTGGCCCGGCGCCCGGTTGAGCCGGGCCGGGATGTGGCCGTTACCCTGGACTTGGGCAAGAGCCAGATTTTGGCCGAAGCCTTAGGCGGCTGGCCCGGCAGCGCCCTCCTTTTGAATTTCCAGACCGGGGACATCTTGGCGGTGGCCTCTAACCCGGGGTTTGACCCCAACCTCTTGGCCCGGGGCATAAGCTCCGGCGAGTACGAAGAACTGCTTGCCCTGGATTCTCCCTTTTTGAACCGGGCCTTTAACGGGCTTTACCCGCCGGGCTCAGTTTTCAAGCCCTTTACCGCCCTCATGGCCCTAGAGGAAGAGGTCTTTGACCCCATCGAGAGCTGGGATACCCCGGTCCTCTGGCAGGGCGGTCCGGACTGGGGCGGTTACAGCGTGACCCGGGTCCTGCGGCCCCTGGGGCCGGTGGACCTGTGGGAGGCCATGCGCTGGTCGGACAACGTCTACTTTGCCGACTTGGGCCTAAAAGTGGGCTGGGCCGCCTTTGCCGCTTACTGCCGCCAACTGGGTTTCGACCAAGACCTGCCCTTTGCCCTCAGCTACGAACAATCCCGGCTGGGGGGGCAAGAGGGGACCATTCTCCTGGCCGATTCCAGCTATGGTCAGGGCAAGATGCTGGTCACCCCCCTCCACATCGCCCTGATGTATGCCGCCATTGCCCGCAAAGACGGCACTTTGCCCCGTCCCCGCCTGCTGGCCACCGCTGAAGTTGAAGGGTGGCTCCAGGGCGGGTTTGCTCAGGAAAATCTGGAGTTAGTGGACGGAGTCCTGGCATACGCCGCCTCTGACAGCGCCGCCTCGGCCTGGGTCGCCAGCAGCGTCATCCGGGGCAAAACCGGCACTTCGGAAACCAGTAAAACCAGGCAGACTGCGTGGTATATCTGCTATTTCGATGAGACCCTCTTGGCCATAACCCTGGAGGGGGACTATTCATTAAGCAGCACCCAGGCCGTGCAGGTTGCCCGGCAATGCTTGGAAAGCCTCCGGGCCAAACCCTAGAGCAATTACCCCTCCGGGTGCCACCGGGGGTTTTTTTTAACCCTTTCTCCCGCCCCGTCCGAGGGGAAAGGGAGTTTTGCAAACCCTTTAGACAAAAATAAAAGGAAGAAAAGCTGAAGACGGCGAAGTAATACCTGTCTAATACTGGCAGCAAAGAGGTGAACACCGGGATGAAGGATTTTGCCAAAGGGCTTAATCGACTGAATCCGGCCCTTCCCCCCCGGCTCTACTTGGTCCGCCTGTTGGAAAAGGCGAGGGCTTGCCTGGGCCTTAAGGGGGGTATGGTCCTGCGCCGGGCAAGAAAGGGACGGTTGCAGGTCTTTACTCACAACCTGGACGAGGAATTAAAACAAGCTCTTCTGGACTGCTTGCCCGAGTTGGAAGCAAGGGGGCGGGCGGCCCCGCCCCTGGGCCTGGCTGCCCGGGGTATCCGCCGGGTAGTCTGGCTGCCCTTGTATTGCGGAACCAAGCCCTTGGGGGTCTGTCTCTGGCTTAGCGAAAGAGATCTGTCTCCGGCGGAAAGCGGGGCTTTGGAATTCACCGCCCCATTGGCCGCCTTGGCTCTGGGCCGGCAAAGGGGGATGCAAACCCTGGCCGCCCATGCCGCTCTGCATAAAAAAGCCGTGCAGGAAAAAAAGCGGGCGGCGGAACTCAACTTACAACTGGCAGAAGACCTAAAGCTCTTTCTCAACGCCACCGGGGAAGGGCTGTACGGCATCGATATGGAAGGAAAGTGCACCATAGCCAATACAGCGGCGGCGGCCATGCTGGGCTATCCCGTTGCAGAGATGCTGGGCCAGCCCATGCATGAGCTGATACACCACTCCCGTCCCGACGGCAGTCATTACCCCGCCGCCGAGTGCGATATTCATACCTACCGGACGGGCACCGGCAGCCGGGAACACGATGTGGTCCTTTGGCGAAAAGACGGCTCCTCCTTTCCGGCTTACTGCACTTCGTACCCGGTTGCCCGGGAGGGGATACCCCAGGGGGCCGTGGTCTCCTTTTTTGACACGACTTTTTATAAAGAAGCCGAAGAAAAGCTGCGGACGGGGCAAAAGCTCGCCCAAGCTATCGCCGACGAACTGCCCGAATTCATCGCCATAATCGACGGTACGGGCGTCATCCTGAGCACCAACACCCCGTGGAAAGAAAAAGCCGCCCTCTACCCCGAAGTTTTCCGGGGAACGGGCGAAGGGGATAACTACCTGGAATTTTGCCGACAGGCCCCTGCGCCCCTGGCGGCGGACATGCCCAAGTTTGTCCGGGCAATTGAGGCCATCCTCCGGGGGGAACAAAAGGACTACTACTTGGAATATCCCTGCCAGCTCCCCGGCCTGACCAAGTGGTTTGCCGGCCGGGTCAGCCCCATGGCGGGGACAACTCCTGCCAGGTACATCGTCTCCCACTTTGACATAACCAGTCTAAAAGACGCCGAACAAAAAAACATACGCCTGGCCGCAAGCCGCCAATTGATTCTGGATTCATCGGGGGAGGGCATAATTCAGATCAACGCCCGGGGGGAAATGACTTATATCAATCAGGCCGCCTGCCGCCTTTCGGGATACAAGATCAAGGAACTGGAAGGCCAGCCGGTGGCGAAAATAGTGGGCCGCAACAAAGACTTTTCCATGGGAGAAAACCCAGGGGGCAAGAGTTTGCTGGCGGGAGACTTGCTCTGGGCCAATAAAGTTGCTTTCAAGCATAAAAACGGGTCTACTTTTCCTGTCCGCTACTCTGCCGCCCCCATCCATGAAGGGGACCGCTTTTTGGGCGCGGTGCTGGTGTTCTCCGATTTGAGCAAGATTGTCGAAGCGGAGCGGGCGCGCCGGGACGCCAATATCTTTGCCCGGGCGGTGGTAAACAACGTCTCTTCCAGGATTGCCATTGTGGATAAAAAAGGGCAGATCGTCGGCTCAAACAGCGCCTGGCGCAAATTCATCCGGGGGAAAAACATCGATTTCAAGGGTGGGCAAAAGGGCCGGAGTTACTTGGAAGTATGCCGTTCAGGAGACCTCAAAAGCGAACAATTTGCCGCAGAATTGGCAAGGGGTCTCTTGTCCGTAACCGGCGGCGAGCAAAAGAGTTTTCAGTTGGACTACCCCTGTTTTTTTGAAGAGAAAAACCGCTGGTTTCACGCCACAGTCAGCCGCCTGTCCCAAGAGCGCTTTATCATCATCCACGAAGAAATGACGGAAAGGATTCTGGCCCTGCAGGCGATGGAAACGGCCAAGATTGCGGCGGAAGAGGCCAGCCGGGCCAAGAGCGAGTTCTTGGCCAATATGAGCCATGAAATTCGCACCCCCCTCAATGCCATCATCGGCATGGCCGAGCTCCTGGAAGACACCGACCTGGATCCTAGGCAAAAGCAGTATGTCAACACCTTTAGACTGGCGGGAGATCACCTCCTCAGCCTCATCGATAATATTCTGGACTTGTCCCGGATTGAGTCCGGGCGCATGGAGTTGGAAAAAGCCCAGTACAACATCGGCGAACTGGCCGAGGAGACCACCGAATTCTTTGCGGTCGCCGCCCACCGCAAGGGCTTGGAAATAACCTGCCGCGTAGATCCGGGGGTTCCCCAGATGGTGGAAGGGGACCCCGGCCGGGTCAGGCAGATCCTGGTCAATCTGGTTGGCAACGCCGTCAAGTTCACCGGGGCGGGCGAAGTCAACGTCCGGGTCTCCTTGGCAGAGGGGGAGGCCCCGCCCCTGGTGATATCGGTTGCCGACACCGGGACCGGCATTCCGCCGGAAAAGATTGAGATGGTATTTTCCGCTTTTACTCAGTCCGATTCCTCCACCACCAGGCGCTACGGCGGCAGCGGCTTGGGCCTGAAGATTTCCAAGCGCCTGGTAGAAATGATGGGGGGGAAGATTTGGGCCCAGAGCCGTCCCGGCGAAGGCAGTCTTTTTTCCTTTACCCTGCCCCTGCAAAGAGGGCCCGCGACGCGAAAGGGTCCCGGCCTCGACCTGGGCGCTTTAAAAATCCTGGTCATCGACGACAACGCCACCAACCGGCTTATCCTGCAAGAGTACCTGGCCCCCTTGGGCGCCGAGGTTCGCTGTGCGGCCGGAGGGCAGGAGGGGCTGGAAATGCTCCGGCAAGCCAGGCAGGAGGGCAAGGGGTACACCGTTGTCCTTCTGGACTTTCATATGCCGGGAATGGACGGTTTTGCCGTCACCAAGCTCATCCGGGAAGAGTTCGGCAGCGAGGATGTAGTCATTTTGATGCTGACCTCGGACAACTGCAACCCGGATATCAAGCTCTGCCGGGAGCTCTCGATCAATGCCTACCTGGTCAAACCCATCCGGAGAAAGGAATTGGCTGAGACTATATCCGCCGTCCTGGCCGGGGAGAGAGTCTACCGGGATCTTCCGGCCCCGGTCAGTCCTCAGCCCGCCAGCCCGCGCAAAACCCGGATTTTACTGGTGGAGGACTCCCCCGACAACACCCTGCTGGTCCAAACCTACCTGAGCAAGAGCGGCTACCAGGTGGACGCGGTGGAAAACGGTGAAATCGCCGTGGCCAAGTACAAAGCCCTCTACTTTGACCTGGTCATTATGGATATAGAGATGCCCATGATGGACGGCTACACTGCCACCAGGCTCATCAGAGAATGGGAAAAAGCAAACCGGCGCCAGCCGGTGCCGATCATTGCCCTCACTGCCTACGCCTTTGAAGAAGACCGGCTCAAGAGTTTAGCGGCCGGGTGTACAGACCACATGACTAAGCCGGTGCGCAAAAAGGATCTGTTGGATATGCTGGCGCACTACCTGGAGGGTGAAAAATGACAAAAATAAAAGCGCTGGTGGATCGGGACCTGCGGGAGTTTGTCCCGGACTATCTGGATAACCGCAAAGGGGACTTGACGACAATCCGGGAATGCCTGGAAGCGGGGGACTTTGATTCTATTCGGCGACTAGCCCACCGCATGAAGGGCTCGGGGGGAGGTTATGGCTTTTCCGACATCACCGTCCTGGGAGCGGCTATGGAACAGGCTGCCATCAGTAAGGATAGGGGCGGGGTGGAAGAGCAGGCGCAAAATCTGGAGGATTATCTGAATGGGGTGGAGATTGTCTATGTATGATTACGGCAAACCTTTTCTGCTCTGCGTTGACGACGACCCAGATATCCTGCGCCAGTTGGGAGTGTTCTTGGGGGACCGTTACAACGTCGTCACAGCCGGCACCGGCCAGAGCGCCCTGCAAACTCTGCAGAGCCTAAGGCCCAGCATCATTTTACTGGATGTGATGATGCCGGAAATGGATGGATACCAGGTCTGCGCCCGGCTGCAGGAAAATCCCGACACCGCTTGGATCCCGGTCATCTTTATCTCCTCTCTGGGGGAGGAACAGGACCGGGCTCGGGCCTTTGCCGCCGGGGCCGTCGATTACTTGGTAAAACCGGTTAACCGCCAGACTGTCCGGGAATTGGTGGAAACTCACCAGCGCACCGGTTTGCGCTGGGCGGAAACCAAGAAAAAGACCGTCAACCCGGGCTCCGGCCTCCGTTCATCGGGCAGTGTCCAGGAATACATCTGCGGCTACCTGGGCCTGACCGGAGAGGCAAAAGGCAAGATGTCCGCCTCTTCGGACTGGGAAATCTACCAGGTAGCCGCCGAGCTGGGTATCGATCCGGTGGATATTGCCCGGGCTTTTGCCAAGTTCAAAGGGGTGCCCTACATCGAGTTTCTCGGCCTGGACAGCATCAAGCTGGGGGCTTTGCCCACGCCTTTTTCCAAAGCCAACAATGCCCTGGTCATAGAACACCGGGGGGAGGACATCCTGGTCCTGAGCAATCCATTTGACCTAATCTTGCAGGATTCCCTGAGCGCTGTTCTCGAACCCAGCCTCCTGGGCCGGATTGCCGTGACCGATCCCGGCAACATCGCCCTCTTTTTTGAAAAAGAGCCGGCCCCCTACCTGGCCGACCGGATTATTGCCCTGGCAGTGCGAACCCGGACCCCGGAGATCCGAATTGAAGCCATGGAACGGGGCTATTCCCTGCAGTTTCTCCATGAGGGCCAGTTTACCGAGTGGACCAGCCTAAAACTGGACTTGGGCATGAAATTAGTGGCCCGCTTCAAGGTCTTTGCCGGCATGGCGACGGTGGAGAGAGTTAGGGCTCATGATGGCTTTTACGCCCACCCCGTGGGGGATAAATCCTGCCAGCTCCGTCTGACCCTCAGCCAGACCGCCCTGGGCGAATCCTTGCATATCCGCATCATCGACGTGGCCAAACTGTGAAAGCAAAAAATACTAGCTCCTCGGCCCCTTTTTGGGGAGGAGGACTTTTTTTGTCTCAAGGGCTGTCAGGGCAGAGGCGGCAAATCCAGGTCCAACTCGCTGTCCCCGTAGCTAAAAAACCAGTTGGCTTCCCGGGCCAGGGGGGCCAGGTCCAGGTCAACCAAGGGGCGGACGATCAGCATGTTGTTGGCCAGGGGCGCGGCCAGGGGCCGAAAGCCGTAGGCCGCCAACTCCCGATCAAAGGATTGGCCGCCGCTGCTGATGACGTAGCGCAGGCCCTTGGCCTGGCAGTACTGAAAGGTTCGGAGAAGGAGGGCCGGCAGGGCGGGAGAACCCGGGAGGCCCAGGTAATCTACGAGCAGGCAGGTCCGGCGCCAGGTCTCCCGGAAAATCAGGAGGGCGAGGGGAGCGTCCCCTTGCCGGGCGAGGACGAATTTATAATCGTGACCGGGGCGCAGGTTGTAGCGCCAGTCAATGTAGGGATAATCCCTTTGGACCCAGACAGCGTATGCATGCTGCGCTTGGGCCCAGATTGCCGTGACGGCCCGGGGGGAAGCCTGGGGGAGAATGTCCGTCTGAATTTTGCCGGTTTTCCTGGCTAGAGCGGCCTGGCACAGCCGGTCCCAGGCCAGGTAGAGGCCCCCGCCGACTTTGGCCAGGCTGGGGGGTAAGCGTCGGGCCAAGCCTGACTGGATGTCCAGGGGACGAAGGACGGCTTTTCTTTCCAGCAGGGAGCGCCAGCCGAATTTCGCATAGCCCGGGTAGGAATTTGCGTTGGCAAAGCCCAGGACCAGCTCAATGCCCAACTCCTTGCCCCGGGCCAGGCTGTACTCGGTGATTGCCCGAAAAATGCCCTGCCGCTGGTAATCGGGGTGGGTCATGGTTTTTACCGACCAGGCGGCCAGGTGTTTTTCCCCGGCAATGAGCAGGGGAACGGGCAGCAGCCCGTCGGAAGCCACCACCCTTTCCCCATCCCGGGCAATGTGGAGGAAATGGGTCGTGGGGGGGGCGTAGACGTTGCCGGGAAAGAGCCAGCGGTACAACGCCCAATCCGTCACCGCCTTTTCCCCGTAAATGGCCCGGCTCAACTCAGCAAAACCGGCAAAATCCCTGGAGAAATCCAGGGGAGAAATTGGATACTTCATGGCCCCGCCTCCCCGCTCGAAATTCATTTCCCTCCAGTTTATGCAAGATAGACCGGCGGGGGGAGAAGAATAATTCGGGGGCAGGCAGGGATTCAGAAGATGAATGTGGAATAATTTAAAAAACGGCAGGAGGGACCAGCGATGGTAAAAACCGCGATTATTGCTGATGACGACCCCATATCCCGAGCCCGGGTGGAGGACTTTGCCATCAAGAATAACCTGAAAATCATCGCGTCGGTGGATAATGGCGCCGATGCGGTTTTGCGTATCCTGCAACATCGGCCTGACCGAATTTTCCTCGACGTCATCATGCCAAAGCTGGACGGCTTGGGAGTCTTGGAGGAGTTGGCCAATTTTCAAGATTACAAGCCGGAGATTACCATGGTCACTTCTTACCGGCGTCGGGAAATCATCGAGCACGCCCTCAAGCTGGGGGCCCGGGACTACCTGATCAAGACTCCCGGAGGGCTGCAAAAAGGGGACAACCTGCTCTTCGACTAATTGCGGCACCGGACCGATTGCCGGCCGGTGCTTTTCCCTGGCGGCGGCCTGCCGGAAGATGGGATCAATGTTGGGGGTGTGGATATGTCTGTGAATGTACATACCGAAATGCTGCAAGAACTGACGGAAAAGCCCGAAACCTTGGCTGCGTTTGCCGGTTGCCCCGGGTTCCAGCTCTACTGGCGCAGCCTGGGTCAGGAAGAGGCGGTAAACCATCTTAGGGAACGGGGCCTGGCGGACAAACTGGCTGCCTTGGCTGGGGAGGGCCCCGGCGGCAAGAGCATTATCGGGGCCTTGGGGCGGATATCCGGCGCTTCAATAGAACAGCAAGTCCTGCGGCACTTGCCCGCCGGGGGAAAAATCGATGTGCGCCTGGATTTTATCCCTGGGGGGACGGCCCCTCTTTGCGCCGAAGGGGGCCTCTTGGCAGTAAATGCCTTTGCCCTAAAACTGCAGGCAAACAAGCTGTACATAGGTGGCTTTCCCCTTCTCTCCTTGCTCGCCAACCGGGTTCACCGCCTGAGCACAGACAGACTGTTTTCTAAGGTGCCCGAGGGGAGCAGCCCTCTTCCCCACCGCTTCCTCGACCGCCTGCTCCAGGAAGGGTGCGCCACCCTTTTTTTTACCGTGCCGATTACCGGGCCCGTATCCAGCCTCTGGCAGCAGGCTACCGACAGGCGGGAAGCAGAAGCGGGATTGCTGCGCCGGTTCCTGACTGGCGGGGAAGGAACCGGGGACGAAGAGCTGGAAAGACACTTTTCCCTGACGGGGGACGCTGCCCTGGGGGCCAAGTACCCTCTGGGAACCTGGATGTGCACTGTGATTGAGGGGGCTTTTGGCCGGGACTTCCTCGTCGATTTACTCCATAAACCCCGGGAGTTCCTGCCTGCTTTTGAGAGAGCCCGGGTCAAATTCGCCCTCCCGGACAAGTACAGCCTGGTGGCGGGATGAACTGGCTCCAGCTTATAGAAAGACGGATTTCCGTCCGCCAGTACGAAGAGGCGGTAGCTGAGGCTACCTTGGCCCGGGTTGGCCAGATTTGCGAGCACATCAACAGCCTGGGCTCGCCGGAGGTGGTTTTCCGGCCGCTGCCCCCCGGGCAGGGCAGGGTAAGGATTCCCCTGGGGCGCGTCCCGGCCCCTCGGTATATTGCCGCTGTCTCTTCCGGCCAGCAAGAAGCCCTGAGCGACCTGGGCGACAGGGGGCAGCGCTTAGTCTTGCACCTCACCTCAGCCGGTTTGGGCACTTGCTGGCAGGGCTTTCTCCCTGACCGGCAAGCCCTGGGCCAAGGGCTGGAGCTGGAGGACGGCCGGAGTGTTAATGCCCTCCTTGCCTGGGGTCTCAGCCGCCCGGGGCCGAGCAAAACCAGGCGGCGCCTT
>DGZR01000087.1:0-15627 GCA_002397155.1 Firmicutes bacterium UBA4975 | reverse complement strand
TTTATCGCCCGCTCCTATACTCCCATAGAGATGGGCATTGCCCGCTGCCATTTAGAACTGGCCTGCCGCCAACTGGCGATCGCCGGTCAGCTCATGACCGCCCCCCACCCCTCTCCCCAGGGTTGGCAATACTGGGTTTCTTACCTTTTTACCTAAAAAGAACTGCAATGGGAGAGAACTGCGGGGTTCTCTTTTTTACTTCATTATGCCCGAGGAGGGAAAGGATGCAGAAAAAAGTTGAGATATACACCGACGGCGCCTGTTCCGGCAACCCCGGCCCCGGCGGCTGGGCCGCCATCCTGGTCTTCGGGCCCCATACCAAGGAAGTAAGCGGGTTTGGCGGGGAAACCACCAATAACCGCATGGAAATGACGGCGGTTATCCAGGGTTTTCGGGCCTTAACCCAGCCCTGCGATGTCACGGTGTACAGCGACTCTAACTTGGTCATTCAGGCCTTTAACTCGGGCTGGCTGGACAACTGGCTCAAGTCCGATTTTAAGGGGGGCAAAGTAAAGAATATCGACTTGTGGCGGGAAATAATAAAAGTGATCCAGCCCCACCGGGTCAAGTGGGTCTGGGTCAAGGGTCACAGCGATAACCCTCTGAACAACCGCTGTGACGAATTGGCCCGGGAGGCTATCGCCGCCAATGCCTCCCCCCTCGGAGGGCAAAAGTGAGAGGGCAGGTCTTTACTCTCTTGTTTCCCTATGTCTTACTCGGGGGTACGGCAGGTGCCCGGCACTGCATTTTGTCGGTTCTACCCCTACAGCCAGGCGGCGAAAACCGGGTCGGTGAGCACTTGGCCGAATACCGGCGCATAAAATGGTCCAGGAGGTTTCTGGGTGATTTAAAACGCTTGACGGGGGCGGCTGTCCTCACCCTGTTGGCGAATTTTTGGCTGGGAGAGCAAGGGCCTTGGTTCCAACCGGTCCTTGTCGCCGGACTGGCCCTGGGGCTGCTGGCCAGGTCTCTGACCCTGCTTATCCTTTTACCTTGCTGCGCCGGTACCCCCGTTACTCCTTTTTATTCCCGGCTAACCGCCCTCACCCTGCCCTGGGCCTCTTCCCTCCGAGCCGCTGCTTGGGGGGCGGGTTTCCTGGCGGCGGGGGCTGCCGCCCTGGCCGGCTGGGCCGGCTCTGGGGCGAAGAGCGGGCTACCGGGCGGCTTTATCCTCCTCACCCTGGGCTTTATCTCCCTGGGAGGAAGCATCGCCATAGGGAAAGAAAAAAAGGTAAAGGCCGGCCAGCTTTAGTCTATGCGCCCAAACCCCGGAGCCCCTCGCAAATCCTCGAGCTTGATCGGAGGTCACAAAAATGAGCTCAATTTCCGGCCGCGTCGGCGGCGCCATCGGAGGTTTTTCCGTATATTGCACAGTCGCTGACGGGGTGATTGCCGGTAGGATTGGCGGTCTTCTCCGGGGGGGGGATATTCGGCTGGAGTATGACAGTTCTCGGATCATCGGGCGTCTGGGGGGGCTCGTCTTTGGCAAGGATGTGGTTCTGGCCCGGAGAGACAACACCCTCCAGGGCCGCTTGGGCGGGGCCATCGCCGGCAAGGATCTATTTTTAGAAACAGACGGCCTGAAAATAGGGGGACGGGTGGGGGGTGAGGTCATCGGATTTTCCGCCGACCTCTTGGTTGCCCAGGGCCAGCTCCGGGGCCGGTTGGGAGGAGTAGTTTTCGGTCACGACGTCAATATAGAAACAGACGAGGGGGACCCCCTCCTGGCGGCTCTGATTGCCGTTCTCACTTACTATTACTACCAGGAGACGGAAAACCGGCACAGCCACCATCACTCGGGCTAGGCCTCAAAAAACCGCAGGAGAGTTGCATAGGGGTGTTCTCTAGGTGGCACACTAGGAAAAAGGGGGTCTGGGCATGAGCCAAAACGAACCGAAGCAGCCCGTTTCCGCCTTAATCCGCAATGGCGCCTACTTGATCGCCTTGCTGGCAATCCTCTGGTTCTTGGGCCGCTACATCCTGCCGATCGTCTGGGCCCTGATAGAAAAAATATAGGAGCCCTTGGTGGGAGAGCTTGCCCGGGATGAGGGGACACCCTTTTCCCGGGATATTTGACATTTTCGGCAAAAGCCATATATAATTAGCCATACTGCAATGATGGGAAGAGTAAGGCGGGAACCTGCTGACCAGAGAGCCGGGAGGGTGGGAACCGGCAAGGGGAACCCGTTTGAACATGGTCCCGGAGCTTTGCGGCCTTGGCCCCAGGGGCGAGGCCGACGGTAGCGCCCGTTAAAGCGTGTCAAGAGGCCGCAAACTGCGGCAATGCGGGGTGGTACCGCGGGAATAATGCCCGTCCCGGCCGAATGGCCGGAACGGGCATGACTTTTAGGAGGTGTTCTTCTTGTCCAGAAAAATCCTGATTTGCAGCGCTTGGCCCTATGCTAACGGCTCCCTGCACCTGGGCCATACTGCCGCCCTGCTGCCGGCGGACATCCTTGCCCGCTACTTTCGTCTGCGGGGCGATGAAGTGCTCTTTGTTTCCGGCAGCGACTGCCATGGCACCCCGATTACCGTAAAGGCCGCCCAGGACGGGCTCTCACCGGGAGAAGTGGCCCGCCGCTACCACCAGGAATTTGTCGACAGCTTTGCCCGTTTGGGTTTCAGCTATGACCGCTACACGGCCACCTACGATCGGGAACATCAGGAGCAGGTCCAAGAAATTATCCGCCGCCTGTACGGGGAGGGCTGGCTCTACCCGAAAGAAGTGGAACAGTACTGGTGCGACCACTGCCAAAAGTTTCTGCCCGACCGGTATGTCGAAGGGGTCTGTCCCCACTGCGGCGCCAAGGATGCCCGGGGGGACCAGTGTGATAGCTGCGGCCGCCTCTTGGACCCCAGCGACTTGACCGAACTTCACTGTAAGCTCTGCGGCCACGGGCCCAGGCTGAGATCTACCCGGCATCTCTACTTTAAACTGTCGGCCCTCCAAGAAAAAATCGCGGCGATGGTGGAGGAAAAGGAGGGCAAGTGGCGGTTGAACGCCCGGGAAACCACGCGTCGCTACCTGAGAGAGGGCCTCTTGGACCGGGCCATAAGCCGGGACATCGATTGGGGGGTTCCCCTGCCCATCGAGGGCTACGAGGGCAAGCGGGTGTATGTCTGGTTTGAGGCGGTGCTGGGCTACCTGTCCACCAGCCGGCGCTGGGCGGCGGAAAATGGCAGGCCCGAGGCCTGGAAAGCCTTTTGGGGTAAAGACGCTACCAGCTACTATGTCCACGGCAAGGACAACATACCTTTTCACACCGTGATCCTGCCGGGCTTGCTCCTGGCCTTGGGGGGAGAGTGGAATCTGCCCGACCGGGTTATCTCCAGCGAGTTTTTAAATATCGAAGGGAAAAAGCTCTCGACCAGCAAGAACTGGGCGGTGTGGATCCCCGACTTCTTGGAAAACTATAGCGCCGATTCCCTGCGCTACTTTCTTACCGTCAACAGCCCCGAAGCCAGGGACGGGGATTTTTCCTGGCGAGAGTATGTCGAGCGCAATAACGGCGAGCTGGCGGGGGCGTGGGGTAATCTGGTCAACCGCACCTTGACCTTTGTCCACCGGTATTTTGACGGCATTTTCCCCCAGGGCGGCAATGAAGAGGGAAAAGAGCTGCTGGCCAACATTGAGGCCCTCTACGGCCAGGCAGGCGCCCTGGTGGAGGCGGGGCATCTGAAGGAGGCCCTCAAACTGATTTTTGAACAGATTCGTGCCTGTAACCGGTATTTTGACAGCCAGGCGCCCTGGCAGACGGTGAAAACTGCAAAAGAGGCCTGCGCCGGGACAATTGGTGTCTGCCTTCGGGCCATCGCCAATCTGGCCGTCCTTACCGCCCCGTTTTTACCCTTCGCCTCGGCTGAGATAGTTCGGGCTTTTGCACTAGCCCAGCCCACCTGGCAGTGGCAAGAGGTGACGGCCGGGGGGCCGGTGGCCAAGCCTGAAATACTCTTTCCCAGCTTGGACCGGTCGGTGATCTCTCGGGAAATATCCCGGCTGGGCAAGTAACTAAAAGAGCTGGGCGGCGAGGAACAAGGTTAGCAGCAAGGCGTAAGCCCAGGCCAGGTATTTCTGCCTCCGTTCCAGGGTTCTCTGTCGCCCGGCCCAAGCTTCAAGGAGGCAGATTTTGTTCTCCAGCTCCTTTAACCCCCGGACTGAGGCGGCAAGAGCGAGCAGGTCCCTCTCCAGGCCATCCATTCTTGCCCCGGCTCTGCCTAAATGGTCCGTCACCGTTCCTTCCAGCTCCCGTCGGCGGAAATGCATCTCTGTTCTAAGACCTTGGGCAACCTTCTCCAGGCTTTGCCGGGCTTGGCCCAACTGGTCCTCGACCCAGTCGGCAAAGCGGTCATTTTCTTCGGCCAGAGCCCGGCCCTGCTTTTCCAGTTGATCCAGGCAGGATTGAACTTCTCTTTCGACCAGTTCGACGGCGGTTACTTGGCGGACCAGGGTTTCCAGGGCGGCGTCCCCCTTGGCCAGCAGCTCCTCTGTTTCTGCTTGCTGGCTTTTTAAACGGGCGACACCGGTTTGAAAGTCTTTGAGGGCCTGCTCTACCTGCAGGTAAAGGGCGGTTCCCTTTTCATCGATCATCGGTGGGCACCTCCATCAGGGCTTGGTTTACCTGCAGCAGCCGGGGCAGCAGCAGGGTTAAATGGATGTGGGGATACCGGTCCGGCGGTTCCAAGGCGGCGGCCAGTTCCCGCACCAGGGGATACTCCAGCCGATCGAGGTATTTTAAGGCCAGAGCGTTGATGCTATCTGGATCGGAGAGCTGGGCCAGCATAGAGGGAATGAGCTGGGGCGAGCGGACCAGGGCTTCTTCGATCGCCCCTTCCAAATTGCGCCGTCCCGAGGCCCGGGTGTCGGGGCTTTTCCAGGATAAAAGACCGGCTAAAAAGAGAGCGGCCGGATTGTAGGGCCGGTCTTCCAATTCCCGCAGGGAGCGGACGAGGATGTCCTCGGCAATATCTACGCTGTCCGGCCGGGCTAAGAGGGCCAAGGCTCGGTCCAGGTCTTGGTCGACCAGAGCCCTGTCCAGATAGCCCAGGCTGCGGCCCAGGTGGGCCGAGCGGATCCCCCGGGGAGCCGCTTCCGGGGAGATGCCCTCACTGTCGCAAAAATTACAGCGCTCATAGGGGGCGGCATCGCCAAAATATTGCATGAGGAAACGGCGCCGGCAGGTGTCGGTCTTTATGTACATCTGGACGGTGTCCAGCATATTCAGCTTCTGGGCTTTATAAGTCTCGATCCTCTCCGCCACTTTACCGGCCAGCCAGTAGTGGTTGTCCAGGCTGTCCGCCGCCGCCAGTTCGACTGCCAGGAGCAGGTCAAATTGGGAGTCGTCAATGCGGCGGTACTCCAGGACCCGGTATTCGCTGACGGCCCCCAGGACTTCCAGGTAGTAGAGGTATTTTTGCTGACGGGAAGCCTGCCGGGAAGGGCAGACATAGCGGAAGTGTCTTTCGCCCCGAGCCTGGCCGGCCAGCTTTTTTAGAAACCCGGTAAAGTGCTTGAGGGTCTCCTGTTCCGTCGGGTATTCCAGGGCCAACAGCCCCGCCTGGATGCCGTAGCTGCATTTTTCACCGCCGGTAAATTCGCACTGCCAGCCCCGGCTGCAGCCGGGCAGGGCAGGGTAAGCCTGCTGGCATTTTTCCAAGCGGGGACGGGCGAGGATGGCCGAATGGGCGTGTTCCCCGTCCCTTCCCCCTCGACCCGCCTCTTGGTAATAGGCTTCCAGGGACCCCGGCGAAGAGAGGTGGATGACATAATCTATATTCTCTTTATCGATTCCCATGCCGTACCCCTTGGTGGCTACCAGGAGGGGGAAGGAGTTCTCTTTGAATTCATCCTGAATGGCGATGCGCAGAGAGTCGGGGAGCTGGGCATGGTAGTGTTTGCACTCCAGGCCCTGCTCCTGGAGGTAGCCGGATATGGCTTCGCTGCCCAGGGGCTTGGTGAACCTGCCCCGGGGGGCGGCGTAGGGGGTGAAAATCAGGCCCGCCCCCTGCCGGTGCACTTCAGCCAAGCTGCGGTTCAGGACCCGGGGTACTTCTTCTTCGATCAAGGCGAGCAAGGCAGGCTGGAAATCTTCATCGGGGGCGAGCAAGCGCACCTGCAGGCTGATTTCTTTGCGGTCCAGGCTGCCCGGGGTTACTAGGTCCTGGTTGTTCAAGCCCAGCAAGGTGAGGATGTCCTGGCGCACGTAACGAGAGGCGGTGGCGGTGAGAGCACAGACGGGAGGGCCCTCTAGCTGGGCGATAAAGCGGCTGAGACGCAGGTAGGAGGGGCGGAAATCATGGCCCCATTCCGAGATGCAGTGGGCCTCGTCGATGGCAAACAGGCTGACTGGCCATGATTCTAGAGCCTGGGCCATCTCCTGCTGAAAGCTCTCAATCTGCAGGCGCTCGGGAGAAAGGTAGAGGAGCTTGATCTGGCCTCCGCGGAGCTTTTCCAGCACCCGTCCCTTTTCTTCGGGGCTCTTGGAGCTGTCGATGAAATCGGCACCCCGGATGCCGGCCCCTACCAGGTTGGTGTACTGGTCCCGCATCAGGGATTTCAGGGGGCTGACCACCAGGGTAAGGCCGGGAAATAACATGGCCGGCAGTTGGAAACACAGGGATTTGCCCGCACCGGTGGGCATGATGGCCAGGGTGTTCTTGCCCCGGCAAAGGCGCTCAATGACTTGGTACTGGCCCGGGCGGAGGGTGGGAAAGTTCCAGACCCGGGCCGCCAGCCAGGAAGCGAGCTGGGGGGTAATAAAGTACTCCTTTGGGGAAAAGGCAGTACAGAGGCCCGGCGCCAAGTCGGGGAGAAAACAGGCCAGGGAGCCGTCGGGGTTGAGGGAGATGGCCTTTTTTGGGTCCTCCAGGGGGCGGTACTCCAGCCAGGGCAGGTCCCGGGCGGGGGGCCGGTTCAGATAGACACGGATAACTTCACCGGTGTAAAAGTAGCGAAGGGCGCCGTAGAGGGCGCAAAGATCGGCCAGGGTTTGGCCCAGGCCGGAACCCGGCGGGAGGAAAAAGCCCAATTCCCTGGGAGGAGCTGCGGCGAGCAGGGTGAAATCCCCGGTCAGAACCTGTTTGGGGCTGCTGAGCAGTTCAGGGGCCTGGCGGGCCCGAAAGCCAAGTAGATTGCGCATGATGATGGCAATTGTTCTCTCCATAGCTTTTTCCTCCCCGGGCTCGGTTTTTTTTATCTTTCTACAATGGGGTCCCATTCTCCTGCCCTTTTGGTACAATTCTGAAACGAAGACTGCCCTCGGCCGGGGCAGGGAAGGAGGGAAGCTGAGTCGAATATAAGGAGAATAGGGGGTGGAGAATTTGCTGCGTAGAAAAGTTGACTCCTGGCCCAGGTTTTACCTGGCTCTTTTGATCTTTTTGGCTGTCTGTGCCCTTGCCCTGATTTTCCTCAACACTGCCGCCAGGTTTAACCCGGTCTTGACCGAAGAAGGAGTGGGGGCCGGTTACATCTCCTCCTTGCGGGGCACCTGCCTGCTCTTGGTCACCGCCGGGGCCCTGTCCATGGCGGCCCTGCTGCGCCGGGGTCTTGTCCTCGCTCCCCTCCTCTGGCTTGGCGCCCTTCTCCCCGGGTTTGTCACGGGTGCCTGGACCGAGGGGACCCGGTATCTTTTGTTCGTCTCCCCCCTGTACAACCTGATTCTTCTAGCTCTGGCCCCCATCCTCCTGGCCCTCTTGCTCTGGCTGGGCTTGGCGCGGCTGGACCCGGAGACCCGGGTGGGGCGGCTGGTCCCGGGGCTTTGGGCGGCGTTGGCCCTCTCGGTTTATGCCTGCAACTACTTTGCCTGGCGCTGGTCCCTGACCCTGGGTTGCTGGACCTGGCCCTCGGGCTTTACTCTTGTCTACTTGGCGGGGTCCTTGATCTATATCGCCGGGACAGCGGCCCGGGCACCCCGGCCCGCCCTCTTCTCATACTACTTGGGCCTCTTGGGCCCGTTGGGGGCAAACATGCTCCTCCTGGGTAGCTATCGGGGCTTTTATGCTTTTTTCCTTTTCAGCCAACCCCTGGCCGGGTCCAATCCTTTCGTCCTCTGGCTGGGGCTGATGCTCCTGGGAGTGGTCCCGGCCCTCCTGGCTTTGGCTCTTAACCAGTTCATCTCTTGGCGGCGGGGAAAAAAGTTAATCGCGTTAGTATAAAAAAAGTCTCCCTTGGCAGGGTCAAACCAAGCTAGAGCTCTCTCCAGAAGTCTCGCCCTTGATTCACCTTATTACCTGCAGAAAGAAGGTCCTTGCCTTTTGAACACTTTGACGGTAACCAATCTGCGCAAGTCTTTCCGCAAACAGCCTGTTCTCAAAGGGGTCTCTTTTTCTCTAAAAAAAGGAGAGATCGTGGGTTTCATCGGTCCCAATGGTTCAGGCAAGAGCACGACGATGAAGTGCATAGCCAACCTGATATTTCCCGACGGAGGCGAGATCAGCATTGCCGGCTACGACCTGGTGAAGGCCCGCAGTCAGGCCCTCAGCCACCTGGCCGCCATGATCGAGGCCCCCGGTTTGTATTACAACTTGAGCGGCTTGGACAACCTGCGCCTTTTCGCCGGACTGCGGGGGTTGGGAAAGGTACGGGTGGCCGAAGTAATCGAATTCACCGGCCTGGGGAGCGCCGTGAAAAAAAAGGCCAGCGCCTACTCCATGGGGATGAAGCAGCGCTTGGCCCTAGGCATCGCCATCCTTACTAAGCCGACGGTCCTCATCCTGGACGAGCCCTTCAGCGGCTTGGATCCCCATGGCGCCACCGAACTGCGGGGCCTGATCAAGGGCTTGGCCGCCGAGGGCTGCAGCATCCTCTTTTCCTCCCATGAAATCCTCGAGGTCGAAAAGACTGCCCATCGCAGCATCTTCCTTCGCGGGGGGCAGATAGTGGTGCCGGAAAAAGGGACACGGGGTTCAATGCAGGCTTACAAACTCTACCTCGATGGGGCAAGCTCCGCCCCGGCTCGGCTGGAAAGACTGAAGGCGGGGGGTCTACTGCTGAAATATGAACTGGAGGAAGGGGCGGTTATGATCACCTTGGTCGATCCCCGGAACCTTTCCGCAGTGCTCCAGGACCTCTTGGCCGACGGCAGCATAATAGAAGGAATTATCCCCCTCACTTCGGACATTGAAAACCTCTACAACCGCATCTACGAGGGCACCGGCCAATGAAGAACCTTTTGACCTTTGAAATGAAAAAGTTTTGCTCGGTCAAGAATGCTGTCGTCGTCCTCCTGGCCCTTGCCGCCCTTATGGCGATGGTTCAGTATAACGGGCTGAGGAACAAGAGCTACTGGGGCAGCGAGCTTTCTCAAGAGGATGTCCTGGTCCTAAACGAATACTATCGGTTAAAAACAGAGTACACCGCCGCCCAGAACAGCAGCCCGGGTGAGGTGGAGGCCCTGAGAGCCCTCAAGGAGCACCAGGAATTTTACTACACCCAGCACCTCTTTATTTACCAGCAGCAGCTTATGGGGAAAAACTACACCCCTGACCGGGCCCAAGATAAAATCGAGCTGGCCCTGGAACGGGACAGACACCTGCTCTGGGGGCTGGAAGAAAAAGGCTATGCCTACCTGCAGGAGACCCCGGTCGAGGTGGGACAGCGGCTGGCGGCAAACCAGTGCCTGCTGGACCAAGGAATCGCTCCCCTGACCAGTCCCTATGAAATGACCGCAGTCAATTTTCTCTACCAGCTCCTTACTTATCCTTGGGTTTTGATCCTCCTGATCACTCTGGCCCTGCTCAACGTCGATATATTTTCCCAAGAGGTGGATGGCGGCGCATACAAAACTCTATACTCCCAGCCCCCCACCCGCCGCCAGGTTTATCGGGCTAAGTACCTCTCTTACGGCGCTGCCAGTTTAGCGGTCCTCACTGTCCTTATCCTTCTGGCCTTTGCCCTGGTTGCCCTGGTCAACGGCGTGGGAGACCCCCGCTACCCGATCTTTTATTACAGTCAGTCCTACCGGGGGATGGCCACCGTCCTCCCTGCGGAGGCGCCTCCCGCTGCCTTCACCTTTCTGCCCTGGTCCGCTTACTTGCTGCGGGTCTTGCCCCTTTACCTTCTCTTTGCCCTGCTCATCATCGTCGCCACCGGCACCGCCTCCCTGCTCCTCCAGAGCACGGCCAACGTTTTGAACTTTGCCATCGTCCTCCTTTTTCTCGATGTCCTCATGCGCACCATTTTTCCAGTTCGGAGCAGCTTTTACCTGGTCTGGCCCTTCACTGCTTCGGAAATTAACGGTGTGCTCCTGGGCGCCTTCAGACTTTCCGCTTTGGCCTGTCTCGCCCAACAGGGTTCTGCTGTCCTCGCCCTCTACTTGGTGGGCGGGGCTGTTCTGCAAAAAAGAAACCTGGCGGGAGGAATTCAGGCATGACAGCATTTTGGCTGGAACTAAAGAGCACGTTCCGCAGCTTTATTTTCCTCGCCCTGATCTTAGTTCTAATCGCCTTTCAGGCAGTTCAGTTTGTCCAACTGAGAAAAGCCGGTCTTTTTACCGAGAGCCAGGTGTCTCAAGAGAATCTGGCCTACCTGCGCAAAAGTGAAAGCTGGCTGCGTTACTGGCAAAAGCAGGAGACGAATTTCAACGAGCTGGGAGGAACGGGATCGAGGTACTCCCTGGAGACAATAGAGTTCCACCTGGACTGGTACGAGTATGAAGAAAAACTGGCCCGGGGAATCGTCCGTTCCTTTGCCGAAAAGGACTGGCCCCAGTACAATCGCCTAAGGGCGGAAAAGGGCCTGCTGGACTGGGGCATCCTTGCGGCCTTTGTCGACTGGACTAACATTTACAATACCTTTGTCACCCCCCAGCAGTACTTTGGCGAGAAGTGGGCCGAGTATGAAAGCCTGGTCAATTCCCGGGAAGTCCGGCGCTTGCCCGAATCGGTGCTGCAGGGCCGGGGCCTCAGTTCCGCCGAACACACCGCCCTGACTACTTCTTACTACCTTCAGCTTTTGGAAAAGGGAACTCCTCCCGGGGGCCCTCTCTGCCTAACGCCCTGGGCTTTTCTCTTCATATTTCTCCGGGAAAGCCTGCCCAGCGTCCTGGCCATTTTCGTCCTCCTCGTCACCGTCAACCTGCTGAGCCGGGAAAAGAAATTCGGGGCGATTAAGACAAACTTGCAGCGGCCAAAGAGCCGGGCCAGATTCCTGGCACGGAAGATCTCCCTGGGCTTCGTCTCCAGCTTTTTCTTGGTCAGTGTCCCCCAGTTCCTCTTCTTCTTGCTCCTGGGGATAACCCAGGGGTTTGCCGGGGCCAATCAGCCCACCCTCCTCAACCGGGACATACTGACCTGGTCAACTTCTTCGGATTACGCTTACCTGCTCCGCTGGTCCCGTTCCAGCACGGTGGGCTTAAGTCAATACGTCCGCAGTGTGTGGGGAAACGGCGCCCTGGAACGGCTGGATTTTATCCCCTTGTGGCAGTCCCTTTGCCTGACCCTGGCTGTTTTGGCCCTTTTCCTGCTCTTCTGTTCCGTTCTGGGCACCCTTATTTCTCTCTTAATCGGCAACGAAACTGCCGCCCAGGTCGTCGCCGCCGGAATATTTGCCCTGGGTTCGACCTTTGGCCGCCTTTGGCCTAAAGAGGCCGGTTCGGCTTGGGATCTCTTTGCCAAGGCTAGGGTGGTAACCCTCCTGGAGGGGAATCAGGCGGCGACATTTTTAAGGAGCGTCGTCTTCTTGGGCACCGCCGTCTTTTTCTTGTTCGGTCTCAGCCTGCTGACCTTCAGGAAGCAGGATGTGATTTCTAATTAGGGAAGAAAAAAAGCAGCCATCCGCTTAGAAACTGAAAGGATGGCTGCTTTTGCTTTTTGTCCTGTCTCGTTAACCCTCACCCCTTGGCAAGGGAAACTTTGCCCCTTTTAGTGGCGGGAGAAGCAGGCGCTGCAGTAAACTGGCTTGCCGGTAGTGGGTTTAAAAGGCACTTGGGTCTCGGCGCCGCATTCGGCGCAGATGGCGGTGTGCATTTCCCGGTTGCCTCCGGAACGCTCGCGGCGACGACGAGAACGGCAATCGTTGCAGCGGCCCGGTTCGTTGGTGAAGCCCTTTTCCGCGTAAAATTCTTGCTCGCCAGCGGTAAAGATGAAATCTGCCCCGCAGTCACGGCACTGCAAGGTCTTGTCGGTGTACTCCATGATTAACCTCCTTTGTTGGCCCTGGTCTGGACTGGCATCCGGGAATAAACCTAACAAAGGAGTAGATTTACCTGGGAGACAGCCACCTGGATTCAGGGTTCTCCAGTATTATACTCTATGGTTTGTGGCAATGCAACAAAATATTGGCTCAAAAAGAGAAGCCACCAAGGGGCGGACCTGGGGGCGGGCCCGGCAGGCCAAGTCGGGCTGTTTTTTTTTGCAATAATCCATGGTAATTTGCCCGGGAAAAGACCTGGGCAGGACTTTCTCCCTTTGGAGGAGAATATATAGGCGAATGGAATATCGACGGAGGTGTTCGGGTGAAAAAAGTTCTCAACTTTGAGCAAGCTGCCCGCTTAATCCAACCTGGCAGCCGTATTATGATCGGAGGCTTTTTAGCTGTTGGCAGTCCCCACGGTATCATCGGGAAACTTGTCGAGCTGGGTACCGGCGACTTGACGGTTATCGCCAACGACACGGGGTTTCCCGACAGGGGAATCGGCCGTCTGGTGGTTAACCGCCAAGTCAGTAAAGTTATCGCCTCCCATATAGGCACTAATCCGCCTACGGGGGAGCAGATGAATGCCGGAGAGCTGGCGGTTCAGCTCATCCCCCAAGGCACCCTGGCCGAACAGATCCGGGCGGCCGGGGCGGGTTTGGGCGGTGTTCTTACCCCCACGGGTATCGGAACTGTCGCCCAGGAAGGTAATGAAGTGCTGACTGTTGACGGTAAACAGTACATCCTTGCCACGCCTCTTTTTGCTGATGTGGCAATTATCAAAGCGCATAGAGCAGACCGCCGGGGTAACCTGGCCTACAGGCGTTCCGCCCGGAATTTTAACCCCCTGCAAGCGATGGCTGCTACTCTGGTCCTAGCCGAGGTCGAAGAGATAGTGGAGACGGGAGAAATTGACCCGGACCAGGTGGTTACTCCGGGAATTTTTGTCGATTACCTGGTGAAGGAGGACGCCTAGGATGGATGAAAAGCAAGCAAAGCGGGAAATGATTGCCCGCCGCATCGCCAGAGAATTTGCCGACGGCAATGTGGTGAACCTGGGCATCGGCTTGCCCACCCTGGTGGCAAACTATATACCGGCAGAAGTGCAGGTAGTACTGCAGTCTGAAAACGGATTCCTGGGAGTCGGGCCCGTGCCTGTTCCGGAAGAGGTAGACGGAGACATCGTCAACGCCGGCGGCATGCCCGTGACAATTTTGCCGGGGGGCTCCTGTTTTGACAGCGCCATGTCCTTTGCCATTATCCGGGGCGGGCACGTGGACGCCACCGTCCTGGGTGCCCTGGAGGTCGACGAAAAAGGCAATCTGGCCAACTGGATGGTGCCGGGGAAGATGGTGCCCGGCATGGGCGGGGCCATGGACCTTGTGGCCGGCGCCCGCAAAGTCATTATCGCCACCGAACACGTGGCCCGGGACGGCTCGCCCAAGATTTTGGCTGAATGCAAGCTGCCCCTTACGGCGATGGGCAAAGTGACCCACATTGTCACCGATCTGGCTTTTATCGAAAAAACCCCTGAAGGCCTTGTCCTCCGGGAATTAGCCCCGGGAGTGACTGTAGAAGAAGTGGTGGCCAACACCGGGGCCAAACTGATCATTCCCGAGCAAGTCGGCTCGATGGAATAATAAACGGAGGTGTTCACATGGTCAAAGTAGTAATAGCATCCGCAGTCAGGACACCCGTCGGCAATTACGGTGGCGCCCTCAAGGATTTCAGCGCCGTCGATCTGGCGGAGATAACTTACCGGGAGGCCCTAAAAAGGGCCGGTATCGAGGCAGGCCAGGTTGACGAAGTGATTATGGGCAACGTCCTGCAGGGTGGGCAGGGACAAAATCCCGCCCGCCAAGCCGCCCTGAAAGCCGGTCTGCCGGTGGAATCCCCGGCCATGACAGTGAATATGGTCTGCGGTTCGGGCATGCGGGCGGTGGCCCTGGCCGCCCAGTCCATCCGCGCCGGAGAAGCCAGCATCCTCCTGGCGGGGGGCTTTGAAAGCATGAGCCAGGCCCCGTACTACTTGAGCCAGGCCCGCTGGGGCTATCGGATGGGCAACGGCGCCGTCGAAGACGCCATGATCAAGGACGGCCTCTGGTGCGCCCTGGGCAACACCCACATGGGCATCACCGCCGAGAACCTGGCGGAGAAGTACCAGCTTTCTCGCCGGGAACAGGATGAATTTGCCGCCGAGAGCCAGCGCCGGGCCCAGGAGGCCATAGCCGCCAAGCGTTTCAGTGAAGAGATCGTCCCTGTCTCCATTCCCCAGCGCAAGGGAGAGCCCTTGGTCTTTGACGCCGACGAGTTCCCCCGGGCGGGAGTGACCGCCGACTCCCTGGCCAAACTGCGGCCGGCTTTTAAAAAAGACGGGACGGTGACCGCAGGCAACGCCTCCGGCATCAATGACGGAGCAGCCGCCCTCGTCCTCATGACCGAGGCCAAGGCCCAGGAACTGGGGATCCAGCCCCTGGCCACCTTTATCGACTCGGCCCACGCCGGTGTCGATCCCGGGATCATGGGTATCGGTCCTGTCCCCGCCGTCGGCAAAGTGCTGACTAAGACCGGGCTCAGCCTAAAGGACATCGACTTGATCGAGGCCAACGAGGCCTTTGCCGCCCAATCCCTGGCAGTTAATCGGGAATTGGGTTGGAATACCGATATCATCAACGTCAACGGCGGCGCCATCGCCCTGGGTCACCCCATCGGCGCCAGCGGGGCCAGGATTCTCGTCACCCTCATCTATGAGATGAAGCGGCGGGGAGCCAAGACAGGTCTGGCCACCCTCTGCGTGGGGGGCGGCATGGGAATCGCGACAGTGGTGCAGCGCTAAAAAAAGCTTTAACCCTAAAACACGCCCCGGACAGCATCCGGGGCGTGTTTTATCCGGCTTTTTCTAAACTGATTCCTCACTAGCTGACTTCTTTGACCGGGCTGCCGCGGAGGAGCAAGTAGCTGCCTGCGGCAAAGACTGCTCCGAGGAGCGAAGCAGAGACGACGTTGTAAAATGGGTTGTTGACCCCATTCTGGCCGATACCCAGGGCTAGGTTGATGAGATCGACGAGAAAAACCGATATGCGGCCCCCGGTGAGATAACTGTCCACCAGGGGGAGAGCAAAGAAAAGCAGCCCGGGGAGACCAACTGACACGGCAATCTTGATCCCTTTGGCGGCCCGGTAGTAAAAGCAAGCGATCATGTAGCCCGCCAAGGCGCTGGCCCAGTGCAGACAAAAGTTCCAAAGGGTAGCCGTCAAGAAAAAGGCCAATCCCCTGCCCCGGGGAAAGAACCCACCGTAAGCGGTTTCAAATAAAGACCGGGAATCAACGCCCCAGGCGGTCAAACCGAGGTTGGCCAGGGCGATTACCCCGCTGATTATGGCGACGCTGACCAGGTAACTGAAAAACAGAGTTTTCCGGGAGCGGCCATTTTGGATAAACATCTGTAAGTTCTCCCGGCAGGAGTTGAGAGCCAAAACAAAGATGAAGATCATTGAGGC
>DGZR01000072.1:26523-33082 GCA_002397155.1 Firmicutes bacterium UBA4975 | reverse complement strand
CGGGACTCGGGGGCCACATAGACCTCGCAGCCCAAGATGGGCTTGATGCCCTGGGCCAAGGCGGCTTTATAAAAGTCCACCACGCCGTACATGTTGCCGTGGTCGGTGATGGCCACCGCCGGCATGCCTTCCTTTTTTGCCGCCGCCACCAGGTCGGGAATGCGCAGGGCCCCGTCCAGAAGGCTGTACTCGGTATGGTTGTGCAGGTGAACAAAACTCCCCTTGCTCATTTATTTACTCTCCCTCCCGGCCGGTCTTTCGGCCCTCGGCTTGTCCTTAGTCTTTCAGGCTTTGGACCGACCCCATCGCCTTGCAGAGAATATTGCCTTCGCAGAAGACCTCGATGTCCACCTTGCCCGTATGGCGGCCGGCGTCGATGAGGCGGGCCCGCACTTCCAGCTCCCTTTCGGGCGGGACCGGCTGTAAAAAGTAGGCGCTGAATCCTTCGGGAACAATGTCGGCAAAACGATGGCGGCGCATGAGGGCAGCGGCCGCCTCCAGCATGATGGTGAGCAAAGCCCCCTGGGAAACCCCTCCGCTCCGGTCCATGGCCACCGTCGGCATGCTCCCCCGAAGGACGGCCCTCTCCCCTTCGGCCTGGAAATGAAACTGGCTGATGATGTTGTCGGAGTAGGTCATCTGCACGTGGGGCTGGCGCTGGGCTAGCTGCAGGGCCTTGATCACATCCCCCCGGGTGACCACGCCTTTTAGTTTTTTATTTTCAACCACGGGCAGCATTTCCAGGCCCTGCCAGACCATTCTGTGGGCCACCGCCGCCACCGAGGCTTTTAGTTCTACCCCATGGGTCTTCTTGGTCATCACTTTTTTTAGGGGAGTCTCGGCCGTCACCCCCACCAGGTCGCGGCCGGTGATTATGCCCACTACCCGCATCTGTTCGTCGACGACGGGAAAGCGGCTGTGCCCGCTTTTTTTGGACAGTTCCAGGGCCTGGGCCACATTGTCCCCGGCCTCCAGGTAAAAGGGGGTCCCCACCATGACGTCTTCGGCCCGGATGATCTCTTTTTTTATCAGCCGATCGTGGATAGCCTGATTGATCATGGTGGCGATGGTAAATGTGTCATAGGCCGAGGATATGAGGGGGACATCCTGAGAGTCCGCCAGGTCCCGCACGGCCGGAGAAGCTTCAAAACCCCCGGTAATCAGGACGCTGGCCCCCCGGGTCAAGGCTAGAAGCTGGGCTTCTTCCCGATCCCCCACGATGAGCAGGTTCCCGGCTTCGACGTACTTGGCCAGGGAGCCTATCTCCATCGCCCCGATGAGGAATTTGTTCAGGGTCTTGTGCAGACCTCCCCGCCCTCCCAGGATGCTGCCGTCGACGATATTGACAACCTCGGCAAAGGTCAGGCTCTGGATGCTGCGCTCTTCTTTTCGCTCAATCCGCACAGTCCCCACCCGGGGCATGGTGCTGACCAGCCCTCGGGCCTGGGCCTCCTTGATTGCCCGGTAAGCGGTGCCTTCGCTGACCGCCAGTTCCTTGGCCACCTGGCGCACGGATATTTTCTCTCCCGCCGGCAGTTTTTCGATGTAGTCCAGGAGCTTTTGGTGCTTTGTCATTCGAGAGTCACCCTCTTAACGGTTTCTCTCGGTATTATATCATAACTAGTATGACTGTTGGCGGCTGCCCGCCCCGGCTTTCCTGACCTCCAGCCGCACCTGCCGGGCCTGGTCCAGCTTGCGCTGGCGCATTTCCCGGTCCTTGGCCCGGTCGTACTTGTACCAGTATCCCAGCCCCGCCGCCAAGGCGCACAGGTACCAAATCCCGCCAAACCAGCCGGCCACCCCGCCCTGCCAAGGAGGCGGCAAGAGCTGGAAAGCCAGAGCTAAGAGCATGACCACCGACACGATGCCCACCAAGTAGATGCCAGAGCGCATCTTCTTCACCCCCTATTACAGGGTATGTCCAGAAAGGAGAAAATACCACTGGCCGGGTTAAATGATCGGGACCCTTTTGCCGGATGGGGCAAAAAGGTCCCGTTTGTCAGGGCAGAACCTGGGCGCAGGCGGCCAGCACTTTACCTACATCCTGGGAACTCACCTGGTAGTGGGTGACAAAGCGGATGCTGTCCGGGCCGGTGTCGTTGGCCAGCACCCCCCTTTGACTTAAGCCCCGGAGAAAATCCTCTGAAGCCATGGGCACGCGAAAACAGATGATGTTTGTCTGGACGGTGTCCAGGTCCACCTGAGCCCCCAGGCGGGCCAGCCCTTCCGCCAGTTGCCGGGCGTTTTGATGATCCTCCGCCAAGCGCCGGCGCATTTCGGCCAGGGCGATGAGTCCCGGCGCCGCCAGCACGCCCACTTGGCGCATACCCCCGCCCAGCATCTTCCGGTACTTCCGGGCCCGGCCAATGAAGTCCGCCGGACCCACCAGCACCGAGCCCACCGGCGCGGCCAGGCCCTTGGACAGGCAAAAGGTCAGACTGTCAGTGCAGGCCGCCAGTGCTCGGGGCTCTACCCCCAGGTAGAGGGCGGCATTGAAAATCCGGGCCCCGTCGGTGTGGACCCACAGCCCGGCCCGATGGGCGGCAGCGCTCAGCTCTTTTGTCTGCTCCAGACTCACTACCGTGCCTCCGGCCCGATTGTGGCTGTTCTCCAGGCAGAACATCCGGGTGGGCGGGTAGTGCAAGTCCTGAGCCCGGATTGCTCCTTCCAGGTCCCGGACGCTGACCACTCCCCGCCGTCCGGGTAGAGTGCGGATCTGCACCCCGGCCAGGCCGGCAATGCCGGCCACCTCGTACCAAAACATGTGCATCTGCTCTTCCATGATGATCTCGTCGCCCCGCTGACAGACGCTGAGCACCGAGAGCAGGTTGCCCATGGTGCCGCTGCTGACAAAAAGCGCCGCCTCCTTGCCCATGAGCTGGGCGGCCCTTTCTTCCAGCTCGTTAACGCTGGTATCCTCTCCGTAGACATCGTCTCCCACCGGGGCTGCGGCCATCGCCCGGCGCATCGCCGCCGTGGGTTCAGTGACAGTGTCGCTGCGTAAATCTATTGCCACTTTTTTTCTACACCCTCTTCTTCTTTTTCCCCAATTATAACACTCCCGGACCGGGAGGGAACCAAGAAAGGGGCTGAGTTCTTCCTGCCCTAAAGGGCCGAAGAAAAGCAAAAGGACCAGGTTTCAAATCCGGTCCTTTTAGAAAACCCTAGGCCTTTTTCTCAAAAGAATCAGCCGCGCCGCACTTGGGACACTTGCGGGGCTTGCACCGACCCTCTTTTTCTTCTCCGCATTCCCGGCAGATGAATTCAGCCATTTCCAGCCCTCCTGTTAAATTCTATCCGGGCTAACCCGGGTAAAGTACTTATTCGCCTTCTTCGCCGCCAATCCCTACCGGGGCCAAAAATTACTCCGGTTCGGCGACGGCAAAAAATACGCTCTTGGTCTTGAAGTTTAGCTTGTGGACCCGGAGATTAATAGGGTCACCGGGCTGGCAGTTATCCAGAACCTGCCGGTCCCCCGCCACTGCCAGGCCCTCCGCCGTATTATCCAGCCAGACTAAGGGCCCGCTGTTCGTGCAGTCGGCCACCAGGCCGGTAAAGACTGCCTCCCCCTGAGCGGCCATGTACTCCAGTTTCTTTTGTTCCAGGCAGGCCCCTTCTACGTCCTGGGCCAGCCGTTCCCGGTAGGAACACTGTTCCGCCACCCGGGGCAGGTCCCGCTCTAACTGTTCTAAGCCCTGGCCCCCCAGGAGGGCCTTGACCTGGCGGTGAACGAAGAGGTCCGAGTAGCGCCGGATAGGCGAGCTAAAGTGGGTGTAGCGCTGGACAGCCAGGTTGTAATGGCCCAGGGGCGACCAGCTATAGCGGGACTTGTGCAGGCTGCGAGCCAGTTTGCGGCTGACCAGCAGTTCTTCGGGCCGACCGGCGATGGCCGCCAAGAGCTCCTGCAGCTCCCGGGATGAAGGGGGGTAGTTCAGGCGATGGCCCCAGCGGCCCAAGTATTGAGCCAGCTCCCGTTCCCGGTCGGGATAAAAGCCCTCATTTCCTCGGTAGAGGAGAGAGACTTCATTATTATGGAGGTAGTCGGCCGTGAGCTCGTTGGCCAAGACCATGAACTCTTCCACCAGGCCATGGGGTTTTCCCGCCACCTGGGGCCCCATGCTGACAGGGTGCCCCTCTTCCAGGACGAGGGCGGTGGCGGGCAGTTGGATGTATGCCGCTCCTCGCTGCTGACGGCGGGCGTTGAGGAGCTGGCCCAGTTCGGCGGCCAGGGCCAGGAGGGGGTAGCCCCCTTCTTCCGCTTGGGAGTAAGTCAGCCTATGCCGGGACCGGACAACTGTCTCGGCAAATTTGTAGCTCAAGACCTGGCCCTGGGGGGAGAGTTCGACCAGACAGCTAAGGGCCAGCCGGTCCTGCCCGGGCAAAAGGGAACACAGATCCCGGGAGAGCCTTTCCGGCAGCATCGGCACTTCCCGGTCCACCAGGTAGACACTCAGGCCCCGCTGAAAGGCTTCGGCCTCCAGCCGGGAACCGGGGCGGACATATTCGGCCACGTCTGCAATATGAATGCCCAAGCGCCAAGAGCCGTCGGGCAGTTTAGCCAGGGAAAAGCCGTCATCCAGGTCCTGCGATTCCTCCCCGTCCACCGTGACCACTTCTTCGGCCCGCAGGTCCAGGCGGTCTTTCCACCCCTGGTTCTGCCCCAGGGCGGCGGCCTCCTCTTCTACCCCTTCGGGGAAAACCGGCAGGATCCCTTTTTTGGCGGCCAGGTTGAGCAGGTCCAGGTAGGGCCTGTCTTCTGGGGCCAAGAGGTTCAGCACCCGGCCCTCCCAACCCTGGACGGCGGCCAGGACAGAGTCCCCGTCCTTGGCGCCCCTGGCCTGGCGGCTGGGAATCATGATCTTTTTCCCCCCGTCCAGAATCGAGCCCAGGCTGGCTTGGCCGTCAAAGATCGAGGCCACCACCCGCTCCCGGCGGGTGAGAGAGTCCAGGACTTTTACCGCCGGTGCTTTTCCCGCCTCCCGGCCCTGAACCTGGCAGAGGAGAATATCTCCATCCTGAGCCAGGGTGGAACCCGGGGGCACATAGTACTGGCGGTCGCCCCCCACGTGGACAAAGCCGTAGCCCCGCACATGGGACTGAAAGTAGCCGGCCACGATACTTGCTTGGGCATTTAGGCTGTATTCCTCCCCGCTTTTGGCCAAAATTCCCCTGGCTGTCAGGGCGTCCAGAGCTAGGGCCACTTTATCCGGGGGTGCTGGCAAAGACTGTGCCAACTCTTCTTTGTCTATCCCTTGGTAAAAATCTTGGGCCAGCCGGGTCAACACTTTTTTTTCTATCCTGTCCATTATCCACCCAACACTTTCAATAATTCTTCCCAGCTTCCCCGCCAGGTTGGTTCGTGAAGCGAACCCCGGTCGAGAAGGAAATCCTCCAGGAGAAAGGTGCAAAAGCCCAATTCCGCCGCTGCCAGGTCTTCCCGGGTATCGTTTCCCACCATGAGGCAATCCGGGCCGTGCAGGCCCAGGGACTCCAGGAGATCCCGGTAGTAGCCGGGGTTTGGCTTGCAATAGCGGCTGTTTTCGTAGCTGGTTATGGCGGCGAAGGGACAGTCCGCCAGCCCCGCCCACTCTAGGCGGGCTTTTACCGCCAGGCGGGGGAAAACCGGATTAGTGGCCAGGACAACCTGGGCACCGGCCCCGAAGGCCAGCTCCACCGCCTGGCGGGCTTCGGGCCGGGGCTCAATCCCCCGACCCAGTTCCCGGTATTCATTGAGGTAGAAGTCGTCAAAGATGGGCTGCAACTCCTCCATGCCCCGTTCCAAACGCCAAGCGAACTCCGCCCTGAAGACCTCCTCGTTAGTGCCCCGGCCATCGTTGGCCAGCATCTGCTCCACGCCGGCCATCAGGGCGCTGAGAAATAAGCGGGGTTCCACGTAGGGAGAGAGTTTTACCGCCAGGGCCCGAAAATAGCTGTTCATGAGTTCAGCCAGGTCAAGGGGCAGCAGGGTGCCGTCCAAGTCAAAAAATACTCCTTTAAACATTTACCTCTCCTCCCTTGCCCGGCATTTTTCCACCATTTCCTTCATGGCCAGGGCGTCCTCAGTTTGCTGACCGGCCGATTCGCTGATTATCACCGGGGTGAGACCGTCTCGGGCGATCAAGGCCGCCAGGGGCTGGAAATCTGGGCCGTACTCCCCTTCGGCAAAAGTCCGGTGCCGGAGCTCGCCCCCCTGGCCGTACTCGATTGAACTAAAGTGGATGTGCAGATTCTGCACCGCCTGGGCCCCCAGGGCATGGTCTAGGAGCTGGAGAATCTCCTCGTAGTCTTCCCGCGCCCTGATCGCCCCCTGACCCCGGGCGTGGAGATGGCCAAAATCTATGGCCGGCTGGTAACAATCCGCCAATAGGCAAAAGCGGATTACCTCTTCTAGGGCACCCAACTGGTTGATCTTGCCCATGGTTTCCAGGCAGAGAGATATCCCCGGGTAGGAAACCATCAGTTCCTCTACCACCCGGACAAAAAAAGCCTGGGCCCGGGCCAGGGCCTCGCAGCGGAGGCCGCCCCCCACCGAGCCCGGATGGACGACAATGCGAGAGGC
>DGZR01000072.1:20964-26244 GCA_002397155.1 Firmicutes bacterium UBA4975 | reverse complement strand
GGTGCCCGGGTTGATGAAGTAAGGGGCGTGGAGGCTGAGGGCAATCCCGTATTCCTCGGCCTGGGCGGCCAACTGCCGGCAAAATTTTACCTTGATGTTTACCCCCCGCCCGCACTGGTATTCATAGGCATTGAGGCCGACTGCGTTTATGTACTTGGGGATGTCCAGGGAGGACTTGTAGCCGGCCTGGTAAAAAGAATCCCCATTCCCGGCGGGACCGAAACGAATCATAGGCTAAGCTCCTTTCCGGCTAGGCCGCGTATTCCACCATTTACGTCACTATACCATTTTTCCGGGCGGGGGCAAAGTCGCCCCCTTAGGGGCAAAGAAAAGGACCCCGGTTCCTGGCCAGGGCCCGTTTCTCACGGCAGGACAGTCACCTGGGGACGGCCCCGGGTGGGATGGGGACTGACCGCCACGGTGCTGCCATAGATCGCCCGGATGTTTTCCCGGGTAATAACCGTTTCGGGACTGCCCTTGGCGAAGATCTCCCCCCGGCTAAGGGCGACCAAATCCTTGCAGTACAAAGCCGCCATGTTCACGTCATGGAGCACCGCTGCCACTGTCATCCCATCTTCATTCAGCCGAGAGAGCAAAGTAAAGATTTCTTGCTGGTAGGCCAAATCCAAGTAGGTTGTCGGTTCGTCCAAGAGCAGTATCTCCGGCTCCTGGGCCAGGGCCCGGGCAATCAGAACCCGTTGGCTCTCCCCGCCGCTCAAGCCCTTGTAGGGCCGGTGGCGAAACTGGTCTAAGCCCGCCCTTTCCAAAGCCAGGTCCACAGCCCGGGCGTCCCCCGGTCTTTCGGACTGCCAACGGCTGAGAAAGGGCAAGCGGCCCAGACTGACCATTTCTTCGACGGTAAAGTCAAAGTCGCTGTGGGCGCCCTGGGTGACCACAGCCAGTTTTTGCGCCACTGCTTTTCGCGGCATGGCCCCCAAGGGCCGACCCTCCAGCTTGACCAAGCCCGCCTGGGGGACGAGGTAGCCCGCCATCAGCTTGAGCAGAGTGGACTTACCCGAGCCGTTGGACCCAATGATTCCCAGCAGGGTGCCTTTTTCCACCTCGAGATCGATGTCGGCCAAGCGGAAGGAATCGCCGTAGGAATAGCTGACCTTTTCCAAGGAGATCATTGCCATCAGGCCACCCTCCTCTTTTTCAAAAGGTAGAGAAAGAATGGCCCTCCCACCAGGGCGGTCACCAGTCCCACCGGCAATTCAGCGGGGGCCAGGACTACCCGAGCCAGCAAGTCCGAAGCCACCACAAAAACCCCGCCGGCCAATGCCGAGGCTGGCAACAACCAGCGATGAGCTCCGCCCCCGATAATCCGCATAGCGTGGGGCACGACCAGGCCGACAAAGCCGATGAGGCCGCTCACCGAAACAGCGGCTGCCGCCAGCAGGGCCGAAGCCCAAAGGAGGCGCCCCTTGACCCTTTCCACCTCGACGCCCAGGTAGTAGGCCTGTTCTTCACCCTGGGCCAGGGCGTCCAAATCCCGGGCATGCCAGAAGACGATTCCGCCCCCCAGCCCTAGCCAGGGCAGCATGCTAAAAAGGTGGAGCCAGTTTCGTCCGGAAAAGCCCCCCATCATCCAAAAGACCACCTGCTGCAGTTGTTCGCCGCTGAAGTAGGTGAGCAGGGCCACCACCGCTCCCAGAAATGTGCTGACCGCAGTGCCGGCCAGGAGCAGGCTGAGAGTGGAGCGCCGCCCCCCGCTGGCTGAAAGGCTGTAGACCAAGAACAGGGAGCAAAGTCCCCCGGCAAAAGCCGCCAAGGGAATGGCAAAAGCCCCGGCCTTGGTCCAAGCCAAGCCCAGGAGCATTGCCGCCGCCGCCCCCACCGAGGCCCCCGAACTGACCCCGATTATAAAGGGATCGGCCAAGGGGTTCTTAAAGAGGCCCTGCATCGTGGCGCCGGAAAGGCTGAGGGCCGAACCCACCAAGAGCGCGGCCAGCACTCGGGGCAGGCGCAGGCGGAGAACAATGGCAGGCCACATCGCCGGCGTCCCCTCGCTCAGCGGGGAAAAAGTCAGTATCCGCAAAATATCCGCTACCGGTATAAAGACCGACCCCGCTAGGACACCGGCCAGGAGGACCAGGAAAAGGAGGGCGGCCAGGACAATAAAGGCGGCGGCCCTCGTCCGGCGGCCCTTCATCACTCAAACAGATCCGGATGAAGCATCTTGGCAATCGCTTCCACCGCGGAAACAATCCGGTGGCTTGTCCGGTTGATCACATCGGGGTCGATGAAGAAAACCTGGTTCTCCTTGATCGCCTTTATCTCGGCCCAGCCGTCCCTGTTGGCAAAGTGGACCATTGTGTCGGGGTCTTTGAGGATTTCGTCCAGGTAGCCGTGGATAATAAAGTCTGGGTTGCGGGCCAGCACTTCCTCCTCCTGGATATTCCCCCAGCGAGATATGCCCCAAGCCAGGTTCTTCCCCCCGGCTAAAGTGATGACCTCATCGATAAAAGTACCCTCACCGGCGGTACTGATGCCCGGATACCAGCCTTCAAAAAAGACCAAGGGCCGGTCCCCCTCTTTTAGGGCGGATACTTTTTCCGCCACTTTTGCCAGCCGCTCCTCCAAATCTTCAATCAGGGTATTGCCGGCCTCCTCCCGGCCCACGGCCTTGGCCATGAGCCGGATGTTGCCGCTGATTTCCCCGATGCTCTGGGGGTCCAGGGCAAGGACGGCAATTCCCATGCCCTCCATGGCCTCGACGGCCTCTTTGTGCAAACTGGCGGCAAAGACCAGGTCGGGATTTAATGAGGCGATGAGTTCCAAATTGGGCCCGTCAAATCCCCCGACCCGGGTTATGGCCTGGGCTTCTGCGGGATAGTTGCAGTACTCGGAGGCGCCAACAACCCTGTCTCCCACTCCCAGGGCAAACAGTATTTCCGTGCTGGAAGGCACCAGGGAGATTATCCGCTGGGCTGGTTCCTCCAGGGATACTTCCCGGCCAAAGTCGTCCACAAGATTCAGCTCCCCTGATTCAGGCGAGGGAGCAAGCAAGGAACAGCCGCTGACAAGGAGCAAAAGCAGGACGGCGATGCCCGCAGTGATTCTTCTTTTCACAGCAATTCTCCTCTCTTAATCAGTAAAATAATACCCCTGCCAAGCGGTCAGGGGCGGGGCGGCAAACGCCCAACAAAAATAGTACCCCCTTTCTGCCGAAGGTCCAGTACGTTTGGCAATCAGGCAGGTCTCCTGGCTTCCGGCTTTCCTTCCGACCCCTTCCCACGCCGTCGGCGCAGTGGTCTTAGTCGGATCATTTCCGGTTACAGTGGCGGGACCGCCCGGGACTTTCACCCGGTTCCCTATTCTCCCCCCAAGGGGGCACCTGATTTTCCTTAAATATGTGGTTTTCATCATTATTATATCCCCAAGGGGCTGCCAAGGCAAGAAATACCGGCAAAGTTTCTTGTGCCAAGGGGCGAATACCGGAACGGCTGCCCCGCCCGCGCCGTTTATTCTGGGACAGGGGCATAATAAACTCGTATTTCATTTGACCTAGGGGCCCTAGTTTGATATTGTATTGGTGAAATTAGGCACTTCGTTAGGTGAGGTTACTTGCATGAGACAAGCTGCTGCCCGGAAATGTCGAGAGACGCCAACGGGTAGAGCAGGCCCCATCGGGTTAAGGTGGGCCCTAAGGTAGCTGAGTCACGGACTCTATGCATGCAAGTGCCAAAGCTCAGACAAGAGGGCTGTCTTTTTCATTGCCACAACCCCCTTGCGGGGTTATTTATTTTGCCAAGGAGGTGATTATCTTCAGTCAGGGACGACGATGGGACAAAAGCTCTGGACAGAATAAGTATATACGGAGGTGCGCCATGACCGAAAGAATCACCGCCTTGCTCTCCGAGCACAAACTGGCCCAGCTCAAACAGTTCCTCAATGAGGAGCTGGGCTTTCAAGAACTGTCCGAACTCCTGGAGGAGTACCCCCCCAACCAGCAGGCAATCCTCTTCCGGCTGCTGGAAAAAGACACCGCCCTGGAAATCTTTGAACTGATGGAGGCATCCAAGCAAAAAGAACTGCTCCAGGCCTTCACCGCCGAAGAATTGGCCGAACTGGTAGCCGGCATCGACTCTTCCGACCAGGTCCGCCTTTTAGACGAGCTGCCTGCCAAGGTGGCTAAGGA
This sequence comes from Firmicutes bacterium UBA4975, assembly GCA_002397155.1. Classification (GTDB taxonomy): domain Bacteria; phylum Bacillota; class Proteinivoracia; order UBA4975; family UBA4975; genus UBA4975. The sequence goes on along the minus strand of DGZR01000072.1, from coordinate 22,103 downwards.
ACTGCTAAAATCCATTCCTCCGGAAGACCGGGAGAAAGCCTCGATACTCATGGGCTTCCAACCGGGCACTGTAGGCCGGGTCATGTCCCCCTACTACGTGCGCCTGCGCCGGGACTCCACCGTCCAGGAGGCCCTGGACCGCATCCGCGCCCTAAAACCTGACCAGGAAACCCTGCTCAACGTCTGGGTCACCGATAAGCGCCGGGTGCTAGAAGGGGTAATCACCCTCCCTGACCTAGTCCTGGCCGACCCCGCCGCTAAAATCGACGAAGTAATGGACGAAGACATCATCTTTGTCACCGCCGACACCGACCAGGAAGAAGCGGTCAACATCCTAAAAAAGTTTGACCTGGTCAGCTTGCCGGTGGTGGATTCGGAAAACCGCCTGGTAGGCGCCCTGGAGTACGACCGGGCTCTGGACATCATGCAAGAAGAAGCCACCGAAGACCTGCTGGAAAAAGGCGGGGTCCTTTCCCTGCAAAAGCGGGAAGAGAGCCTGAGCCAGCGCCTCCTCCACGGCTCCTTGGCCAAGGTCCTGGGCGCCCGGCTCCCCTTCCTCTTCATCACCCTGGCCGGGGACCTGGTGGGAGGGGTAATCGTCAGTCGCTTTGAGGTTGCCCTCACCCAAGTCCTGGCCCTGGCCTTTTTTCTGCCCCTGATCATGGACATGAGCGGCAATGTGGGCACCCAATCCACCACGATTTTCGGACGCAGTTTGGTTTTGGGCCATATCCGCCCCCATGAGTTCCGCCGGACCCTGCTCAATGAAACCGGGCGAGGCCTGGCCATCGGCGGCATCATCGGCCTCATCACGGCCCTGGTCGCAGGCCTTTGGCAGGGAGACTTTGCCCTGGGCTTGGTTATCGGGCTGTCCCTGTGGATCGCCCTCACCCTGTCGGCGTCCTTGGGCTTCTTGGTACCCTGGGTTATGTACAAATTGGACCTGGACCAAGCCGCCGGCGCCGGGCCGATCCTCACCACCATCCTGGACATCGTCGCCCTGCTCATCTACTTTTACCTGGCCTGCTACTTTCTCAACCTAACAGTTTAGCTCGGCAAAGTGGGGACGGTTCTCCTGCTTCATTGGCCCGTCTTGCCTACCCTTGAAACTCCAACCTCAGCAATGTAGGGGGGGCGTC
>DGZR01000072.1:14681-20695 GCA_002397155.1 Firmicutes bacterium UBA4975 | reverse complement strand
TTTTTTCTTCCAACCCCTAACCTCTAATACGGCGCCAGGCCCAGAAGGCGGGCCACTGCCGCCACTGCAGTGCAGATAATGATTCCCGCCAGGGTGGGAATCAAGAAAGAAATCCAAGTCCACTTCAGGCTCTGGGTTTCCTTGCGGATGGTCCACAGGGTAGTGGCGCAGGGAAAGTGAAACAGGGCTAGGAGCATAGTGTTGACCGCCGTCAGCCAGGTCCAGCCATTTGCCAGCAAGAGCTGGCGAAAGTGGACCAGGCCCGCCATGTCCTGCATCGTTCCGCTGGCCGTGTAGCTCATGATGAGCACCGGTATGACAATCTCGTTGGCGGGCAGGCCCAGGAGAAAACTCATGAGGATGACGCCATCCAGGCCCATCAGTCGGCCCAGGGGCTGGAAAAGACCGGCGCCGTGGGCCAGGAAGCTGGCACCGGACACCGTGACATTGGCCATCAGCCAGATGACGATCCCCGCCGGGGCCGCCACCGCCGCCGCCCGGCCCAGGACAAAAAGGGTCCGGTCGAATGCCGAACGCACCAGGACTTTGCCGACTTGGGGCCTCCGATAGGGTGGCAGCTCCAGGGTAAAGGACGAAGGCAGCCCCCGCAAAATAGTTTTGGAAAGGCCCCAGGAAACAGCCAAGGTCGCGGCAACGCCGATGACGACGGTTGCCAGCACTGACAAGACGGCTGCTCCTCCTCCCAAGGGGACACCAACAGCCAAAAAGGCGGAGGCCATGACGATGAGAAGGGGAAAGCGGCCGTTGCACGGGACAAAGTTGTTGGTGATAGTGGCGATCAGGCGCTCCCGGGGTGAATCGATGATCCGGCAGGCCACCACCCCCGCCGCGTTGCAGCCAAAACCCATGCACATGGTCAGGGCCTGTTTCCCGTGGGCACAGGCCTTTTTAAAGTAATGGTCCAGGTTAAAGGCTACCCGGGGCAAGTAGCCCAGGTCCTCCAGCAGGGTGAAGAGGGGGAAGAAAATCGCCATGGGGGGCAGCATCACCGAAACCACCCAGGCCAGGGTGCGGTACATGCCCTGGACCAGGATGCCGAACAGCCAGGGGGGCAAGAGGTGCCAAAAGCCCAGGCCGGCCAGCCAGTCCTCAAGGCCAAACAAAAGAGAGGCTATAAGCTGGGAGGGGTAATTTGCCCCCTTGATTGTCAGCCAAAAGACCAGGCCCAAGAGGCCCAGCATGATCGGCACCCCCAGGGCCCTGGAGGTCAAGAGACGGTCGATTTTCCTGTCCAGGGCGTGGTGCCGGTCATTTTCCACTTTGACTACCCGCCGATAGATCCCTTCTGCCTCTTCAACGATGGCAGTGACGATTCGGTCCCGGCAGATCTCCGGGGCCCAGTTTTTTTCTGCCAAGTCGGGGGGAGCTATCCCCAGGCCCGGGGTTGGCAAAACCCGGGTTTCTCCGGCGGCATAGCGCAGGCTCAACCAGCGGTTGTTGGGCGCGAGCCCGGCAAATAACGGGCTGAGTTTAGCCACCAGTTTTTCTACTTCGGCGCAGTACTTTACCTGCCGGGGCGTGCTGACCCAGCCTGCGGCCATCTTGGCAATTGTCTCTTTCAGACCTTCCAACCCTTCGCCATTGCGGGCGTTGGTCTCTACCACCGGCACCCCCAGTTCTTCTTCCAGCCGGTCCAGGGCCACCCGGATTTTCTTGCGCCGAGCCTCATCCATGAGGTTGAGGCAGAGCACAACCCGGTCGGTTACTTCCAGGATTTGCAGGACCAGGTTGAGATTGCGTTCCAGACAAGTGGCATCAGCCACTACCACCGTCACATCGGGTTTGCCAAAGCAGAGAAAATCCCGGGCCACCTCCTCTTCCACCGAAGTGGCCAGCAGCGAGTATGTCCCCGGCAGATCGACCAGCAGGAATTTATCCCCGTCAAATTGGTAGCGGCCCTGGGCATTGGTGACGGTCTTGCCCGGCCAGTTTCCCGTGTGCTGGTTCATCCCCGTCAGACTATTGAAAACCGTGCTTTTCCCCGTATTGGGATTGCCGGCCAGGGCCACGACTTTTTCCCCAGGGGCCCCGGACCGGTAGATACTGTAATCCCGGCCGGCCCCGATGCCCGTCGATTGCTTAGTCAGCCCCATTGGCCCTTACTGCAAACCCACCAGTACTTGCCGGGCCTCCCCATTGCGCAGGGCGATTAGGGCCCCGCGGATTTGAAAAGCCTTGGGGTCGCCGGCAGGACTCTTCAGCACCGCTTCCACCGCCGTGCCCTTTACCAGCCCCAGGTCCAAAAGGCGTCTTTGCTGCTCGGCACCGGCCAGCAGTTCCCGCACCACTCCCACCCGGCCCAGGGGCAGGCAGTTTAGGGGCATAGTTTTTGCGTTCACGATTATTCCTCCTAGAATGTTTTAGGCCACAAACAATGTTTCCTACCAGCAAGTTATGAGAAATATCCACTGGGAGTGATGAATACCCTGTAGAAAAGGATAAAAGCCCAAGGGGCAAAAGGGGGACCAGGACAAGTGCCTAAAAACGGCATTTTTCGCACAGCCCGGGGCTACCAACTGCACCTGCGGGGGAAAAAGACCTTGACTCCCAGTATGGAAGACTACCTGGAAATGATCTACCGCAATTGCCGCCAGGAGGGTTTTACCCGGGTCAACCAACTGGCCGAAAGCCTCAATGTCCAAGCTCCCTCCGTGAGCAGAATGGTGCAAAGACTAACCCAGCTTGAACTTTTAGATTTTGAGAAATACGGTATCGTCCGCCTCACCCAGTCCGGCCGGGAACTGGGAGAATTTCTTTTCCACCGGCACCAGGTCATTGAACAGTTCCTCTCCCTCTTGGGGGTCACCGACTCCCTGCTCATGGAGACTGAAATGATCGAGCACAATATCAGCCTGACCACCTTGGAAAAAATTGCCCGCCTGAACCTCTTCTTTCAAACCAATCCGGAGATTTACGCCCGGCTCCAAGAGTTTGAGCCAAGAGCCCTGGACCCCCTTCACTTTGCCTGGAAAGACTGGCTGGTCACGACCCGAGAAGAATAAAAAACGCCGTTCTCTCCCCTAAAGGGTAAAGAACGGCGTTGGCGTTTACATTTATCCTTCCCGCCGGCTGCTGCAGTTGAGGGGACAACCGGCACAGGAGCTGCACTTGGGGCCCCTGGTAAAAAACCGGTAAATCTGCCAGGCGGCAAAAGCCAAAGCGGTGGCCAGAATCACAATTTCCACAATCCGCATCTTTTTTTACCCCTTTCAACTGAATATGGAACCGACCTGGTGGACCAGCACGGATAAGAGCCAGGCTACCCCAAAGCCATAGACCAGGGCAATCAGGGTCCATTTCCAGGACTTTGTTTCGCTCCTGATGGTGGCGATGGTGGCGATGCAGGGAGCATAGAGCAGGGTCATCGTCATAAAGGAAAAGGCGGACAGGGGAGTGAAATCCGCCGCCAGGGCGGCGCCCAGGCCCCCTTCTCCGGCTTTGTAGACCACGCCCAAAGTGCTCACCACTACTTCTTTGGCGAGAACGCCAAAGATCAGGGCCACCGTCGCCCGCCAATTGGCGAACCCCGCCCAGGTAAAGATCGGGGCGATGAATGAACTCACTTGGCCGGCCAGACTTTCCCGGCTGGCGTACTCGACCCCATAGGGCAGGCTGGACAGAGCCCAGACGGCGATTACCGCCGCGAGAATAACCGTGCTCACCCTTTTGAGGAAGTCGCTTATCTTTTCCCACAAGCTGGTGACAACCCCTTTCAGGGCCGGCAGCCGATAAGGCGGCAGCTCGATGAGAAAGACCTCGTCTTTTTCCTCGGGGACAACCTTGCTAAAGACCTTTACCGTGATGATAGCCAGGGCCAGGCCGATGAAGTAAAGGGACATCACCACCGGCATTTTCTGCGCCGGGAAAAAGGCGCTGGCAAACAAGATGTAGACCGGCAACCGGGCGGTGCAGGAAATAAAGGGGTTGGCGATTATTGCCAAGAGCCGGTCCCTTTTTGACTCCAAGGTCCTCGTTGACATGATGGCGGGAACATTGCAGCCAAAGCCCAGCAAAAAGGGAATGAAAGCCTTGCCGTTCAACCCCATTACCCGCATCGGTTTATCCATGATGTAGGCAATCCGGGCCATGTAGCCGCTGTCTTCCAACAGGGTGATGCCCAAGAACAGGGTGACCAGTACGGGCACTATGCCCATTACCGTCCCCAGGCCGGCAACCAGGCCGTCGACGACAAAGGAGGTAAAAAGGCCCGAGGCATTCATACCGGGCAAGGCTATGGCAAGCCAGGCCCCCAGCCGGGAAAAGCCATCCTCCACCAGGGTTATAAAGGGCCCGCTCAGGCGAAAGGTGAACTCAAAGAGCAGCCACATGACTACAAAGAAAACCGGGATGCCGAAAAGGCGGTGGGTCGCCACCTTGTCGATTTTGTCCGAAAGGACATTGCCCGTGGAACAGGCCTCGCTGGCGCACTGGGCCACCAAGCTGTCGATGTACTCGTAGCGCTTGGCAATCAGGACCGAATCCGCCTTGACTCCTTTTTGGGCCAAGGCAGCCCGGGCACGCTCCGCCCTTGCCAAGATGGCCCGGCCACCGGCCACCTCCTTGACTTCCTCGATAACCCCTTCGTCTTCTTCCAAGACCTTTAGGGCCAGCCAGCGGTTACTGGGGTACTTTTTATCCAGCCCGGCCGTCGAGCGGATACTCTTTTCCAGCTCGGCCAAGGGCTTTTCCAGGGCGGGCCCGTACTCGATTTTAAAGGGCCTGCGGGGGCCGGTCGCTCTATCCACGGCGGCCTGAACCACTTCTTGCATGCCCTGGCCCTTGGCTGCCACCGTGGGGACCACCGGGACGCCAAAAAGGGCGGCCAGCTTTTCCACATCGATATTTATGCAACTGCGGCAGGCTTCGTCCATCATGTTCAGGGCGATTACTACATTAGCTCCTGCTTCCATCATCTGCAGGGTGAGGTACAGGTTTCGCCGCAGATTGCAGGAATCGACCACGTTTATGACGGCATTGGCGCTGTTATTTACCAGGTACTGCCGGGCGACGGCCTCATCCTCGGAAAAGGAGCTCAGGCTGTATGCTCCGGGAAGGTCGACTAATTTCACCGACCGGCCCTGAAAGGGGATTGTCCCCTCTTTTTTTTCTACGGTCACGCCGGGCCAGTTACCCACATTTTGCCGGGCGCCCGTCAGGTTGTTAAAGATGCATGTTTTGCCTGTATTCGGATTGCCCGCCAGGGCTAATTCAATCGGCCCCATTCCCCAGTCCCCTTCCAGGTTAGTCCTGCCTAACATTATTTTACAGTTACTTTTTGCGCCACACCCTGCCCTAGGGCAAACCGGCTGTTGCCGACAAGAATAATCAGGGGGCCCCCCTCGTTGCTGTAGACCTTGACCGGGGTGCCTTCCATTACTCCTAATTCCATGAGCCTGTTTCTCATTTTACGGCCGCCCAGTATGTCCTGGACGCGCACCATCTCCCCCGACTTGGCGTGCAGCAGAGTTTTTACCCCTTCTTTCACTGTCACCTCTCCTTTAGCTGTACGGATTAGATCATTAGCCTGTCCTACCTGGTGTATTCCTTAAAGTGTTTGATGAGATTTTCCATGGTCACGGGGCTGATTGCGTGCTCAATCAGGCAGGCATCCTGGTGGGCGGTCTCCGAGTCAACCCCCAGGACCTCGACAAAAAATTTTACTAGCATGCTGTGCTTGTCCCGGACGCTTTTAGCGGTCTCCAGGCCCTTTTCGGTCAATTCCAAGGGTCCGTATTTTTCATGGACGACCAATCCCGCTTTGGCCAACTGGGTCGCGGCCTGGTGCACACTGGGCTTGGCCACCCCCAGGTGTTCGGCAATATCTGTCACCCGGACCTGGCCGTTTAATTCGGAGAGATTGAGGATTGCCTTGAGATAATCTTGCATGGAGGGGGAGACTGCAACTTTACTTGACACTTGAATCACACCCAAAAGTATTAGTCTTACCTAACATTTATACTACCAGCCCGGGCTAATTTGTCAATCCCCTAAAA
>DGZR01000072.1:9329-14404 GCA_002397155.1 Firmicutes bacterium UBA4975 | reverse complement strand
GAGGACTTTTAGCATCAGCATTTCAGCACAACAATGAGAGAAAAGAGCCCGCTGGTTCAGGGTCAGTGGGCTTTTCACCCACTTTCATCTTTGTAAAAGACGGGCACTAATTTTCCGGTGATTATGTGCTATAATACCGAAAAGGTTTATTTAATTGGAGGGGTCGTCAATGATCAAGGGAATTGCCGCTTCCAACGGCATTGTCATCGGCAAAGCTTATGTAGTTCAAAGCGCGAAAAAAGCGCTGCCTAGGTACCAAGTCCCTCCCGGCCAAAGAGAACAAGAACTGGCCCGGCTTAAAAAAAGCCAGGCCGAGACCCGGGAACAGCTAGAAGCCATCCGGGCAAAGCTGGCCGCCCAGGCCGGAGAGCAGGAAGCGGCGATTTTTGACGCCCACCTCATGCTCCTAGAGGACCCCATGCTGGCCGAGGCCATCACGGAAAAGATCGCCCAGGGGAGCAACGCCGAAGGGGCGGTCCAGGATACCGGCGAGACCTTTGCCGCCATGTTTGACGCCATGGAAGACGAGTACATGCGGGGTCGGTCCGCCGATGTCCGGGACATCGCCAACCGCTGGGTCAATAACTTGCTGGGGGTGAAGACCGGTTCCCTGGGCGGCATGACTGAGCCCGCCGTGGTCTTTGCCCATGACCTGGCCCCATCGGACACCGCCCAGATGAACAGGACCCTGGTCCTGGCCTTTGTCACCGAGACCGGGGGCCGGACTTCTCACAGCGCCATCATGGCCCGGTCCCTGGAAATCCCCGCTGTGGTGGGGGCAGGAGATTTTGGCCCCCTCCGGACCGGCGATACCGTCATCGTGGACGGCGGTGCCGGCCAGGTCTTGGTCAATCCCGACTCCGAGCTGCTGGCGGAGTACCAAGAGCGCCGCCAGGCCCTGGCCCGCCGCCGGGCCCAGCTCTTGGCCCTCAAAGATCTGCCCTCCCAGACTACCGACGGCAAGCAGTTTGAACTGGTGGCCAACATAGGCACCCCCAACGATGCAGACAGCGCCCTGGCATACGGGGCCCAGGGAGTGGGCCTTTACCGCACTGAATTCTTATACATGGACCGGGGGGACATGCCTTCGGAACAAGAACAGTACGAAGCCTACCGCAAAGTCCTGGCGGCCTTCGGCGACCTGCCCGTCATTATCCGCACCCTGGACATCGGCGGCGACAAGGAGCTGCCCTACCTGGAGATGGCCAAGGAGCTAAACCCCTTCTTGGGGAACCGGGCCCTCCGCCTCTGCTTGGCCAACCTCCCCCTCTTCAAGACCCAGCTCCGGGCCCTGCTCCGGGCCGGCCTCACCGGCAATCTCTGGATAATGCTGCCGATGGTAGCCACCTTGGGGGAAGTGCGCCGGACCAAGGACCTCCTGGGCGAAGTAGAAGAAGAACTGACAAGAGAGGGGATCCCATTCTCCCGGACTTACAAGCTGGGGATAATGGTGGAAATCCCCGCCGCTGCCGTCCAAGCTGACCATTTTGCCCGGGAAGTGGACTTTTTCAGCATCGGCACCAATGACCTCATCCAGTACACCTGCGCCGCCGACCGCATGAACGAAAATGTCTCCTACCTCTACGATCCCTTTAACCCTGCCGTCCTTCGCCTCATTGAGAGCGTCATTCAGGCCGGGCACCGTGAGGGGAAGATGGTGGGCATGTGCGGGGAAATGGCCGGAGAGCCCCTGGCCGCCCCCCTCCTGGTGGCTATGGGCTTGGACGAATTCAGCATGAGCGCCTCCAGCATCCCCCAAGTAAAGGCGGCAATCCGTTCCCTCAGCTACAGTCGTTGCCGGGAGCTGTGGGAAGAGGCCCGGGAGCTCAGCGAAGGCAGGGAAATCCGCAAACTGTTGGAAGCCGCCCTGCCCCAGATCTAGTAAATAACAAAAAGTTAAGGGGGCGGAGCCGCCCCCTTAACTTTATAACTTTTGCACTATGCCGGGCAGTTCCCGGATATCCTCAATGAGGTAATCGGCACCCCTTAGTTCCTCCCTGTCGGCGTAACCATAGGCGCAGCCCACGGTGGTAAACCCGTTTTCCCGGCCCGCCTCCAGGTCCATGCCCCGGTCCCCCACCATGAGGCCGGCACCCAGGCGATTATCGGCGATTACCCGGGCCAGGAGCTCTACCTTAGTCGCTGTCTTGTACTGGCCCGCCGAGTAAATGCCCTGTAAAAGGGGGGCCAGGCCGGTGTCGGCGCAGGCGCCCTTGATGTAATCCTCGGTGCCGTTGCTGACGACGAAAAGAGGATGCCCTGATTCCCGCAGGGCCAACAGGGTTACCCGGACTCCGGGGTAGAGGATTCCCCGATCCCTGATCTTGTCCTCCTCCGCCACCAGGTCCCGGGCCACCTGGTCTTTTAGCTCTCGGCTGGTACCCGGAAGGAGGTACTCCCAAATGTCTTCCGAGACCATGCCGAAGATGCTGAGGAACTTTTCCCGGCTGGGCACCGATTCAATCACTCCCTCTTGGGCCAGGCGAGTAAAAACGGTTATGTAGGCTGGCACCGCCAACAGGTGTACCTGGAAAAGGGTGCCGTCCCAGTCAAAAGCTATCGGCAGTTTCATCACAATCATCCCCTCACAAAGCTGTAGTATTCCCGGCCGGGGGTCAACTGAGCCTGGCCCTGGGAGAGGTCAGCCAGCCAATCTTGCACCGGTCCCACCTCTTCCCGGGGCAGCCCCAGGGTCACTTCCACCCTATCAGTAAAAACCGTGGCCAAAACGCCGATCTCCCGCTCCCGGAGCTGGTTTTCCAGCTTGCCGTAAAGGGGATAGTCCACCAGGGCAATCAGCTCCCGCCAGGGCTGCATCCTGCCCATCCCCGCCGCCTCCAGGCCGGCCTTGCAGGCCTGGGTGTATGCCCGGGCCAGCCCGTTTGCGCCCAGGAGAACCCCGCCAAAGTAGCGGCTGACCACCACCACGACCTGTTCCAGGTTCTCCTTGCGGAGCACTTCCAGGATGGGACGGCCGGCAGTGCCGGCCGGTTCGCCGTCGTCGTTAGACCGTTGGTTGAGGGGATCGATTATCCAGGCATGGCAATTGTGCCTTGCCTCGTAATGCTTTTTTTTTATTTCCGCCACAAAGGCGATCCCCTCCTCCTCATCGGCGACGGGACAAGCCTGGCCGATGAAGCGGGACTTTTTCACGATGATCTCCCCTTCGCCCCGACCCGCCACTGTCCGGTACTCCCTCATCATTTCCCTCCTCTTACACCAGGCCGGGAAAATCCCACTGGCGCAGGTATTCGTAGACGCAAATTGCCACGGCGTTGCTCAAATTAAGTGAGCGGCAGCCCGGGGCCATGGGCAGGCGCACCTTCTCCCCTAGAGCCATAATCTCTGGGGACAGGCCCCCCGTCTCCCGGCCAAAGACCAGCATGGACTGCCGGGGCCAGGAGACCTGGGTATGGCGTCGGCTGCCCTTGGTGGTCAGGCAGTAAATCTGGCGGCCGCAATGGCGGGCCCAAAACTCCGGCCAATCCCCATACACCGCCACATCGAGCTGGGGCCAGTAGTCCAGGCCGGCCCGCTTCAGTTCTTTATCCGCTAGGGAAAAGCCCAAGGGGCCCACAAGGTGCAAGCGGGACCCGGTCAGCAAGCAAGTGCGCCCGATGTTCCCCGTGTTCTGGGGAATTTCCGGTTGCACCAGGACTATGTCCAGCAATCCTCTTCCTCCTCAGGGCAGCCGCCGATAAAAATCCCGGACGGCCTTAAAGTCTTCCCACACCGGCCGTTTTAGGCCGGGGTTCCGGAGCAGGGCCGCCGGATGGAAGGTGGCGGTGATGTCGATGCCATTGTACTTGGCCCAGCTCCCTCGGTCCCGGGTTATGCGTAAATCCTGGCGGATTAAGGTCTGCCCCGCCAGGGCCCCCAAGCAGACGATGAGCTTGGGGGCGACCAGTTCTATCTCCCTGCCCCCCTTAAGGGACGTACCCTTCTGCCGCAAATTCGACAAAATTCGGGACGCACCCCTTTTACTATAACACAGGGGCGGACCCTTCTGCCCCATTTTTGGGCATACCAGCTTGGCCAGCATGGTACTTTTTTCCCAAACCAGTTTTGCGATGCATTCGACGCTTCCTCATCCCTTTTTTCCCTGACTTTGACAAACCCGGCATTATTCCCTAATACTCCTAAAAACAAGCCGAGTGCATGGCGAAAGTGCGGCAACAGGGTACGTCCCTCAAAAGGTGTTGCCAGGGAAGATGGTCTGTGATATCATGAATTTGAACTCAATACGAAGTCTACCTTCAGGGCGGGGTGCAATTCCCCACCGGCGGTGAAAGCCCGCGAACCCCTAATGGGGCTGACCCGATGTAATTTCGGGGCCGACAGTTACAGTCTGGATGGGAGAAGGGACTTTATACAGGCCTAATTCGGTCTGCCCTCCTCCTGAAATTTCTTGGTTCAGGAATTTTTATTTTGAGGGAGGTATTTTGTCATGCAGTCAAAGTCGACGGGTTTTATTGTCAAGGTAGGTTTATTATCCGCCATTGCCCTGATCCTCATGTACTTAGAATTTCCCATTCCCTTTTTGTTCCCCAGCTTTCTCCAGATGGACTTTAGCGACGTTCCCGCCCTGGTGGGAGGATTTGCCCTAGGGCCGGTGGCCGGAGTGCTTATCGGACTGATTAAAAACCTCTTTCACATTATGACCAAGTCCGACACTGCCTGGGTTGGTCCCTTGGCCAACTTCATTACCGGCATCGCCTTTGTCGTCCCCGCCTCGGTCATCTACCGGTACATGCATACCAAGAAGGGGGCCCTCTTGGGCCTGCTGGTGGGAACAGTGTCCATGACAGTTGTCATGGCCTTTGCCAACTACTACATCTTCCTGCCCTTGTATGAAACGGTACTAGGCTACCCAATGGCCGCCATCGTCGGCATGGGCACTAAGGTCAACCCCAACATCACCGACCTCAAGACCCTCATTATCCTAGGCACAGCTCCCTTTAACTTTTTGAAAGGTACTGCCGTCTCGGTGGTAACCCTGGCCCTGTACAAGCACATCTCGCGACTGTTCAAACGCATATGACTAATGGTCGGCACTGCCGGCCATTCCTTATACC